>CAJOJV010000074.1 GCA_905234995.1 uncultured Eubacterium sp. | reverse complement strand
AGATTATATGTTCAGCTATATCAAAAAGCTTCAGTATCCGATTAATATAAAAAAGTGCGACCCTAAGGCAGCAAGCATAATTATCAGTCAGTACGGCGGGCTTGACTGCTAAAAGATATAATAAAATCCGCCAAAAAACAGGCGGATTTTTTAAAATATTCAAAAAATATTCAAAAAAATATAAAAAAAGCGTTGACATACTCCGCAGAGTATGTTATAATATAATCAATGAAGGAGGTGAGATAATGAGCACTAAGGACATAACAGAAATAGCCTTGGCGATATGGTCAAACATTGTAGCAACAATCGCTTTAATAGTAACCATAAATCAAGGCAAAAAGAAAACCGCTCCGAAAACGAATCGCAAACGAAAACGGAAACGGTAATGGGAAGGGGTGGAAACACCCCGACCCTGTCCTTAGTATATCTTAAAGCTATGAAAAAATCAATACTTTTTTTAATCATTTCTGCTTGCATATTAACATCACTTGCTTTTACAGTTTTTTCAAAGTTCAAAATTGTAATACTAATTATGTCTGCTATTCTGGCAAGTGCATCGTTAATTCTTGCTATCAAAAATAAAAGAGAGGATTAATAATGTCTGAAGAAAAAAGAAAAACTACAACCAGCAGCGCAGTTAAGCGCAAGTATAACAACAAGGTTTATTCAACCGTAAGAGCTGAGTTGCCTAAAGAACTCGTTGAAGTTTTCAAGGAAAAGTGCAAAACCGAAGGCATATCACAAGCAAGCGTTATTAAGACAGCCATTGAAGAATATTTAAACAAATAAAAAAATACCCCTGCTCCGTTCGGAACAGGGGTATTTTTTACATTATTATCTTAGCAACCGCCGTTATACGAAACAAAGCCGCATTTTTGAGTGCCGTCTTTCAGCTTATACAGAATGAGATACATTCCGTCAATCTTTGCAAGGCAGTAGGCGGTTTCGTAAGCGCCAAGGCTGCCGACTTTAGTTTTGCAATCAACGTCGGCATATACGGTTTCGGGAGTGCTGCCGTTCTTCCAGTTTTTACTCTGTCCCGGTGCAGCCTTCAGACCGCCGGAATACTTAACGAATCCTGCCGTTGCGTGCTTGCCGCCATTTACTGTTACCACCAGAAGCCAAGCATCGCCGGCTTTCGAAAAGCAATTGTACTTAGCGCCTGCGCTTATATCAAGCAGTTTGCCTTTATAATTATTCTGCGAATACAGCGATTCCTTGCTTTTGCCGTTAACCCACTGCACTGGCTTCGGGAAGCTGCCTGCACCACCTGTTTTAATGTTTGACTGGTTAAGCGGCCTAAGGAAATTAATATTGCTCCAATCGGTATGTTTCACATTCTTAACTACTCCACACCCGTTGTAATTCTGTTCGATAGTGTAAAAATAATCTTTTGTTGCAGAAATTACAATGCCTATATGTCCGTAAATGCCCGATGTTCTGACGAACACATCGCCGCGCTGCGGGATGAAATCCGGCGTATTTGCAATGGGAGTAAATATACTCTTTATGTATTTGCTGTTTCTGCTGAGCCAGTACATTTTAGCGTTGCCGATTGCCTGCGGAATTACGCCGAGCACCTGCTCAATATAGAGCTTAACGAGGCTGACGCACTCGCCCTTGTAGGTGCCGTTATAGGCATAGGACTGCCCGACCTTGTAATACTTAATGAACTGCTCAAAGGTCATATCGCCGCCACCCTTTTCCTCGTCGTCACTTTCACTTGAGGAGCGGAGCTGCATAAGCACGTCCTTAAGCTTCTGAGGAATCGGAATAAACTCCGCCGCGTTTTCAAGGATTGATATGCCCTCGTTGCAGATAAAGAAAGTTATCGTAACCTCCCTGAGCGGGATCGCATCGCCGAGCACGCGCTGCAGAATGACCGCAACCGCGACGACGATGAAGATAACGACCTTTTTAATAAGCCCCTTGTAGCCCGTTTCGCTTGAAACGGTTTTTGTGTAAAACGCCTTTGCAACGCCCGTTATATAATCAAGCACGACGAGCGCAATGAGGGCATAAAGGATTACGTCAAACCCTCCGTACATAAAAGCCAGCACACCTCCGA
>CAJOJV010000073.1 GCA_905234995.1 uncultured Eubacterium sp. | reverse complement strand
AAAGATTGGGCGAACAGCAACTCCACAGTTTCAGATTCTTAAACGGCACAGTCAGGCTGGAGCTTTCACAAACCTTTTCACCAGTCATATAATCACAAATCGTTACCTTACAGGGCTTATCAACATTTGTTTTAATGATGAGTGTTCCGCTTGCAAGTCCGTTTTGTATACTGTCAATCTGTTCGGTAATATGCGCATATTCTATGCCGTTGGGTTCACGGATTTGCAGGGTAACGCGGCGGATAATACCGCCGTCATCTGCCCAGTCAAAGTCATCGCCGTGAGGGAGCATATTATCCGTGTGTGTATTATCGACCTCAACTTTAATCACATTTTCTTCACCGAATTTTACTGCGTTTGTAATACGAACGGGAATGCTCGCCGGCAAAGATATCATTCACATAAACCTTTGCCGTATGATATACTGCATTGAATTTAAGATATGCTTTTTTGCCTTTGTATTCCTCGCCGATAAACACAGCGGTTTCGTAGGCGGCATTGCCTCTGTGCTGCATTACCTCATCGTCCACATTCCAGGTGTGCGGGACGGTTACTTTTGTTTTGTAGCCGCCGAGGGTAAAATCCCAAAGGTTAAGTGTTTGGTCGTATCTCATAGTCAGTTCTCCTTAGTGTGTTGCTATCTGGAAGGTGTTTGGATTAATTGCAAGCGCTTCTTCAAAAAGCGATTTGCTCTTTTCCTTTTCTCCTTTGCCGTATAAACCGAGCGCCTTCATAAACATACAGTGCAAACGATTTTTCAGATTTAAATCCTCGTCAAAAACGAGCAAATCGGGTAATGAAACCGCAAAATAATCAATGCTTATTTCAGCGCCAATATGCTTGTCTGCGAAGTTTATCAGCTTATCAAATCGCTCGTTTGCCTCGTTTTCTCTGCCGAGCTTCAGAAGCGCCATGCCCTGATAGAATATCGTTTCGGGCGGCTGGTCGTTATAATACATCGCCGAGGCGGGCTCGCTCAAACCTGTTGATGCTTTTTCAAAAAATGCAACGTCAGCAGTTTTCAGCCCCATATAATAATTCTGGCGGTTTTCCTGTGCGCCGTAGAGCTTGCCCTCGCCGAGATTTTCGGGATAAGCGAAGGCGTTTTCGGGCGTGCCGAGAGCGATATTTGAAAAGATATACTGCTCGGGCACCTTGCCTTCGCCGCCCTCCCACGGGTGAAACTTCCTGCCCATAATCATATCAAGCGCCTTTTGATATTCGCCTGAAAGATTAAGCAGCGTGATATATTCAAGCGTTAAATCATCACGGAGATTAACAATATCAAGTCGGCTTTCGAGAAACGCCAAGCGCTCTTTCGGAGAAACACCCATTCGCTTTTTGAGTAAATCAAATTCATAGAGTATTCTCGCGTCGCTTTCGTCAAGCGCATACGCCTTTTGCATAAGCGTTAAGGCTTCGTCTGCACTCTGCTGAACATTGTATTTGAGCAGCGCCAGATTGCGGAAAGGCGTTGCAAAATCCGCACCCCTTTTAATGGACGCTTCAAAGCATTTTGCCGCATCGCTGTGGCGTTCCTTATCATAATAGAGGCAGCCGAGATAATACGGCGCTTTAAAATCAGCGGGATTATTCTGCACCGCATTTTTAAGCACTGCTATATCCTCAATTCTGTTCGGGAAGCAGCAATACGGGCTTGCCTTAAACGCTTTAACAAGATAGGAATTATCGCCGCTGTAAAACGCCCTATAGTAATCAAGCATTGGGAACGGCTCATTGCAGAGATTCAGCAGTTCAAGTGCTTTGTCGTTAAATCCCGCCATCCATAATTCAAGTGACAAATCAATGAGCATATTCGGATTAATGATGTGCTTTGAAACATCTGCGCCGTTGATGAACAGCGCAAGTATATTCAGGCTATCATATTTAACGGTTTCGCTCTTCTCACCTGTCAGCAGCGCTTTAAGATTCATAGCGCTGAAATTGCGGGCGTTATGTATTAAAGCATTTTCAAGGTGTTCAAGCGCAGCCGTTTTATCGTCCTGTCTTGATTTTATCTGCGCCATAAAGTAATAGGCATTAGCCTGTGTATCCGCATTCCAGACGGATTTATAAAACGCGTCAAACGCCTCGCCGAGCTTGTTCTGATAAAAGAGCGATAAGCCGAGATTGTAATAGTATTCACCGCTGTTCGGGTTCGGGTTTGAGCGTGTTTGCTTTTCAATCGCCTTGCGGAAATAGGTTTCGCTTTCGGCAATACAGCCTTTCTTGAACAGTAGCATACCGTAGGCATTATTAAGGCGCATATCTGTTTTATCGCGGCGCAAGCCTTCAAGGTAGTAATCCTCGGCTCTGCGGGTTGCGTGGCGGTACTGCTCAATGTGCTGACCGTAAAGGTACAAATCCTCGTTGGTTGCGCAGTCCTGCGGCAGCGGCGCCGCCTTTGCCGCCTCGGGAATCTCCTGCTTTTTGAAATTGCCGTTAAAGATAAGGATTTCTTTTCCGTCCTTTGTGACGGTTATTTTTATATCCTCAAACTTCAAACCGTTGCCGTTCGGGATTTTCAGTTCATAGGTTTCTGCGCACTGAAAATCAAAGGTCTTTTTGTAAAACTCATTGATATTAACCTCGCATTCGCCGAGCGTTCCCGAGCAATAAAGCGCAACCATTATATACTCGTCAACATCAAGGTGCAGGGATCTGACCGAGGTCGTGATACGGCATAAAATACTGCGTAAAATCTCTTGCCTCAAAAGGCGCAATATAACTGAAATCCGGCTGATTGTCTGTAAAGCAGCCCGTCATCAGTTCAAAATACGGTCCGTCCTCGTCCGTGAGGTTTCTATCCCACGCCTTGCCGAAATCGCCGCTGCCCCAAGTCCACTGCTTTTTGCCGGGAGAAATGTGGTGGTCGGCAATATGCAAAAGTCCCGTTTTCACTCCCTCGTCATAACCACCAACAAAATCAAAGTCGCTCTTTGCCGCCATATATGAAGTCGGCACAGGCAGATTATCGTAGCGTGAAATATCAACGCCCTTTGAGTAATCCACCTTGTAGTAGGTTCCCGTTGCAATCGGGAAGGTGGAAACATCTCGCTTGCCGTGGTCCATAACCGCAGTAACATCGGGTGGAAATATGCTGCGGTAATTGCTGTTAACCGCAACCGCAGGATTAGCCCACCAAAGAAAAGTCTGCTTTATCGGCGTGCGGTTAAACAGATGATTTTTAAGCTCTAAATACGCCTTATCGGGAAAGAGCGTAAACTCCGTTTCGCCCTTGGTGTGGAACATATTTTCATATTCACTCACAACAACCGTTGCGCTGCCATCCTCATTTTCAAAAAAAGTATAGTTCACCTCGTCAAAAGTACTCGGTCTGTGGTGCTGGGGCCAGTTGAATTCAATACCGCCCGAAATCCACGGACCTGCAAGACCTACCAATGCAGGCTTGATAACCTGATTGTAATAA
>CAJOJV010000072.1 GCA_905234995.1 uncultured Eubacterium sp. | reverse complement strand
CCAGTATAATCAGCTTATTGCGCGCCGCGTGCGTGATAATAACGTTTTTGCGGAAATTCTGCCTTACACTGCTTCGCTTGATGAAATCAGGGCGGGGGATTACAAGGGCATTATTTTCACGGGCGGTCCGAATTCCGTTTATGATATGAGCTCCCCGCATTATACGGCGGATATTCTGGAGCTGGGCATTCCCGTGCTCGGTATTTGCTACGGCTGCCAGCTCATTGCCTGGATGGCGGGCGGCACGGTTGCAACCGCCCCCGTTTCCGAATACGGCAAAATTGAATTCACGGCAAAGGATTCCCTGATTTTTAAAGGCATCCGCGAAAAAAGCACCGTCTGGATGAGCCACACGGATTATATTTCCGCGCCTCCGCAGGGCTTTGAAATCGTCGGCACAACGGCGGATTGCCCCTGCGCGGCTATGCAGAATGCGGATAAGAATATTTACGCCGTTCAGTTCCATCCGGAGGTTACGCACAGCGAATTCGGTATGCAGATGCTGCACAATTTCCTTTATGTTGTCTGCGGCTGCAAGGGCGATTGGGTTATGGATAATTTCATTGATTCAACCGTTGAAAAGCTGCGCGCTCAGATTGGGGATAAAAAGGTTATCCTCGGGCTTTCCGGCGGCGTGGATTCCTCCGTTGCGGCGGGTCTTCTCTCACGCGCCGTGGGCAGGCAGCTCACCTGCGTTTTTGTTGATCAGGGGCTTATGCGAAAGGATGAGGGCGATTTCGTTGAGAAAACCTTCACCCGCCTTTTTGATATGAATTTCGTGCGCGTAAATTGTGCAGAGCAGTTCCTTTCAAAGCTTAAGGGAGTGACTGACCCGGAGGAAAAGCGCAAGATTATCGGCACGGAGTTTTACAAGGTTTTCTGGAATGAAATCAGAAATCAGAAGGATAAGGGCTTTTTTGCACAGGGCACGATTTATCCCGATTGCATCGAAAGCGGCAAGGGCGATGCGGATGTTATCAAAACCCACCACAACCGCGTTAATATTCCCTCGGATGTTCAGTTTGCAGGTGTGATTGAGCCTCTTTCAGAGCTGTTCAAGGATGAGGTGCGCCGCGTCGGAGAAAAGCTCGGTATTCCGAAAGAGCTTGTTTGGCGTCAGCCGTTCCCCGGTCCTGGACTCGGCGTTCGCGTTATGGGCGAATTAACCGCTGAAAAAATAAAAATCGTGCAGGATGCCGATTGGGTGCTTCGCGATGAAATGAGCAAAAACGGCTATGAAAGCGAGCTGGCTCAGTTTTTCTGCGTGCTGCCCGACGTTAAAACCGTCGGCGTAATGGGCGACCATAGAACATATGAGGATTTAATCGCAATCCGCGCCGTTACCACGGATGATTTTATGACCGCGGATTGGGCAAAAATCCCTTATGATATTCTTGCCAAGGTTTCAAACCGTATCACAAACGAGGTTCAGGGCGTAAATCGCGTAGTTTACGATATCACCTCCAAGCCTCCCGGCACGGTTGAATGGGCTTAAAAAGTTAATTTGCAGGGGAGGGTCTATTTGCCCTCCCTTTTTTTGTGATTGACTGTGTTGCTATAATTTGGTATAATATTTAAAATTTTTGAAAAGAGGTTTTTGCTATGGATTCCAACAAACGTCCCGATAATATGGAAAGAATTACAACTCCTCAGCTTGCAGCCGCTTTCATTGATGAGCAGATTGCCGCTCTGCGCGCTCAGATTGGCGATAAAAAGGTGCTCCTTGCGCTTTCAGGCGGAGTTGATAGCTCCGTCGTTGCAGCGCTTTTGATTAAGGCTGTCGGCAAGCAGCTCGTTTGCGTTCACGTTAACCACGGTCTTCTCCGCAAGGGCGAGCCGGAGCAGGTTATTGAGGTTTTCCGTAATCAGATGGATGCAAATCTTGTTTATGTTGATGCGGTTGACCGCTTCCTTGATAAGCTTGCAGGCGTTGCAGAGCCTGAGAAAAAGCGCAAGATAATCGGCGCCGAGTTCATCCGCGTGTTTGAGGAAGAGGCAAGAAAGCTTGACGGCATTGAGTTCCTTGCTCAGGGCACGATTTATCCCGATATCCTTGAGAGCGACGGCGTTAAGGCGCACCATAACGTTGGCGGCCTGCCCGAGGATTTGCAGTTTGAGCTCGTTGAGCCCGTTAAGATGCTGTATAAGGATGAGGTAAGAGTTGTCGGCAAGGCGCTCGGTCTTCCCGATGAGATGGTTTACCGTCAGCCGTTCCCGGGTCCGGGTCTCGGCGTTCGCTGCGTTGGCGCAATCACCCGTGACAGACTTGAAGCGCTCAGAGAAGCCGATGCCATCGTCAGAGAAGAAATCGGCAAACTCGATCCCGCTCCGTGGCAGTATTTCTGTGCCATCCCCGATATGCAGTCAACGGGTATTAAGGATAACAAGAGATATATGGGCTGGGCTGTTATCATCCGCACCGTGAATACGGTGGATGCCGTAACGGCAACCGTGCCCGAAATTCCGTTCTCAATGCTGTGCCGTATTCGCGACAGAATTATCGCAACCGT
>CAJOJV010000071.1 GCA_905234995.1 uncultured Eubacterium sp. | reverse complement strand
GGGTTTCATCAACGACGGACTGAATCTGCCCGCCGAGATTTGATTTGCCCTGGAGATATACCACGTCAAATTCCGAGGTGTCATAATCATCCTCGTTGCAGAAATACGGCACGATATAGCCGTTATCCGCAAACTTTGATTTGTTGACGCTCTTGCCGTCTATCTTATAGTTATAATAGCCCCAATCGCAATCAACGATCGCAACGAAGCAGCTTTCAAACGAGTTTTCATCGTTCATTTCGCTGATGCGGCTCGTTGCCGTCCACACTCTGCTGGACCCGCTTGTGTGGGCATAGCTGTTTTTGCAAAGCTTAATCTTATCATCCGCGTACTGGAGAATATAAAATTCGCTTTCCGAATCGCTGTCCTGCATAGTGGAAAGCCCGTCGGTTTCATACGCCTTAACCGCCTTTGAGCCGTCCCACGCATAAACCTCAAGCTTATATTCGGGCTCGGTTTCCGTTTCATCGCCGCTGCCCGCGATAACCTTATCATAGCGGTAAATAACGAGCAGCTCGTCCTCGCCGTCCGCATTGAAATCAAGCAAATCAACAACGCAGAGCCCCTCCGCATAGCAGAGATAGGAGCCGGAGTTATAATTCGCCTTGCCGTATTTTTCGTTATATTTTTCAATAATATCGTAATACGCGTCGTTGCGAAGCTCAAGCGGAGTTTTGCTTTCGTTGATTTCCTGAATGCTGCGGGTTTTGAAATCCGCAATATTATTCGTTACGATTTCAACCGTTCGGTCCGCCTTAGTGGAGGTTATGTAAGAAAGCTTGATGGTTTCAAATTCCGCGGTGTTCGTTTTGCCGTCAAGCGTATAGTAATCGTTTACCACGTCATACTCGCAGCTTTTATCATATTTGAATTTCTTGCCGCGCAGGTTGAACAAGCCCATATCAATGCCGTTATACGGGTCAAGCTCGCCGAGATAATACTTGCCGTTATGATGATAAATCGAAATAAAGCTGCCGTAATTCTTTTCCTCATCGGCATAGGTGTTTGCCTTCTGTGAATAGAGCTTAACGAAATCCTTTGAATCATAACCCCAGACCTCAACGTAATAAACGCTGCTGTTTTCATAGGCAATCAAAAGCTCAACGTCGCCGTCGTCATCAAAATCAATCTGCCTTGCATAGGCAAGCCCCGAAATGCGCCAGCTGTTTGAGCCGCTTACGTCCATCTGCACCGTCTGGCAGGGGCCGTAATCGGAGATGACCTGCGTGCACACATCGCCCGCATCGGCATAAAACCGGTCTATTTTAGAAAAGCTGTTTTTAAGATGAACGGAGAAGAAAATGCAGGCAAGCACGACGGAAAACAGCACGAGCAGGAATATGCCGAGACGGAGGCTGACGAAATCCTTAAGCGCATAGCGGCGGTTTTCACTGCTCTGCACGCGCACGGCCTCCTCCCTTGCGCGGGTAATGGCTGCCTGCAGCGCGTCGGCGGCGGAATCCTTAATTGTATTTATACTTTTGCTGAAATCGGGCGACGCCTGCTTTTTTTCGCTTTGCGCAGGGCGCTCGTATTCTTCATAATCATCATCAAAATAATTATATTTCTTAAAGCTTTTCAAGGATTCACCACCTTTCCGTTTTCAGCATTCTACTTGTTTCTTAATTTAACGTATCTAATGTCTTTTCCTGTTAACTCGAGTATAGAATATTCACCAATAATTCTGCTTTCGATTCGCTGGTCATACTTTTCTTCTAATTCATCATAATCTAAATTAGAACTAATTATCGTTGGCAACTTCTTCAATATTCTTGTGTTGATAATATTATAAATGCTTGCAACGGAATACTGATTTTTGAATTCCGTGCCCAGATCATCAAGAATGAGCAGATCTGCGTGAAGCACGTCGTACTCATTATAATATATGTTATCAAGCCTGCCGAAATTTTCGCTTTGCAAATCGGAGAGAATGTTCTGCGCCGTGCCGTAAAGCACCGCATATCCCTTATTGATTGCAACGTTTGCTATAGCCAGACTTAAATGTGTTTTGCCAAGTCCTGTTCCTCCCATTAAGAAAAGATTTGCTGATTTCAGATCAAATCTTTGCGCATATTCACGACACCTTTCAAATACAATTTTTGCGGTTTCCCTAGGTGAGCCGCCAAACTCGTCTGTGTTTGGATAATAATCAACATTAAAATTATCAAAGGTGCACTCGTCAATCGGAGCAAGGCGGCGAATATTATCGCGCTCTATTTCCTTTAAAAGCTCCCTGTGGCAGTTGCACATACGGTCGCCAACGAAGCCCGTATCCCTGCAGACGGGGCAGACGTGCTGCGGCTCAAGTGCGTTTTCCGCAAAGCCGTTTTCCTTAAGCAGCTGCTTTTTCTTTTCCTGAATTGCAAGGCTCTGCTCCTGCAGCGCTTCAACCTCCTGCTGAGGATTCTCACTTCTGAACATCAGCTTGGAAATTGAAAGCCCGATTTTTGAAAGCTGCTCCTGCAAGCCCTCAAGCTCCGGAATTTTTTCCATTGCTTCTCTCGTTTTTATCGTTACGTCAAGCGTGCTGTCATCCCGCCTGTGCTGCAGAACATTAAGCGCCCTCTGATATACTTCACTTTTATATGGCATTGTACCCCACCTCTTTAATACTTAATTTTCATATCTCGGCGGATGTCTTTCTTTACTTGTTCCAAATCATAGGTCGGCTTGCGGCTGATTTTGCCCTGCGAAGCCTTCTTTTCCTTTTCCTTTTTCTGCTGGCGGAATTGCTCCTTATCGCGCTCAACGTCAGCCTCTGTTTTAATCCCCTGCTTTTTCCAGTTAATCAAAGTTGTGTCAAGATAATTGAAGCAGGGCTTTTCGGCATTTTCCATCATAGCGTCCGCCGCAAGCAGAATAACGGAATTTGAAAAGCTTTCCTGCCAATCCGCAACGCGCGCCGCCTGCTTCGGGGTGAGCGTTTTTTTGAGCGCGCATTTTTCGCTGATTTCGCGCCAGAGCCTGTTGCTGCCCTCAACCGCGCGCAGCTTTTCCTCCGCAAGCGCAACGGTTATGATGCCCTCTTCAAGCCAGTTTTCAACGATTTTATATATATAGCTTGCGCTTATGAGGCTGCCCTTTTCCTTTTCTGCCTTCGCAAAGGTTAAAATCATTAGAATGATTTCGGGCTTCATCCCGTAGAAATTAACAAGATTAACGAGCATCATCTCTTCATTGGTGCTTATGGTTCTGCCGAAGGCAACCTGCGCCTCGTTGAAAAGCTCCTCAATCTGAGGATTTTCAAGCGCCGCCGCCTTA
>CAJOJV010000070.1:3665-7141 GCA_905234995.1 uncultured Eubacterium sp. | reverse complement strand
ATCCTGAACATCGCCAAGCTTTGCGGGTATCGGCACGATGACCTTGTGAAAAATCGTTCGCACCCTGCCGTCCTGCCATTCCCGAACGGAATGCCACGGTTTTCTGAGCGTATAGGTTACTGACAACGGTTCAATGTGAATAACCGTTATATCGTGCCCTCTTTCAGCCAGCGCCTGCGCCTGTTCCCTGAAAAAGCTTGCATATATATCATTTTCATTCTGAGGATACCACGCAGGTATAATATAAATCTTCATAAATTAATTCTCGGTTAAAATATCCGCAATTCTTTTGCAGGCAAAGCCGTCGCCGTAAGGGTTGGAAGCTTTGCTCATTTTTTCATATTCGTTTTTATCCGTAAGGAGCTTTTTAAACTCCGAATAAATAACCTCTTCGCTTGTGCCGACGAGCTTCAGCGTGCCCGCCGCTATTCCCTCCGGGCGTTCGGTCGTATCACGCATAACAAGCACGGGCTTGCCAAGTGAAGGCGCTTCCTCCTGAATGCCGCCGCTGTCAGTTAAAATCAGATAGCTATGTGCCATAAAGTTGTGAAAATCCAGCACGTCAAGCGGCTCAATGATTCTGATTCGCTCGTCGTTTCCAAGCTCCTCATCGGCAGCTTTTCGAACGACGGGATTCAGGTGAATCGGATAAATAACCTTAACATCCGGCGTTTCATCCACAATTCTTCTGATTGCGCGGAACATACTGTGCATTGGATCGCCGAGGTTTTCACGGCGGTGGGCGGTAAGCAAAATCAGCCTGCTGCCCTCTACCCAATCAAGCTCGGGATGACGATAATCCTCACGAACGGTAGTTTTTAGCGCGTCAATAACCGTGTTGCCCGTTACAAAAATTGTTTCGGGGCGCTTGCCCTCTCTGAGCAGGTTCTCCTTTGCAACCTCAGTCGGCGCAAAATTAAACTGTGAAATAATCCCGACCGCCTCGCGATTAAATTCCTCGGGATACGGAGAATAAATGTTATAGGTGCGAAGCCCCGCCTCAACGTGACCGACGGGAATCTGCAGATAATAGCAAGCCAGCGCCGTTACGAAGGTTGTTGAGGTGTCCCCATGGACGAGCACGACATCAGGCTTTTCCGCCTCCAAAATCTCCTTGATGCCATTCAAAATATTCGTTGTGATGTCAAAAAGGGTTTGCTTGTCCTTCATAATCGAAAGGTCGTAATCAGGCACAATATCAAATATTTCAAGCACCTGATCCAGCATCTGGCGATGCTGCCCCGTTACGCAAACCTTGGTTATTAAATTTTCTCTTGATTTCAGCTCGTTAACCAGCGGGCACATTTTAATTGCCTCCGGCCGCGTGCCGAATACTAATAATACTTTTTTCATCAACTTCTATATATGGAATGCCTCATCTGAAGAACAGATATTGCAACAATCTAAGATTACTTTTCCATTTATGCTTTCTAAATTATTTTTAATTTGCTGATGCTTAATCATTATAACGATGAAATCAATATCTTCTAAAAACTCATTATAATCATGATACTGATTAGGAACAATATCTTCTGTAATAAACGGGTCATAAACCTTTAAAGATGTTCCCAAGTGTTTCTTTTGGTTTTCGAGCAACTGCAAAGTTGGAGATTCCCTGCAATCGTCAACATCTTCTTTGTAAGTTAACCCATACAATCCAATTCTTTCAATCGGGATATTATTAGAACTTGCAATTTCATGTATTCTGTTTAAAACAAATTCTGGCATACCGTCATTCGTTTTCATAGATTCATCAATAACCTTTGCAAGCCCAGGATAATCTCCTACTAAAAACCAGGGGTCAACGCTAATACAATGACCGCCTACGCCCGGCCCGGGTTGCAAAATATTAACTCTCGGATGCATGTTACAGATTTTTATTATTTCATAAACATCCAAATCATCATATCTGCATATTTTTGCGAGTTCATTTGCAAAAGCTATGTTAACTGCACGAAATGTGTTTTCAACTACCTTTGTCATTTCTGCAGTGCGAATATCTGTTACAACAATATTTCCTTTGCAAAACGATGAATATAACTCTTTAACCTTTTCACCTATTGCTTTATCATCAGCACCTATTGTTCGATTATTGTTTACCAATTCATAAATCATATTTCCGGGAATGATTCTTTCCGGAGCATGAACGAGGTGAATATCTTTGCCCAATGATAAATTATGCTTAATTATAACAGGCTTGATTTGCTTATCAATAGTGCCCGGCGAAATGGTGGATTCAATAATAATAATTGCGCCTTTATCGCAATGATCTAATACTGTGTTCACTGCATTTACTACATATGTGGAATCCACTTTTTTACTAAATTTATCATACGGTGTCGGTACAGAAACTATATACATATCGGTTTTTTGATATTCCGTGCTAAATTCAATCCCTTTTTTTACTGCATCTGAGTAAAGCTCGTCCAAGCCGTCTTCCTTAAAAGTGGTTTTTCCGGAATTTAAAGTGCTTACCAACTCTGCATTATAATCGGTTCCCACCACTTTCACGCCATGTGATGCCAGCATAAGTGCTGTTGGCAATCCTATATATCCCAATCCTATGACATTAACCATATGAATCTCCTCAATTAAATCAACTACAAATTGTGCTGATTATTCTTTCAAATTTTTTCGAAATACAATCAATGTTGTATCCTTCTAACAATGCGGTGTTCGGATTATATATTAAACATCCATTGTTTTCTTTACTTTCCGACTGTAAGAGCAAATAATCTGCAAGTTTAGAAACATCCTGCTCTGCCGTAAGTTCATCAACCGCTATTCCTAAATTCAAGTTGTTGATGTATTCTGATTCTTCACCATAAGAATTCTCTCCGTTTGAAATACAAACAATCGGCTTTTGATTCAATGTATATTCAAATAACTTTGCCGAAAAAGAACCCGCTGTTTTATAAATCAGTGCTAACAGCAAATCCGCACTTTTTTGCAAATCCAGCGCCTCATTCCTTGAAATGAACCCCTTGTTAATAACGCTTTTTTCTTCGTTATATTTTTTCGCTGTTTCTATCAGCGTTTGATTGTTACCGCCTGCGCACTGAAGTTCATACTTAAAATCCGGTTTTTTCTGCTTTGCAATAGCAATCGCCTTAAATAACAAATCCGCTTTTCGATTTCCTCCATATAACGAGCCCGTATGCACAATATGCAAAATATCATCGTCAATTGTAATCGGCTCGCGTGCATCGGTCATCGAAAATCCATTGCGAACCAAGAGGACTTTTTCTTTATCTTCTACAATTTCTTTAATTAGCACTCTTCTTCCGCTCTCGGCAATAGTCGTTATACAATCTGCCTCTGACAAAGCCTTCTGCATAATTCTCTTTTCGATATGAGTATCATCACAATTATCTTCTTGAAACGGCAAATCGCGGAAATCGCTTATCCATTTGCAGCCGAGGAGCTTTTTGAGCTCATAGCCGAAAAGCATTTCGATAAACGGGCAGGCGGAGGAA
>CAJOJV010000070.1:0-3574 GCA_905234995.1 uncultured Eubacterium sp. | reverse complement strand
CGGTTTTTCAGCTTTCTTACGGCATTATCATTAATCTGTTCAGACTCACCTGCGCCTGCTGCAGTCTGCCAGTCATCGCCCGTTGCTCCGCCGAAATGCCTGACCGCAAGCTTTTCATAGCCCGTTTTCTGATTTATGCGGGCAACGAGAATTCCGTCCTCATCCGTTTCAATGGTGGTTTTCATATCCATATCGTCGTGCGGCTGGGTTACGATAATAACGTTGTGCCTTTTGGCAAGCCGGGTGCCGATATTCGTCCACGAGGCAATATTTCTGTCGTGCTTATAAAATGGAGTAATAATTAATATATTCATAATCTTGCTTCTCCGATAAATTTCTTATACGCGCGCATTACAAACCAGTAAAGTACGGGGCTGACGGAAAGCAGCCTGACCGACAGCTTGACTGTTTTTTCACAGATGTCGCTTGCCTGCGCCTCTTTATTATGCGCCTTAACAAACGCCCTGATTTTGTCCGCATCGACTTTGTGTTCCGCATCCTTGTATATGCCGTTGTATAGGCCGATATAAAACAGCAGCTCGCGCCTCAGAGCATATTTTTCAAGCTCGGGATAATTCTCCTTGCAGTCAAGCCGCACGGTATCCCAATAATAAATTGAATCAATTTTCCTTTGCGAAACTTTTGAGCTCGTTATTGCGCCCTCTCGCGCCTGAAGGTAATTATATTTTGACGCGCCGGTGAGCACGACCCGGTTCGTTGCCTTAAAAAGCTCTATGCAGAAAGGGTTGTCCTCCCCAACGATGCCTTTAATAAAGCGACGGCGGTTTTCCCCGTGCGTTTGATTGCCGAGGAACTCGGCTTTAATCAGCTTGTTACAAACGAACGGGTCCATTTTTCTTGCCCATAGATATTCCTTTAAGGCATCCGCGCCCTCATAAACCTCCGTTATGCCGTCGTTGCCGATTTGCTCGGCTCTGCCATCCTCCCACACGCGGGTGAAGCGGCAGCAGGAAACGTCGGCGTCATACTCTTCAAGGCTGTTAACCAGCAGCTCAACGAAGTCCGAATCAACATAATCGTCAGAGTCAACGAAGGCGATATAATCACCCGTTGAGGCGTCAATGCCGGCATTGCGTGCATCGGACAGCCCGCCGTTTTCCTTGTGGATGACGGATATTCTTTCATCTGTTGCGGCAAGCGCATCGCACAAAGCGCCGCTGCCATCGGTTGACCCATCGTCAACTAAAATTATTTCAAGATTTTTATAGGTCTGGTTAACGATAGAAGTGATGCATTTTTGAAGATACTTTTCTACGTTGTAAACCGGAACTATTATCGATACTGTTTTTTTCATTCTGTTTATTAACTCTGAAAATGATTTCCTGTGATACGGCAAAAAGCACAATAAAAAGATAGGTGAATTTTTCTCTGTGGCGGAGAGCAGTGCCCGAATTTGAGGTGCCCCAGCCAAACATAATCGTTGCCATTATTAGAATTATTATAAGCGAGATTAATACGCTTAACAGCTTGCTGTCATCAATAGCTTTTGCCGGTCTTCTCCTAATTGCCTTTATTGCAAAATAAATAACTACAATATAAAAAATCGTGCTGCCGACAAATGCGATTATATCGTTTACTCCTCTCCACATCCAAGGCAAGGGAGAAAATATAAAATAAACCATTCTTATGGGAGTATTCACAATTAAATCGACTGACGGAGGCAAACCGGATATGCCTATATTGTATACGCCGCCGCCCGACTCCTTAAGACTTGCATTTTCAACAATTGACTCTGCGCTGATATCTCCTCCCAGCTTTGCAAGAAACAAATCTCCCTGCGTGGTAAGCAAATATACTCCGACAAAGCCCGCCACAATCATTAAGCCAATTCTTAAAGGCGTTATTGCAAGCTTTCTGTCCTTATTAACCAGAAAGATTGAAACCAGCGCGCCCAAGCCTACTATTAAGCCGCCCATATGCAAAACAGACGCTGCAGCCGAAAGTATCAGCGCAAACAGTATGTTCACATAATTTCTGCCGTTCCACCATCTGATAAAATAATAAAATGAGGAGATGGATAAAAACGCTATTACGGATTCCTGAAGCATAAAGGTTGTTATCATAATCAGGTTTGGCAAAAATGCCGCCACCAGCATGGTTCTGACTCTGATATCGCTGTCTATATTCAGCAAACATAAAATTTTATAAATTATTATAATTGAGCATATTGCAAGAAACACGTTCAAAAACTGAGCCGTAAGCTTCTGGGAACCGATAAATTTATATAACAGCCCAACGTAATATGAATAGCGGTTAAGATTCACCTCATTTGCCAGTGAGCCGAAGGCATAGCGTTCGCCGATTATATGATACCATTCCGCATCACCCTCGCTGTTTGGCAAAATGTAAATATTTCTTGCATACACATCCCAAAGCAAAACGGCAATTCTGAGAATAAATGAGCCGATAACGATATGCTTAACCTTGTCTGAATCAGGCTTAGCGGTTTTGCCTAATGAATATGAAATTCCAAAGCTTACAACAGCAATGTTGATAATCAGTAATAACACTGCCACATTATCCGCATTTGTATTTGCATCGGGCGACAATAAAAGATTACAAAGAACACCCTCTGCTAAAAGAATTAATGCAGTTAATATCATTTGTTTTTATCCCCGCTGATTAAATCCTTCATTTTTTCAATGGTGTCTGTGCCCAAAATATTTCTTGCCTTATTAACCAAATACGGTCTTAAGGATGATTTTCTTTTGCCTGCATCGTCGCGCCATGACGAAGCCGCGTGATGAACGGCATACGCGTTACTCGGTGTTTTTCCGAAAACCATTCCAAAGGTACACGGAAAGAAATACTTTTGCGGAAGGATTGTAAAGTCGGCTACTTTCTGTAACTTGCCGTTATTCTTTAAACCTCGCTTTAATAAATGCTTTCTCATTCTCCGAACGTTGGTTTCCATGTTTAGTGTATTGCCGTTTTCAAGAAAGCTTATACTTTCATATTCCTTAATCATATCATTAATGAGCTCGTTGTTTTTGTTTGTCGCAATTATACCTAAACAAACAAAATCCCTTGCCTCAAAAGACAATAGCCCCTCTGCCTCGTTAATCCATTTATCAATCGGCTTAAGCAGTTCCAAATCGGTATCAAAATATATACCGCCGTACTCATTTAATACACACAGCCTGACGTAATCCGAAACAAACGCCCATTTTTTTGCTTCGTATGCTTCGCGCGCATATTGGCAGGAAGAAAAATCAAAATTATCCTCGTTCCATTCGATAATCTCATAATCGGGGCAATACTTTTTCCAACTTGCTATGCAATCCTGAATCAACTGCGGCTTTTCACCCCTGCCAAACCAGCAATAATGGATTATTTTAGGTATCATAAATTTACTCCGTTGCCCTGTTAATTTCCGTAACAACCGAATTAACAATCAGCTTTTTGTCAAATTCGGCTTCGATTTTTTTGCGGGAGGCTTCGCCCATTGCTTTTCTTTCTGCTGCTGACAGGCTTAAGAAGCCATCTATGCAGCTTATAAGCGAGGCCGTATCCTGCTTTTTACAAAGATAGCCAGTTACGCCGTCGGTTACGG
>CAJOJV010000069.1 GCA_905234995.1 uncultured Eubacterium sp. | reverse complement strand
TCAAGCGTGCCGTCCTCGTGGAAGATAATCATACCCGCACCATCGGTGTATTCAACCCTTTCATCCACAATAACGCCCTGAGTATCAAGCGCCTGAACGGTTTTTGTGCTGTTTGAATACGTAACCCTGAGGGTGTCCAAATCAATAGAGCCGCTGAAGGTGAAGGTGTTCTTTTCAGTATCGGTCAGAGGCTCTTCAACCGTGAATTTTGCGCCGTCAGCGCCCTCTGCCTCAACAAGGATAACTGTGCCCCCGTTATCATAATTGCCGATGAAATTCATAACGGGGTTCTGCCAGTCCTCATCAGTTCCTTCAACAGTATCCGTGCTTGCCTCGGGAGAAGCGGTAACGGTTTCGCTTCTCGTGCCGGACGAGCAGGCGGAAAGAGTTAATATCATTACAACTGCAAGCAATATTGCAATAAGCCTTTTCATAAATATTTCTCCTTTATTTTCTCGTTACGTTATCGCCGTAAATGGTTTTCCAATCGTTTTTCATTGAGATGGCGGTGTAGCCGTTCTCCTCGCAAGATTTAACCATTTTTTCAGCCTTTTCGGGATTGCCGTTTTCTCGCTCAGTGTCGTCGCAGCAGAGCATAAACGCCTTTGATTTATAGGGATTATCGTTGAGCGCATACTGTGCCATACTGAAATCGCTGCCGCTGTTGCCGAATGCAAGCACGGGCTGAACGCCGATTTCCTGCTGAATAACTGTAACCTTGTTCATATCAAGATTTTTGATAAGAAATTCGCCGCCCATAACGAGCTGATCGTCAGCGTCAAAAACGTAATCCATACCGTCAGTATCGCCCTGGTCTGTTGCAACCATACTCTCGTCAGAGCCGATAATCTGGTTGGCGGGAAGCTCAAGCGGAGAAGCCTCAATAAGACCGCGAACGATAAAGCGGTCCGTGCCGCTGACGATATAAACCGTAAAATCATTTTGTTCAAGTAAGTCAATAACCTCAAGCATCGGCTTATAAAACGCCTCCGCCTTCGTCATATTGTTATATCCGTTTGCAGGAGTATTTGCAAAATCCGAAACGTAGTTTACGAACTCCTCGGGAGTTAAGCCTGAAAATGCAGACGCAACCGCCTGACCATGACGCACCATAAGGTCGTCGGGAGATTCGCCCGTTTCAATCCACTTAACGATATCCGCCGCTACTTCCTTTTCAAAGTCAGATGCCTTGTCCTTATACTCGGGATCGTCAAGCACACGGTATTTCAGAATACAGTGGTCGAAATACACGGGGTCGGTTTCACACGCAAGCGTGCCGTCAAGGTCAAAAACAGCTATTCTGTTTTCAACGGGAATAAAATCCGCCGAGCCCTCGGTTGTAACCGTCTTTACATATTCGATTAATTCCGTTTTGGCAGCAGCTTCGTCATTCCACAGGCTGAGGGCCTCGGCGCTTACCGTCTGCGTTTCAGCGGCGTTTTCCGCCTTGTTGTCATTATAGCCGACGCCGAAGCCATAGCACGCGCTGACAATCAAAAGCAGGCAAAGCGAAACGATTGCTATCGGCTTCCAGATGTTTTTCTTCATTTTTATCTCCTTTCCAAAATAAAAATCCGTTAGTTTAATTATAATACTATAATCTATATATGTCAAACAAATGTCCAACAAGCGCTGAAATGCCGCGCCGAATCGGCGTTCGCCCTGCTGCGATTGGCAGCGTTGGCTTTATCCTTTTACATATTCAGCTTTGAAACGGCAAATAAAGCCAAAAAAAGCTGCTCTAAATCACTGCCGTTATATTTTACGGTATACCACCCGTCATAGCTTGCCTTGCATTTTACCTCGGCAGCTTCTTCTTCGCCGAACTCAATGTTAATTAACTTAACGCTGCCCGTTTTCTTTTTATAGCTCAGGGCAACGCCCTTGTTTTCAACCAGGCTGAGGATTTCCGTTCCGTCAAAGGAAAAGGTTAATTTATGCTCGGGATTAAATCTTCTGTGCCCGACTATATGATTACTTTTAGTTTTGTTAATATGATTTTCAAAGCGATAGGTGTAACCGCCGTTAACCATATTAATTTTATACGCCTTGAAAAGAACGCGTTCGTCCTCGTCCAAAAGGCTATAGTATTCATTATTAAGCCCCACAGGCTCTCGCTCAAAATAATAAATCTCAATTTGCTTTTTTAATTTCATTTTTGCAAACCGCCTTTTGCTGTGCTTTGTTTATAGACGAGCGCATTATAATACCCGCTGTCCAACTAATGTCCAACACATATATATTTATTATTCATAAAAACAAAAAATACCCTTTGCGCAATGCAAAGGATATTTCTGTTCAATTATATTAACCGCATCTACGGGCAAGATTTGCTTCTGTCAGGCTTGCCCAGGAATAGGCGTTCATATATTCGCCGCGGAAGGAATTGATTGCGTTTACGTCACCGTTAAGCATTCGGTAAAAATCGCAGTCAAATAATTCTGTGTTCAGGCGCAGCATTCCCGATTTGATTTCAAATATTTCTCCCGCGCCGCTTTTTACAAGCGAGTCCCTCATACTGCGGATAATAACGTCAAACTGCTTTTGCATTTTTCTGTCGTAAGGCACATCCTCATATAAAGCTGAAAACGCCGTTGCTCTCGACACGCTGCCGCCGTGCGCGTCAACCAAAAAGGCAAGCGGCTGAATTGTCAGCGCGGGAATGTAAAAATCCTACGCTTCAATATTGTATCGAACGCTGATTTCGGGAAAACGCAGCATTTCAATACCGGCATAGATTTTTGTGTTTTCCAGCTCCTTGCTAAGCGGTATCAAATTCTCCTGTTCAAGAGAATCGAGATTATTTCTGAGGTATGCTCCGAATTTGCCCGTTACCTCTGATGCCTTTTGCGGATCAATGAGGCAAAGTGACTGAATTGTTGTTAATGTATTATACAGAAAATGCGGCTGAATCTGGCTCATCATAATTTTTATTCTTTGCTCAGCCTTAAGGTCTCTTTCGTGCTCCTTAACGAATTCAAGGTGGAGCCATATATAATAGAACAGGCTGCAACAAACGACAGCAATGGTTAAGTAGCTGACGGGATAATTACGGTAAAGCGGTGAAATATCGAGAATAGGGGCTATAACAACAAGCACAATATTTAATATAGGAATCCAAATCCACGCCTTTTTCCTGCTGTATTCGCTGACCGTACAATAAATCAGATGAATAAGCAGTATAAATGAAACGACGAATACCGTTTTGCTAAAATAGAATACTCCGCCGTGAAAATGGTTGTTTTCATCAATATAAAACGGTATATGCGAAAAGGTTGCCGTAAGATAAACGGCGGCATTCACCGCTACCAGAATCCAAGCGATAGTGTTCTTACCATTTGGCTTTACCAACTTGCAGAATAAAACAATAATCACAGGTCGAACAGAGTATCCAACTATGCTTTCAAGCGTTCGCAGATACGGTGCAGAAGCCACAGTTTGCAATAAATAATCCGCAACATTCTGTAGCACAAGCACTCCGATAAGTGTTACTATTGCAAACATAATATTCTTTTGGTTTTTATTAAGATAATTATCCCGTGCAATGATAGGTGACAAGCCAAGTAACAGTATAGCAAGGGGTATCAGAATAATATATTCAGCCATTGTGATAATCCTTTTCAAACAAATGATGACTTATATTATAACACATTCTAATATCTCGTGTCCAACAATACTTGTAATGGACATTAATTAATAAATAAATTTAAGCAAAACACAGTATCGAACTTTGTTTTGCTTGGGACTTTCCTCTCCGGCTATCGAATGAGGTTACTCTGGAGGATACGATTGTCCGACCACTTCGGCTAAAGCGCCGACAAATTTTGACCGTTCGGCAGTTCTTATTGCTCCCTTCATCTCCCACTGGGAGCGGTCGCAAACGAACCGTTTCAAGTCCCATCATTAAAGAATCAGAGCGTAGCAACGGATGTTGCTACGCTCTAATTGGTGCAGGAGATGGGACTTGAACCCACACAGCATTGCTGCCACTAGAACCTGAATCTAGCGCGTCTGCCATTCCGCCACTCCTGCATATATAATTGTTATAAAAATGGCAGCCGCGCTGATTTCTGTAATCCGCGAGACTCTTGCGGTTCCCAAAATTTTGTTAATTGCCCGATACGGCAATTCAAATTTTGACCGCTGCGCCATCCTCGCCTCGCTTCATCTCGCACTGCGAGCGCTTCGGCGACGATGCTGCCATTCCGCCACTCCTCTTTCGGCAAAAATTTCGCTTTGCTGCTTTTTTGCCGAGTGTTCAGGATTCTTTCTCGGCAAAGCAACCAAGTCATTTTCATTTTGCGAGAGATATATTAACACAATATGCTTGAAATGTCAATGAACATATAATATAATTATTTTAATATTTTTTGAGGTATCGTTTTGAAGAAATTTCTTATTTGTTTAATTTCAACTTGTGCGATTGCATATACCGTTTGGTTTATGCATTTCGGAGAACTGACGACGATTGAGGGCGCGCTTTCAAAATCGGGAATAGTTCACCCCGTTTATTTTACAATTTGGGGCATTTTGACGTTTACGGCGTTATACTCAAACGTTTTCAGCCTGTATTCAAAGCACGTCAGAAAATACCGTTGGAAGCGCTTAGTTATTCCGCTTTCGGCAGTTGCCGCAATTGGTATGATGCTGACGCTTGCCTGCCGTTTCGGCAAGGAGTTCGGTTTTGAATATTACCTGCACTGCGCGGGTTCTCTGGCTTTTTCAATTATAACGAGCGTTATTGTGTTTACATACTATCTGCTGAACTGTAAACGGCATTGGATATATTCAGCCGCAACGATAGTAATCGGATTACTGCTGATAACCGATTTAGTGTTTTTGATTATTTGCAAGCAAAACGCGCTGATTGAAGCTGTGCCCATTTTATTTGCGCTTATTGCAATGCCGCTGACATTAATTATTGACAAGGAAAAGGATTATGCTTCACAAAAGTCTTAAGGGCTTAAACCGACTGCCCTTTCATATGCCCGGGCATAAGAGAAACCCAAAATTTAATATTGCGGGCAGTGAGCTTGACATAACCGAAATTGACGGCTTTGATAATCTGCACGACCCGAAAGGAGAAATTGCAGAGATTGAAACAAGTCTTGCTGAAATCTATAATGCCGAAAAATCCTTTCTGCTTGTTAACGGCTCAACAGTCGGAATTCTTGCGGCAATTCACGCCGTGTGCAAAAGGGGCGACAGGATTATTATTGCCCGCAACTGCCACAAAAGCGTTTTCAACGCCTGCCTTTTGCTCGGGCTGAGTATCACTTACGTTGAACCCGAATACAACGAAACGAACGGCTTTTACGGCAGATTATGCCAAAAAGCCGTTGACAAGGCAATTGATGCAACCCCTGATGCGGCGGCAATAGTAATTACCTCGCCTACATATGAGGGATATATAAGCAAAATAAAAGCCGATATTCCGCTGATTATTGACGCGGCGCACGGAGCGCATTTAGGACTCGGCGGCTTTCCGCCCTATCCTGAGGCAGATATCGTTATTTCCAGCCTGCATAAGACCCTGCCCGCGTTAACGCAGACCGCGGTTATTAACATTTATAACAAGGCTTATATTGAAAAGGTTAAGCTTTATCTTGAAATATTTGAAACGAGCTCGCCAAGCTATGTGCTGATGAATTCCGCCTCCGTTTGCTGTGAATATATAAAAAATAACGAGGGGGATTTTGAGCATTACAGGCTTGCAGTTGAAGAGATGCATAAGACTCCGCTTGATAAGCTTGATATTCTGAACACCAACGACTGCGGGAAAATCGTTGTTTCCACTGCCCGAGCTAACCTAAGCGGCAACGAGCTTGCAGATAAGTTCAGAACTGAGCATAACATTGAGCCGGAAGCTGCAAGCATCAATTACGTGATACTGATGACTTCCGTGGGCGACACGGAGGAAAGCCTTACCGCCCTTAAAAATGCGCTTATTAAGATTGATTCCGAGTGCGAACCAAATAACAGCGATGAATTTTTTGAAAAGCCCCCCTGCCCCGCTCGTCCGTTTTTAATCAGCATTTCGGATTTAAAGGAAAAAACATCTATTGATTGCTGCGCCGGCAAAAAGGCGGCGGAATTTGTTTATGCTTACCCGCCGGATATTCCTATCTTAGTGCCTGGCGAGTTGATAGCCGAGGAAGCGCTTAATTACATAAAAAAGGCTATTAATTGCGGAGTTAATCTAATAAGCGACTGCAATTTACTTCCCAACTATATATTGACAAAAAAGGATTAATAATATAAAATATATACATATAAAAATATGAAAGAGGTTTCACTATGAAAAGAATTAACACTTTAAGCTCTCGCAATCTTTGTGAATCTGCAAAAAAAGGCGGCTGCGGCGAATGCCAGACCTCCTGCCAGTCAGCAAGCAAAACTTCTTGCTCTGTTGCAAATCAGAAGTGCGAACAGCTCAAGAAATAAGTAATGAAATTACGGCGGATTAAATCTCCGCCGTTTTTTTAAACTTTCTTGGAGATATTATGATTCACGCATATAAAATGAACGGGTATAATATCATTCTTGACCAGAACAGCGGCTGCGTTCATTCCGTTGATGAGGTTGCCTATGATATAATCACCCGCTATGAAACCGAAAACAAGGCTGATATTAAAGCCTTTATACTTAATAAATACTCTGACCGAGAGGACGTTACTGCCGAGGATATTGAGCTTTGCTTTGAAGATATTGAAGCGCTTATAGCGGATGGCAGGCTCTTTGCAAAGGATACCTTTGAGGAAACCGCAAAGGAATTCAAAAAAAAGCAGGGCGTTTTAAAGGCAATCTGCCTTCACGTTGCGCACGACTGCAATCTTGCCTGCAAATACTGCTTTGCCGGCAAAGGTGAATACGACGGACCAAAAGGGCTTATGAGCTTTGAAACGGGCAAAAGAGCGCTTGACTTTCTGATTGAAAACAGCGGCACAAGACGCAATCTTGAGGTTGACTTCTTCGGCGGTGAGCCGCTGCTTAACTGGGACGTTTGCAAAAAGCTTGTTGAATACGGCAGAAGCAAAGAAAAGGAATTCAACAAAAACTTCCGCTTCACGCTGACAACTAACGG
>CAJOJV010000068.1 GCA_905234995.1 uncultured Eubacterium sp. | reverse complement strand
CTCATTTGCCGTGCTTGCTTCGCTGCTGCTTTCAATCCCGATGATTGACGCGTTGCTGCGCTGGGCGTTCCATTCGTATATGTATACGGAAATGACGGGATATATTCCGTATATTGTCAGCAGCTCCTGCTTTGTTACTATGGTCGTTCTCGGGTTGGTGTGCTACGGCGTTGTTGCTGCAGGGCTGATGCTTAAAATTAAGAAAACGCCGAAGGGAGAAGCACTCAAAAATCAGTCGTTATAAACAGTCTTATTGCGATTTGTCCATTGACAAATCGGTTAGCGTATGCTAATATAGACACAGTTAGTTGGTGCTAACCAAAATGAATATTTCGGAGGATAATATGGGCGGATTATGTTTATTTATCGGCGGAGCGCTGTTCGGCTCTGTCGGAATCAAGGCTCTAAAGAGCAAACAGGCAATGAAGGTATATACCGAACTGACAGCCGCAGCGCTCAGAGCAAAGGACAGCGCAGAGGTAACGGCGCAGTCTGTTAAGGAAATGGCAGGCGACGTGCTTGCCGACGCAAAGGAGCTTAACGAAAAGCGCGCAGCAGACAAGGAAGCGGAAAACACGGTTATCGCTGACGCTGCAACTGCATAAAAAGGAGAAACGGAGAACATCCATGGTTCTCCGTTTTTTTGAGGGTATCTTATGAAATGTACGGTTTTACACGAAAATAAAGGAAGAATACGCGTTCATTTTGACCTTGAAAAAATGAATCTCAGGCAGGCGGAATGTATTGAGGAATACTTTGGGGCAAACGCCTTTATCGTCAAAGCCACAGTTTACGATAAAACCTGTGATGCCGTTGTTCTCTACCGCGGTGACAGAGACGCGGTCATTGCGCTTTTTGCCGCCTTAAAGATAGAAACGGCGGAGGAAAAATATCTTTCCGTCATTTCAGGCTCAAAGGAAATCAACCGCACCTACCGCGATAAAATTATCGGTACGGTGCTTCTTCGTTATACCAAAAAGCTGCTGCTTCCCGTTTCCATCAGAAATGTGATAACCGTTTTGAAAGCGCTGAAATATATCATTCACGGATTGAAATCTCTTCTCAGCGGAAGGATAGAGGTGGCGCTTCTTGACGCAACGGCGATAACTGTCGCGTTGCTGACGGGAGATTTTGAAACGGCAGGCTCCATAATGTTCCTGCTCAGAATCGGCGAAATCCTGGAGGAATGGACGCACAAGAAGTCGCTGAATGACCTGGCGCATTCCATGGCAATCAATGTCAAAACTGTCTGGGCGCTTGACAACGGCACGGAGGTACAAAAGGAAATCAACGAAATCCGTGAGGGCGATACGGTGATTGTCCGCCACGGCAGTATTGTACCCTTTGACGGAAAAGTGATTGCCGGCGAAGCGATGGTGAATGAGGCCTCTATGACGGGCGAGGCGCTCCCTGTGCGAAAGACTGACGGAGCTTATGCGTTTGCAGGCACCACCCTGGAGGAAGGCGAAATCCGTCTGGTTGTTGACAAGGTGAACGGTCAGGGACGGTACAGCCAGATTGCTTCGATGATTGAAAACAGCGAAAAACTGAAATCTTCAACAGAGTCCAAAGCCTCACATCTGGCGGACAGGCTTGTGCCTTACAGCCTCGGCGGAACGCTTCTGACCTACCTTTTGACAAGAGATATTACCAAAATGCTTTCTGTTTTGATGGTGGATTTTTCCTGCGCGCTGAAATTGTCCATTCCGATTGTTGTTCTTTCCGCAATCCGTGAGGCAAGATGCCACGGCATTCTCGTCAAAGGCGGCAAGTTTTTTGAAAGCGTTTCCAAGGCGGATACGCTGGTGTTTGATAAAACGGGTACGCTGACCTATGCGCAGCCGAAGGTAAGAGAGATACTCACTTTTTCCGACAGTGACGAAAATGAATGCCTGCGCCTTGCCGCTTGTCTTGAGGAGCATTTTCCTCACTCCATCGCAACGGCGGTAGTCAATGAAGCCATCCGGTGCAATCTGCACCACGAGGAGCGTCATTCCAAGGTGGAATATGTCATTGCGCACGGCATTGCAAGCTCCGTGGAAGACGAAAAAGTGGTTATCGGAAGCTACCATTTTGTATTTGAAGACGAGGGCTGTATCATTCCCGACAATGAGCAGGATAAGTTTGCCGCATTGCCGGAGGACTGCTCCCACCTCTATCTTGCAAAGGCAGGCAAGCTGATTGCCGTTATCTGTATTGACGACCCGCTCAGAGAGGAAGCCTATACCATTGTGGATAAGCTTCACCGTGTCGGCATTAAAAGAGTGATTATGATGACGGGCGATAACGAAAAGACCGCCCGTGCCGTTGCAAAAGCTGTCGGCGTGGACGACTATTATTCGGAGGTTCTTCCCGAGGATAAAGCAAGCTTCGTCAAAGCGGAGCAGGAAAAGGGACATACCGTGATGATGACGGGAGACGGTATTAACGATTCCCCCGCACTGTCGCAGGCGGATGTCGGTATTGCCGTCAGTGAGGGAAGCGAACTCGCAAGAGATATTTCCGATGTGACGATATCCTCCGATAATATAGAGGCGATACTTACCTTAAAGGCGCTCAGCGATGCGATGCAGGGCAAAATCCGGTGGAATTACAAAGCGATTATCTCCTTCAATTCGATGCTCATTGCGCTCGGCTTGCTCGGCGTTATTATGCCGACTACCTCGGCAACGCTGCACAATCTTTCCACGCTGCTGATCAGTCTGAACGGTATGCGTAACCTGCTGAAATTAAACGAGGATGAGTAGCAATGATAAAGGTCAACGATGTTAGCACACATGAACCGAACAGCATTGCTGGATTGTTGACGGTGATATGTAAAATATCTTTAATAACAAAGAGTAGCCAAAACGATTGAGAAACAAAAAGAGAGATTGCGAAAGCGGTCTCTCTTTTACTATGCTAAAAAAAACTTTATAACCCTTATTAAAAAAACTAATAAAAACAATAATTAAAGGGTTTCAATATTTTTCTGGACTTTCAAGTGGTGTTGTGATATTGCTTTGTGTGAGATGATAATATGACTGTGCTTGAAAATTTGTATAATGGTAATATTGAGCCGGCTGACTCAGAGAGCCTTAAAAACAATGTAAGATACAAAGAAGGACTCGGCTTGTCGGCAGACCTTTGATTATTATAACGGTGCAATGGATGAAGAAACGATGAAAGACTATATAGACAAAATCAAATAAAATTATCCCCCTGTTCATCAAAACAGGGGGATAATTCATTTGTTAAGTTTTTCTTTAATTGCGCTCATAGACTTATCTGAAATCACGTGCTCAATTCTGCAGGCATCCTCGGCGGCGGTTTTCTCATCAATACCGAAGCTGACAAGCAATTCTGTTAAAACAGTATGTCTTTCATAAATCTTTTTTGCATATTCAAGACCCATTTCAGTCAGTTTAATATAACCCTTATCGTCAACCGAAATGAATTCGCCTTTTTTGAGCAAGCCCATTCCTCTGCTTACACTCGGCTTTGAAAAGCCCATTTCCTCTGCAACATCTATTGAACGTACCGCAGGGCTTTTTTGTGATAAAACATAGATCGTTTCAAGATACATTTCACCCGATTCGTGCATAAGGCTTCCTCCTAAAATGGTTCAAAATAATGATTTATATTAGAATAGCACAATAATTTGTTTTAATCAACTAATAAAACTATTCTTTGATGCTCCAGTTAGCGCCTGACGATTGCAATAGCGCCATATGTCTGAACAGGCTATTCTCATTTTTCAATAATTCCTCAGGTGTGCCCTGCTCAATAACGGCACCTTCCTTGAGAACGATTATTTTGTCTGCCCCCGAAACGGTGCGCATTCTGTGAGCAATAACAAGAACGGTTTTCCCTGCAAGCAAGCGAGAGAGTGCTTCTTGCACCTTTGTTTCGTTTTCTACGTCAAGCGAAGCGGTAGCCTCGTCAAGTAATACAATAGGTGCATTTTTCAAAAGCGCACGCGCAATAGATATACGC
>CAJOJV010000067.1 GCA_905234995.1 uncultured Eubacterium sp. | reverse complement strand
ATTCTTAAAAGAAAATATGGAGGAAGAATTTGAAATACGAAGACGAATTAAAATCGCTCAAGAGCAAGAACAGTCAGATGATTTCCGATTTGGAGAAAGCGGCATCGGTAACGATAGTCGAAAAGAACAAGTGGGATATTCTGCTGAAACTGCTGAACAGTTACAACAATTAACTGAGTTCAATATCGGAAGGTCAGACCGAAATAACGGACAAGGATACGATGGCGGTTTATCTCAATCAAGTTATAACGGCAGTCAATACAGAAACGAAGAATCAGGCGGAAGCAATACAGACAGCGATGACAGACTTCCTGAAGGAAACAGAGAAACAGGTTGGGAATCAGAACGAGCAATTTACTTTGCAGATAAACAATCTGAAGAATACGGCTACGGATATGAAAAAGAAACTGCTGCCGATATTAATTGGAATACCAACAGCGGTACAAGCATTATTTCTGACAGCTTATATTTTATTGGAAGTCTTTCTCAAATGATTGATAACACGAAACACAATCAGCAGAGAAAACACTATAAACTATCAAGAAAAGAAATTGAAAAGAGACTTGCTCACGGTCAGAAAATCAGTCATAATGATGGCTTTGAGCAATCAATGTAGAAAGGAAATTACAATGAACAATTTTAACAAAATAATTATTTTTATCTGAGAAGGAGGTCAATTTAAAATCAAATAGTTAATTACGGCGATGCCGTATGGCAACAAAGAAAATAAATTCTAACTGTCAGGGCAATAATAGTATTGATAAAACTTGTAAAGGCGGAAAAAATATCGATACACAAAACCTCAATGACAGAATCAGCGCAGAACTTTGGATGCAACACTTCGCAAACGTACTGCTCAGGCAGGAAGCGATTGACGAAAAGACCTATCGTAAGTTGCTCGTTAAGATTAACAAAGAAGTCAACCGAAGGTTTGCAAAAGGTAAAAATTAACAAAAGCGGAAGTATTTGTGTAATGAAATTTTAGGTGCTTCCGCTGTAAAATAAAACTGAATAATTCTCTGGATAATCAAATCCTTTTGTGGTATTGTTCGGTTTGGAAAGGAGAATATATTATGGATATATATTCCACACGAGAAAGAATCCGCAAGGAAAATATAAACTTTAAGAACTTGCCGCTGCGCGTTACGTTCTACGCCCGAGTAAGTACGGACTTCAACGTCCAGCTTAATTCGCTTGATAATCAGGTAACGTATTATACCGATTATATTAAGAGCAATCCAAACTGGGAATACGTTGACGGCTATATTGACGAAGGCTTATCTGGCGTGTCAACGGCAAAGCGTGAACATTTCAACGAAATGATTGAGGACGGCAAAGCTGGACTATTTGACCTCATCATCACAAAAGAGGTTTCTCGATTCGCCCGTAACACACTCGACAGTATTCGCTTCACCCGTGAGCTGTTGTCGGCAGGCGTGGCGGTGTACTTTCAGAACGATAACATCAACACACTTGATGAGGACTCGGAACTGCGGCTGACGATTATGTCGTCAATGGCGCAGGATGAATCAAGGAAAATATCCTCCCGTGTGCGCTTCGGTCATCAGCAGGCAATCAGGAAAGGCACCGTTCTCGGCACGGACAATATGTATGGCTACGTCAAGAAGGACGGCAAGCTAACGATTGACGAGAGCGAAGCGGGGTTCGTGCGTGAACTGTTTGTGATGTACGCAACGGGACGTTTCAGTATGAAGCAGATGGAAAAGCACTTCTACGATAAAGGCGTTCGCAACAGTAAGGGCAATATTCTGTCTCACTCAACGATGAGCAACATCATTCGCAATCCGAAATACAAGGGCTACTATGTTGGCAACAAGGTACGCATTACAGATTTGTTCACAAAAGCACAGAAATTTCTCCCCGAAGATGAATGGGTAGTGTACAAGGACGAAAGCGGTGAAACCGTACCTGCGATTGTTGATGAAGAAGTGTGGGAGAAAGCGAACGAGGTGCTCTATATGCGCAGTCAGGATGTCGTAACGGCACAGCACAAAACCGTGCATCAAAATCTACTAACGGGTAAACTGATATGTGCTCATTGCGGCAAACCGTATTACCGAAAGGATGCTATTGGAGCAGGCGGAGAGAAAATGTCAAAATGGGTTTGCTCGGGCAAAATCAAGAACGGCGCAAATACCTGTCCCTCACACGCAATATATGAAAAGGATATCAAGCCGATTATTGAGGATATATTTAAATCGGGGCAGCAGAATATTGAAGAACTGTCGGAGTGTGTCCTAAAACTTGTAGGTGAGTTGCTTGTATCAAATGATAACAAATCCGAAATTCACGCATTAATGGTGGAGCTTGACACGCAGCAGAAAATGAAAAAGAAGCTGCTTGCCTACAACGCAAACGGAAAGATGAGCGATGACGAGTTCATACGAATGACGGAGGACTGCGACAAAGATATCGCAGAAATACAGAGCAAAATTGAAGCGTTAAGTCAATCATCCAAAACAGAGCAGGATATCAAAACAGAGCTTACCAACATCAAAGCAATCCTCAAAAGTGCCGAGCAGCATATTGACGGAGAGGAAATTGACAAAGCATTTGTTGACCGCTATATCAGCAAGATTATCGTTCATCCTGAAGCAGATGTCACACGGTTTGAAATCCACTTGAGAAGCGGTATGCAGATTGAAAAAATGCTGAATACTATTACGAGCCGTACAGGTCATAATAGTAAGAAAATGATTAAGTCTTATGAGGAATCAATGAGATAACAAACGGATTATATCCGCACTGATTGCCAAAGGGCAATCCGCTTGTTAAAAGCAAAGGGCACTGGCTGCGGCTGCAGTCAATGCCCTTAATTCTTTTATTTACTTTCGCGCAGGGCTTTGAAAAAATCGGAAAGCAGCGCGGCGCATTCCGCCTCGCACTCCCCTGCTGTAATTTCGGGCTTATGGTTATACGGCAAATCGTTAAAATTAATTCCCGAGCCGAAGGAGCCCGCCTTATTATCCCTTGCGCCGAAGGTGACCTTTTTAAGCCTTGAATTGATAATCGCACCCGCGCACATCGGGCACGGCTCCAGCGTTACGAACATTTCGCACTGAAAAAGCCGCCAGCCGCCGAGCGCCCTGCAGGCGTTATCAATCGCCTCCAGCTCTGCGTGATAGAGCGCATTTTTGCCGAGCTCGCGCCTGTTTCTGCCCTCGCCGACGATTTGATTATCCTTAACGACCACCGCGCCGACGGGAACCTCGCCCTCCGAGGCGGAGATTTTTGCAAGCTCTATCGCCCGCTGCATAAACTCATTCATACGCCGTGCTCCTACTTAACAGGCGTGTCAATCGGGACGATTGAGGCAAAGGTTGCCCAGAGCAGGAACGGATATGAAAGCAGCATAAGCGGAGCGCTTGCAAAGGTGCCGAGCTTCGTGCCGAGCGAATTTGCAAAAGGCTGCTTTTCCGCCTTTTTCGTTTCATTTTTAAATTCGCCTTTAAAGAAAATCCACGCTGCGCAGATTATGCCGAGAACGATCCAGAAGCCGAAAACGGCATAGGTGAAAATATCCGTCGGCTCAATGCCCGAAGCTTCCTCGCCCGCTTTTTCAACAGCGCCGCTTATTGCGCTGAAGGCATTCGGATTTTTTTCAAGCACGAAATCCATCACGTCGCATATCGCGCTGATGCCGTTATTAAGCCCGTGAATAAGCATCGCAGGCAGAACGCTGCCCGTTTTAACGGTTACATAGCCGAGCACGACGCCCACGAGCCCCGCAAACGCAAACTGAATTACGTTGCCGTGAAGCAAACCGAAAATGATTGAAACGGAAAAAACGCCGAACGCCTTGCCGTAATTACGCATAAGACCGAGAGAGCAGCAGCGCATTGCAAATTCCTCGCACAAAGCGGGAACGACCGCCGTTGCAACAATTGCCATTACGCAGGCAAAGGCGCTGTCCGGCTTAAGCATTTCGGGATAATCAAGGTCATAGCCGACTGCATTGAACGCGGCAATAATGCCGTCCACGATAAAATTGGCAGCCATACAGCCGAGCATACCGAAGGCAACCCAGCGAAAGCCCTTTGCAAAGCCGACCTTATCATTCGGAATTAAATTAACCTTATATTTGTTTTTATTAATAAGTGCAATCAAGCCGAACGGAACGACGAGCCCGAAAAACTCAACGAGAATTATTGAAATGCCCTCCTGAAAGAGCATTGAGCTTTCATAAAGTTCGTTAATCTCGGGATTAAAGGCAAGGAAAAAGCTGAATATAACCTGCACAAATTCAAATGCAAGAATTGCAAGGCCGAGCATATTGCTCAGCCTGCGGATTTCCCTTCTCTCCTGCTTTGCCTGCGCCTGAAAATAAAGCGCCCGGCGATACATTTCATCACTTGTGTTAATGTTTGTTGGAGAGTAATATGTATTCAATTAAAAAACCTCTTTAAATGTATTTAAATATCAGTCGAGCTCTGCCGCAACCTTCTTGATGAACGCCTTGAGCTCATCCTTGGTTTCGGGGTGCTTCAAGCCAACCTCAAGGTTAGCCTCAAGAATGCCGAACTTATTGCCCATATCGTAACGCTTGCCCTCATAATCAACGGCAACCACGCCCTTGGTCTGAGCGAGGGTTCTCATAGCGTCCGTAAGCTGAAGCTCATTGCCTGCACCGAGCGGAGTTTCCTCAAGAATATCAAAAATATCGGGAGGAAGCACAACTCTGCCGAGGATTGAATAATGGCTCATAATCTGGTCGGGAGCGGGCTTTTCAATCATATCCGTGCAGTTGAAAGCATTGCCCTCAATCGGGTCAACCTTAAGCGAGCAATACTTGGTGATAGCCAT
>CAJOJV010000066.1 GCA_905234995.1 uncultured Eubacterium sp. | reverse complement strand
GCAACAAGAGCGGTGTTTGAAACAGCCTCCGGGATATCGGCAAAGCGCTCAAGCATTTCCTGCTCTGACTTAAGATAGAATTCATCTGAATGGAATTCAAGCCCCGTATCCTCGCCGAGGATATGGTTGGTTGCAATGCAGATTAAAACCTGCTGAATTTTGGCATCCGATTTTTCGATATAATGCACGTCGTTAGTGGCAACAATCGGAATTCCCGTATCGCGTGAAAGGCGCTTAACGCCCTCCTTAACAACTTTCTGCTCATCAAGCCCGTGATCCTGAATTTCAAGATAATAATTACCCTTGCCGAAAAGCTCGTTAAACCAAAGGGCGGTTTCCTTTGCGTCCTCATAATTGCGGCTGAGAAGCTTCTGGGCAATCTCGCCCTGCAGGCAGGCGGAAAGGCAGATTAAGCCCGAATGATATTTTTCAAGCAAATCATAATCAATTCTCGGCTTATAATAATATCCCTCCGTGAATGCGAGGGAGACGAGCTTAATTAAGTTTTTGTAGCCCGTTTCATTTTCGCAGAGCAGGATGAGATGGTTATAATCCTTATCAAGCCCCTTTTCCTTATCAAAACTAGTGCGGGGCGCAACGTAAACCTCACAGCCGATAATCGGCTTAATGCCCTGCTTTTTACATTCCTTATAAAAATCCACGGCGCCGTACATATTCCCGTGGTCTGTGATTGCAAGCGAGGTCATACCCAAATCCTTTGCACGGGAAACAAGCTGCCCGATGCGGCAAGCGCCATCGAGCAGCGAAAATTCAGTGTGCAAATGAAGATGAGTGAACATAGCTTTCACCTTAAACAGTTGGTTTATATTTCCTTGGAAATCTCAATAATTCTTTTTAATCTGTGGTTAATTCCGCTGCGGCTGAGCGGCGGATTGCACATTGCGGCAAGCTCCGCAAGGCTTAAATCGGGATTATCGTAGCGAAGCTGAGCCACCGCCTGCAGGCTCTCAGGCAGATATTCCCCGCCCTTTTTGCTCCAGATTTTTTCAATTGCGGCGGTCTGCACCGCAACTGCGTTAACCATTTTATTAATGTTTGCGGTTTCGCAATTTGCCTGCCTGTTTGCCTTATTCCTGAAATCCTTAAAAATTTTGATATTCATCATTTCAAAGGTTGCGTCAGAAGCACCCATAATATACAGGCAGCTTTCAATCGCCTCGCTCTCCTTGAAATAGACGATATTATAATTATCCTTGCGCTTTGAATACTTTGGATTAAGCTCAAGCTCATCAAGCAGCGTGAAAAGGCTTTTGGCAAGATTAACGTAAGGAATGGTGAATTCCAAATGATAATCCTTATTAGGATTTGAAATCGTGCCGCAGGCAAGAAACGCGCCCGCAACGAAGGCGTTGCGGCAGGTTTCGCAATCAAAATTTGAATGATTTATTTTCAGCGTGCCCGCCTCGTGCCCGAAGCTTTTGAAAAGCTTTGCGGCGTCCGCAGAATTAAGGGTTGAAACCGTGCAGCTTCTGCCCTTGGGGGAAACGCGGAAATCGGTTTTTATATTAAAAAGCTTTAAAAGCAAATCGGAAAAAAGCTCTGCCGTCTGCCTGTTTTCCGACTGCAGCGCAACGCTGCGCGCAGAAAAGCTTTTGCCGAAAAGACACATACCGTAAAGAAGCGCCCTTTTGCAACAGGTGTTTTCATATTCATTTTTAATCAATTCTTCTTTAACCTGTGCCGAAAAGGACATATCTTTAACCCGTTATCTTCTTTCTATATCTCTGTGGTTAACCGAAACGTTATCCCACTTTTTTTCAAAATGCTCTTTAAGCGCCTCTGCAATGGCAACGGAGCGATGATTGCCGCCGGTGCAGCCGATTGCAAAAACGATCTGGCTTTTGCCCTCTTTTATGTAAAGCGGGTTTAAGAAATCAAGCAGGGCTGAAAGCTTTTCCATAAGCTCCGTTGCCTCCGGGAAGGAGAAAACGTAATCCCTGACCTCCTTATCAAGCCCCGTCTTTGAGCGCAGCTTTTCAACCCAATAGGGATTGGGCAGGCAGCGCACGTCAATCACGAAATCCGCCTCAGTTGGAATTCCGTGCTTGAAGCCAAAGGACTCAACGTTGATGTGCATAACATCCTTATCATCGCCGACGAGAAGCTGAGTTAAGCGGTTGCGAAGCTGGCTGTCGTTAATATCCGAGGTATCAACAACGAAATCCGCCCTTGAACGCAGCGGTGAAAGCACGTTTTTTTCATACTCAATTGCCGCTGCAATATCGCCGTTAAAGCGATCCGCATAAGGATGCCTTCTGCGGGTGAGCTTATATCTTTTGAGCGCCATCTGAGTTTTGATATCAAGATAAACCACTCTGACGTCATAATCAAAGCGCTCAAGCTCGTTTATGGTTTCAATAATGCTTTCAAAATTTTCCGTGGTGCGGATATCAATAACCATTGCAATTTTGCTGTACTGCTCACTTTTTGAGAGCAGCTCAAGAAACTGCACCATAAGAAACGGCGGCATATTATCAATGCAATAATAGCCGATATCCTCTAAAAAGCCGACTGCGGTTGATTTACCTGCGCCGGACACACCCGTTACAATTATAACTTCCTTTTTAATAATAATCATTATTCTGTTACCCTTATCTCCATTTCGAGCTTTACGCCCTTTTCCTTCATCACCGTTTCACTGCAAAGCCTGCAAAGCTCAAGAATATCCCCGCAGGTTGCGCCGCCCTTGTTTATAACAAAGCCCGCGTGCTTTTCGCTGACCTGAGCGCCGCCGACGGATTTGCCCTTAAGCCCGCACTCCTCAATCAGCGCGCCTGCAAAATACCCCTCGGGGCGCTTAAAGGTTGAGCCCGCGCTCGGATATTCAAGCGGCTGCTTATCCTTGCGGCGGGATAGCAAATCATCCATCTTTGCCTTTATTTCATCGGGATTGCCCTTTTGCAACTTAAGATAAAGCCCCGTGATTATACAGCCGTTATCATAATATGCGGAATGGCGGTAAGTGAGCTTCAAAGCCTCGCCCTCAAGAGCGCCCTCGTTGCCGTTTGCATCAATATGCTCGCATTTAAAAAGCACGTCCTTCATCTCGCCGCCGTATGCGCCGGCATTCATAAAAGCGCCGCCTCCGCAGGAGCCCGGGATACCGTAAGCAAATTCAAGCCCCGAAAGGCTATGCTCCAAAGCAAAGCGGCAAAGCTTAATCAGCGAAGCGCCGCTTTCGGCAAAAATCACGTCCTCGCCAATCAGACGGACTTCAGAAAAATCGTTCGATAGGCAGATGACAGCCGCATCAATTCCGTTATCGGAAACGAGCAAATTTGAGCCGTTGCCGATAGTCAGAAGCCTGACGCCCTCAGCCCTGCAAAGCTTAACTATTTCCGCAATCTGCGCCTTTGACGAGGGAAAAATCATAAGCCTTGCGTTGCCGCCGACCTTAAAGGTCGTGTGCGCGGTCATCGGCTCGTTTTCCGAATATCTGATTTTGTTCTGTTTAAGATAATCAATTAATTTGTTCAAATTATCACACCATTAATTCAGCGGAGCGTGCCTGCTCCGCTGAAAGATTTTTTATTTTGTTGAGCCGAGAAGCGCCGCGCCGATAACGCCCGCGTCGTTTCCGAGCTGAGCCTTCATAATCTTCGTCTGCAGCTTACTGTGGATTGAATATCTTTCAGCCTGAACGTAGCGGCGAAGCGGCTTCATAAGCGTTTCGCCCTCGTTGCAGATACCGCCGCCCACGCAGATAATCTCCGGCTGGAGCGCGTTTACAAGATTAATAAGACCGCAGGCAACGTATTTTATGTAATTATTAACGACGTTTATACCGGAAATATCACCCTTGCGCATAGCGTCAAAAGCGGTTCTGCCTGAAACCTTGCCCTCCTCTGCCGCAAGCTCGTGCATAACGGAATCGGGGTCAGCATCCATTGCAGCCTTTGTCTGGCGGATAAGAGCGGTTGCGGAAGCATATGCCTCCCAGCAGCCCTTTCTGCCGCAGGTGCAGGGCTCGCCGTCAACCATAATAACCATATGGCCGCACTCGCCGCCCGCGAAGTTAACGCCCGTTACAATTTTTCCGTCAACAATAATACCGCTGCCGACGCCCGTGCCGAGAGTTACGGCAACGAAATTCTTTGAGCCGTTTCCGCAGCCCGCATAAGCCTCGCCGAGAGCGGCGCAGTTAGCGTCATTCTCAATGAAAACGGGAAGCTCGCCGAGCCTGTCAATAATCATCTGCCTTGCGGGAACGTTATCAAAGCCGAGGTTATTTGCAAATTCAATCACGCCCTCGCCGTTAACCGTGCCCGGGGTGCCCATACCGATTGAGGAAATATCCTCAATCTTAACGTTTGCATTTTCCATAGCCTCTCTGCAAACCTTTGCAATATCATCAAAAATCTCATCTGCAGAACGCGGAGTCGCAGTCGGCGTTTTGCTTTTTCCGAGAATATTATAGTTTTCATCAACTACCGCGGCAACGATATTAGTTCCACCCAAATCAATTCCGATATTCAACATAAATTTATACCTCCGTTTATTTTAACAGGCACAAGCTAATGAAGCCGAAATCGGTTTTCATTAAGCTATTGCCGTAATAAATCTAAATATTTTAAACACAAAATTCATTTCTGAATTTTTTGTAACTCTGCAATTAAATCAGCTTAATGAAAACTGCAGAGCACTTAAAATGCGTTATTTAAGCGTTTTGGGTTTCGTTGGCTTGCGCCTAGGTATTCTGCCAGATATCAAGCTCTTTATCATCGGGCACCATCTCTTCCATGCCGAGCTGAATCATAAGCTCTCTTGCGGCATTATAGCCCATCTTTTTCTGGCGGTTATTCATAGCTGCGGTTTCGATAATTACCGCAAGATTTCGCCCGGGATTAACGGGAACGATTATAACGGGCACCTTTACGTCCAGAATTTTAACAAATTCATTATCAATTCCGAGCCTGTCATAAGCCTTGCCTGCCTCCCACGGCTCAAGCTGAATAACAAG
>CAJOJV010000065.1 GCA_905234995.1 uncultured Eubacterium sp. | reverse complement strand
TAGGAATAGGAATAGGAAAAAGGAATAGAATCCAATTAGCATATGCTAACTCTTTTGGCAAACAAAGGGTTAGCCGCCGCTAACCATAGACACAATAGCACATTTTTTACCTTTTGTCAATAAAGAATACTATTTTTATTTGTGAAAATTTGGAGAGGATAAAAATCCTCTCCTTTTCTTATGTATATGCTTCTATTGTTAATCTTGTACCTAATTTGAAACCGACCTTAAAGCAGTCAAGTTCAATAAGATTAGCAAGTTATTCGCTCACTGTTAACAATTTATCTAACAACTCAATTTGCTCTTTTGTCAGCGTTTCTTTCAAGCGCTCTTGATTCTGATTGACTAATCTAAGCGCATCTTTATAATTAGCATTGTTTTCGATACGACTATATTCTGTCGGCGTGATATTGCCATACCAAAGTTCTTCAAGAATATCCATAACGCTACCTCGTATAAATCACTTCGTTATAGACAATCTCTCTTGCCTGATTGGTAATATTGTTCATCGCCTGCACCCATGCCATCATATCATCAGCCTTGAGCTGTTCGCTAATGCCTTGCTGCTCTTTAAGCTGTTTCACAAGGCGGTCATACATCTCGGTTGCTTCAACATCAACATCGTGCAAGTATGAGTTGAGTTTGCAGCTTGTCAGTAGCGAGTTATACAGCACCTTTTTATGCTGCTTCAGGTGTGCAAGGTCTGTCCCCAATGACCGATTTCATAGCGCGTTTCGGTTGAGACCAGATTTGGCAGATATACGCCGTTTACAAGTGTATAATCCAGCCCGTTTTTCTCATCACTAATATACTTTTTCATAGTATAATCCTCCGTATGCTTAATTGATTATGTTTTTCAATTCCTACAATCAAACATCGGCTGATAAAAAAACTGAAGGCATCCACCCTCCTTATGGAGTGGACGCCTTCAGGGAATTTTTAATGCTTTTAGGGACAAAAGGACAAAGTCAAAACCTATCCTTCGTTATGGCACCTCGCCTAAAGGCGAGACAGCCCTTTTACTGTATAGTATTAAAAGCGATTTATATTTTCGTTAAGATTTATCGTGTCCTTTACTACATACTGAGGCGCATTATTTATGCTGATATATATTCGTCCTAAATACTCTCCTATTACTCCCAGCAGTAACATAATCAATCCGCCGACAAACATAATCAGCGATATAGTTGAACTCCAGCCCACCTGAATGTTCTTTATTATCAGTTTTCTGATAATTGTTACAATTCCAAACAAAAAGCCGAGAATAGCACATACTACGCCGATGAAGGATGAAATTCTCAAAGGTATGACAGAAAAAGCAGTAACACCGTTCAGCCACAAAGATATTAGTTTTTTTAACGTATAGCCCGTCTTACCGCTTATTCTTTCACGTTCCTCCATTTCTACATAAGCCATTGACTTTGTAGTTTGCGATATCAATCCGTCCATATAGGGATAAGGATTTACGTAATCTTTTATTTGATCGCAAACAAATCTTTTAAAAGCGTAAAAATTTGTTGATCTGAAATCTTTTGGAACGTCAAGCAGTATCTTTGTGCATATATCATTAAATTTGCTGCCTATATTTTTAAACAGGCTTTGCTTTTTTTTCGGGTAATCCGCATACGAAACGTCATATCCGTTTTCAAGCGGTTCTATAAGTCTGAAAACCTCACTTACAGGGCACTGACCATCGTCGTCCATACAAACTATATAGTCGCCCGATGAAAATCTGATTGTCGCCATACGGGCATTCGCTTGTCCAAAATTTTTTGAAAGATTAATCACTTTTATCTTAGTATTAATCTTCGCCATTTCACATAAAACATCGAAAACGTTATCAGGCGAACCGTCTATAACAGTTATAATTTCATAATCATATTTCTTGCTGTCAGACATCACCGAAACAATTTCGTTAATAACGTATTCTATTGTTTTTGAGCTATTATAACACGGTATAGCAAAACTAATCGTCTTTTTAATATCTTCCATTATCACTTAAATATTTCCGTTATCAAGATAATTTCTTAATTCATCTTTAGTCATATTGTTGATACCCAGATATTCAAGCGAATATCTGCTGTCATTAAAATAATCTTTATTATGAAATGCTCCGCCTATTACAATCATAGAATCAATAACAGGTGTAGGCACGCCGTATGCCAAGCCTAATTCGTGGTATATTTTACAACTTACAGGTATATCTTCGGTTATATAACGGTGATTAATATTGTTAGGTCCAACGTTACCCTCATTTGATGGTTGGTTTAACGGAAAAACAACATTGTCATTGCCGTTTTTATCGAGTCCCATATACTCCTGAGTGAGTATGCTTCTGCGAGAGAAAAACATTTCACATTTATAAACGGGACAGCCCACTCCTATGCTTTTTGCTAACGCTATTTCCTCGTTATAAAATTTATACTGCACCTCACATATAGAAGGACACAAACCGTGCGAATACATTGAGTACGAATCTGGCTTATTGCCATATACTAACGACCAATTCTCCATACTTGAAACGCCCAAAACCGAAGCGGGAACATGTATAACAGGGTTTACATTCGCAAAATCAATATCAAGTATTGTGTCACCTTTTACAGGACCGTCACCCTGTAAAACGCTATCCATTGCAGGAAGATACTTCGCGCTATTAATAAAATCATCTGAATCCTTTGCGGGAAAAGCGGCTCCCCGCAACGTAATTGCTCTGTATTTAACTCCTACGTGAGGAAATCTGTAATCGCCAATTATTTCTTCTCTTGTTCCAAAAGGCGCAGAAGCCCATCCTCCGACAATAACGTCGGCGCTGCACTGTAATTCCTTCATGATTTTTCTTAACAACAAGCTTGCAAAGTTATCTGTAAAAATCATTACTACCTGTCCGTCTTCAAGACAAGGTATCAGCTCTCTGAACATTCTTTCATGACGCCAAGAAGTAGTGGCAACACAAATTATTCCTGCGCCTGCAACAACCTCTTTCATATCACAGGATGCTACGTCCAAAAAAGCTTTTCCCGAACGTTCAAACCCGTCTCTGTTTCGCTGTATTCCATCTAACAAAATACCCGTTTTATGCAGGTTAGCTATTGATTTCTCGGCAAATTCTTTACTTCCGTATAGTCTTACCTCTTTTCCGGCAAGCTTACAATCGGCTGCTATCGTTTTTCCTACGGCACCACTGCCTAATACAGCAATTGGTTTTTCAGCTAAATATGATAAATCTCTCATAATTTGTATCTCCCCTCTAAATAGAACGGTATTATTATATTATGATTATTATTATCTTTGACGCACATATTTTCAAACAGGAATTCAGTTTCATCATCCAGTTTCTTTCTTGTATCTGCGCATAAATATACCCGTGCATAATAAGGATGCGAATCGTCAAAAATTTCATTTTTTTCACAGAATATTAATTTTGAATCATCATCAATTTTTGATAAAAGTTCATCTGCTGCGGATGTATCATATACCAGCTTTTGTTTTTCACATTGAAAATAAAGACCGCACGAATATTTTTCTATATCTATGGGCTTAATATCTCTGCGTACCGCATTATCGTCACCGTATACATAATCGAGAAATAATGAATTAATATCGCTTCCGTTACACATTTTTATCAATTTATGCTCGTGAGCCAGAACTCTTCCGGCAATTTCACAAACCACTATTTGATTGTTTTTGTAAAAAAACTGCATAGAAAGCGGTCCGCTCTTTTGACCTGTGCTATTAACAAATCTTTGTAAAACTGTTAAAACCTTATCATATAATTCATCATAAAGAACGGATGGATATACGACTCTGTTAAGCATCTGCACAGTTCCCGTTTCTTTCGGATTTCTTTCCCTGTCAGCAATTCCGAGTATTTTTACAGCACCGTCAACAACCCATGAAATGCAGTTGTATTCATAGGCATCACAGTATTCTTCTATTTCAAACAAATCATAGTGCCTGCCATCTATAAATTTCTTCAATTCGCTCGGGTCATAAAAAACGGTTATGTTTCTTGAGCCCCAGCTGTTTATAGGCTTTATCAAAACAGGATATACAAATGAGAGATAATCATCATCGCTTAATTCGGGAGTAACGAGCATATGCTTAGGAGTTAAAATTCCCAACTTTTTAAGTAACTCTTTCTGCAAATTCTTATCTCTGTAATACTGAAGCATTTCAGGAGTTGCATACCACTTGAGCTTTGCTTTATCTGCAATTTTAGTTATCTGCTCAAATACCAAATCTGAAAAAGACCCGATAATTCCATCGGCTTTTTCATTTTCACAGATTTCAGCTATTTCATCGACTTTGCGTATATCAATATTATAAACTTTATCCGCAAAACGCTTGGCAGCACCATCATTATATCCATCACAGACAATTGTGTAATATCCGCGTTTTTTCGCTTCAATAACAAGCTGAACATTTTCATGAAGGGAACCGATAATCACTAATCTATGCATTATTTACCGCCTTTTTAAACTACCGAACTTGAAAAACACTAATAAAATATATTAATATCTCTGTTATTTCAGACAATCAATTTAAATATAAACATAAAATATATTATCACATATTATATTAAAAATCAACAATTGGTTGTAATATTACGCCCCGTATCGCATATAATTAGAGAAAAAACATAATGAACGTAACACAAAAACAGTCCGTAAAAGACCAACTCAACCATAACGACAAAATGTCGGTATCAGTGCAAAAAAAGCTGCCTCGCCTAAAGGCGAGGTACCATAACGAAGGTTAGTCCTAAAATCGCATCTTTTCCGTCATAACTGTAGGGCGACAGCCCAAATGGACATTTGTGCTTTGTTCTGACAAAAAATCTACAGATTTTAGGATGCAACGCAGTTTTGACAAAGTAGTTTTGATTCATAATGGCATTACAGAATTCCCTGAATACTTGCGTATTGGGGCGTCCTTCGTAAAGAATTTCAGCCCCAAATCCGCTGCCTTTTATCATCGTATTATAAGATAAGCTCCATTTGGGTTTCCTTGGGCTTCATTCCCATTTTGTCATAAAAGGCTCTTGCGCCGTCGTTGCCCTCCCAAACGTTGAGGGTAAGCTCATAGCAGCCAAGCCTCTCGGCTTCCTGCCTTGCGCGTTCAAAAAGCAGTTTGCCGATATGCCCGCCCCTTGCGCTCTTATCAACGCAGAGGTCGTCAATATAAAGCGAAGTGAATTGCACAATGTTTGCCGCTTTCGGCTGCTCCTGAATTTCACAGAAAATATGCCCGATTATTCTGCCGTTTTCCTCTGCAACGAAGGCGCGCCTGCTCCCGTCAGCAAGGAGCTCTGCAAGCTCGCTTTCAGTGTATTTCGTCGTGTTTGGTAAGAATATATCGGGTCTTATTTTTGCGTGCACCTCAAGCACCTGCGAGAGCAGCGCCATAATGCCCTCAATATCCTTTTTCTCCGCCCTGCGAATAATCATAATTAAACCCGCCTTTTAAAGTTTGATTTAATTTTATATTAACCGAAAAGCATTGTCAATAATGCTTGACAGATATATAACGCTGTATCAGTTTAGTTTTATTTAATATTTAATTATATTGACAATCAATTAACATATATGATAGAATTATTACGGTTAATAAGAACCCCCCACGGGGCTTATGATCGGCATTAAATTTTTAAAGGAGAATTCCAATGGCTGATAAGATGTTAGGCTATGCTCCCGATTGGACTTATGATGAGAATCTCGTTATGCGCGAGCCCATCGTTAAGCTCGGCAGACTTATAACGGACAGAATTCCGATTGTCCTCGGCACGCAGAAAATCACCCCGCAGGACCCCGAATACTGGGCAGTTGCAACGATTTGCCCAACGGATGAAATGGCAGAGATTGCCATCAGAATGAAAAAGCGCCATCCGAGAACTCTGGCGGATATGAAAAAGCTTACCGCCAATATGAATCTCAGCGATGACCTTGAAACCATTCTTGCTCAGATGAGTGAAAACGGCCTGATTGAATGGAACTATGAAAACCCGCAGCACGAAAAGCAGTGGGTGCTTCCGATGTTCGTTCCCGGTTCGGGCGAATTTTCAAATATGAATCTTGAATTGCTTGAAAAGCATCCGGAGCTCGGCAGATTCTTTGAAAGAATGACCCGCCTGCCTCTTGAAAAGGTAACTCCGATGGTGCCTCCGGGCGGCGGCGGAATCGGTATGCACGTTATCCCGGTTGAAAAAGCAATTGAAATGGAAAATGAATCAATTGATATTGAGCATATTTCCTATTGGCTTGATAAGTATGAGGGCAAATATGCCGCTTCTCCGTGCTCCTGCCGTTATTCAAGAAAAACCTATGACGAGGGCTGCGCGGATGACCCTGAGGGCTGGTGCATCGCAGTCGGCGATATGGCTGATTACGTTGTTGAAACCAAAAAGGGCGGCCATTATATCACCAAGGAGCAGGCGCTTGAAATCTTCAAGCAGGGCGAGGAAAACGGCTTCGTTCATCAGATAACGAATATTGACGGGCAGGATAAGATTTTCGCAATCTGCAACTGCAACGTTAACGTTTGCTATGCGCTTCGCACCTCTCAGCTCTTTAATACACCGAATATGTCCCGCTCCTCCTTCGTTGCAGAGGTTAAGAAAGAGAATTGCGTTGCCTGCGGCAGATGCGTTGAGCATTGCCCGGCAGGTGCTCTTAAGCTCGGCCAGAAGCTTTGCAAAAAGGACGGCAGCGAGGTTGAATATCCCAAGCAGGAGCTTCCGGATAACGTTAAGTGGAGCCCCGAAAAATGGGAAGAGGAATACAGGGATAAGAACCGTATCAACACCCACGAAACCGGCACGGCGCCCTGTAAGACCGCTTGCCCCGCTCACATCGCAATTCAGGGCTATCTGAAGCTTGCGGCTCAGGGCAGGTATGAGGATGCGCTTGCGCTCATTAAAAAGGAAAATCCGTTCCCCGCAGTTTGCGGCCATATATGCAATAAGCGCTGCGAGGAGGCTTGCACAAGGGGCACGATTGATGAAGCTATCGCTATTGACGACGTTAAGAAATTCCTTGCTCATCGCGATATGGATAACGCAACCAGATTAATCCCCAAAAAGGTTATCCCGAAGATTACGGTTGAGGGCGTGTTTGACCGCGCGGCAGGCTTTGAGGAAAAGGTTGCAATCATCGGCGCAGGCCCCGCAGGTCTTTCCTGTGCATTCTATCTTGCGGAAAAGGGTTATCTTAACGTAACCGTATTCGAAAAGAATAAGGAGCCGGGCGGTATGCTTCGCTACGGTATCCCGAATTATAAGCTTGAAAAAGAGGTTATTGACGCTGAAATTGATATCATCCGCGAGATGGGCGTTGAAATCAAATGCGGCGTTGAGGTCGGCAAGGATATCACTCTTGATGAGCTTCGCGCACAGGGCTATAAGGCGTTCTATATGGCTATCGGCGCGCAGGGCGGCAGAAAAGCAGGCGTTGATGGCGAGGACGCTGAGGGCGTTATCACCGCAGTTGAATTCCTGCACGAGGCTGCTGAAAATGAGAAGTTTGACATCAGCAAGAACGTTGTTGTAGTCGGCGGCGGTAACGTTGCTATTGACGCTGCAAGGGTAAGCGTTCATTGCGGTGCAGAAAACGTTTCAATGTTCTGCCTTGAATCCAGAGAGGAAATGCCCGCTTCCGACGATGAGGTTGAGGAAGCGCTTGAGGACGGCGTATCCGTTAACTGCGGCTGGGGTCCGAAGGAAATCGTTAAGGACGAAAACGGCAGGGTTAAGGCAATCGTGTTCAAGAAGTGCCTGTCCGTATTTGATGAGGAGCATCGCTTCTCACCGAAGTATGATGAGGAGGATACGAAGACCGTTGAATGCGGCAACGTTATTCTTTCAATCGGTCAGGCAATCGTCTGGGGCGGATTGCTTGAGGGCACTGCAGTTGAGCTTAACAGAAACAACACCGCTCAGGCTGACACCTTCACCTTCCAGACCGCACAGCCGGATATCTTCGTAGGCGGTGACGCGTTCACCGGCCCGCGCTTTGCAATTGACGCAATCGCAATGGGCAAGGAGGGCGCAATCTCCATTCACAGATTCGTTCAGCCGAATTCAACGCTCACCATCGGCAGAAATCCGAGATATTACGTTGAGCTTGATAAGGACGATATCAAGGTTGAGAGCTACGACACCGCTCACCGCCAGGTTCCGACGGCAACCAAAAAGGTTGACCCGAAGGGCTTCAAGGATGATTGCAAGCTTCTCACCGAGGAGCAGGTTAAGATTGAAACCTCCCGTTGCCTCGGCTGCGGCGCAACAATCGTTGATCAGAATCGCTGCATAGGCTGCGGTATCTGCACCACGAAGTGCGAATTTGACGCTATTCATCTTAAGAGAGAGCGCCCCGAGTGCTCTACGATGTATAAGGCAGAGGATAAGCTCAAGGCAATTCTTCCTTATACCATCAAGAGAGAATTCGCAATCAAAAAGGCAAAAAAGGCTAAGAAGTAATTATGCACGAGCTTGGAATTGTTTTTCATATTATGGATACTATTGAGGAGGTTGCAAAGGAACAGCAGCTTACTCAGGTTTCAAAAATCGTGCTTGAGGTCGGCGAGGTTTCAACCGTAATTCCCGCTTATCTTGAGGATTGCTGGCTGTGGGCGCGCAAGCGTTCGCCGCTGTTCACGGAATGTGAGCTCACTCACGAAACCGTTAAGGCAGTCACCTTCTGCGAGGCTTGCGGCAAAACCTATGAAACCGTAAAATATGCCAAAATCTGCCCTTATTGCAATTCGGAAAACACTTATCTGATTGAGGGCAATGAAGTTCAGATAAAGGAAATTGAAGCGTGTTAGCGCAGGTGATTTCTTTATCATATAAAATGTTAATTATGGGCGAAAGCCTGAAAATGAAAGGGAGGAAAAACTGTTATGTTATTCCACATTTACGGTGATTTGTCAGTCTGGCAGCTCGTTGGCTGGTGTCTGGCATTCACAGGCCTTGTTGTTGCAAATGAAATTGCAAGGCGTTCAAAAGCAGGCGGTATCTTCTGCTTTGTAGTTCTTCCGTCAGCACTCACAGTTTATTTTGTAGTTATCAACATTGCTGCAAATGCAGGCGCTGAATGGGCGTTAAACAACCCGACTATCGTTCAGATGAACGGCTGGTTCCACTATGCAAAGCTTTATGCCGCAACCATCGGCTGCGTCGGCTTTATGATTCTTAAGTATCATTGGGGCAGCCTCGGCAAGAGCCATTGGTTCAAATGCTATCCGTTCATTATCGTTGGTATTAACATCCTCATCGCCGTTGCTTCCGATTTCGAATCCGCAATCAAGGGTATGAGGGTTGCTCAGGAAGCAGGCCTCGGTCTCGGCGTTGGCGGCTGGTGGTATTCATCAGAGGGCGTATGGCTTTACGGCGGCTGGTGGAATATCCTCAACGGCGTAGCAGGTCTTATCAACATTATGTGTATGACCGGCTGGTGGGGCATTTATTCCTCAAAGAATCAGCAGGATATGCTCTGGCCGGATATGACCTGGCAGTTCATCCTTGCTTATGACGTTTGGAATTTTGAATACACCTATCTTAATCTTCCGCTTCACACCTGGTTCTGCGGCGTTGCACTCCTTCTTGCCCCAACCTTTGCAAATGCATTCTGGAACAAGGGCGGCTGGATTCAGAACCGTGCAAACACACTTGCACTCTGGTGCATGTTCGCTCAGGTATTCCCGGGCTTCCAGAATCATTCCCGCTTCACAACGCTTCCTGTTATCTATAAGGACGTTGAGATGTTCGCAACAGATGCAACCGGCAGAATGAATGCAGACCTTGCTCCGATTCTTCAGTCCGCAGAGGGTGCTCAGTATGCTAACCCGACAGCTCAGGGCGTTGTTGCAATCGCAGCTATCGCAGTTAATGTTCTTGTTATCACAAACATTATTAAGAGAGCTAAGGAGCAGAAGAAGAATCCTTACACCAACGAAATCTTTGCTGATACAAGAGATTTCAAGCTTGCACTCGAAAGAGC
>CAJOJV010000064.1 GCA_905234995.1 uncultured Eubacterium sp. | reverse complement strand
TTTGGTCGTCCCATTCTTTTCATCTCCTTTTTTCTATATTCTACCACAAAAAATGATGGCAGACACTTTTTTCGTGTCTACCATCATTATATCATTTCACAAACGCAGTCCTTTTTTTATCCGAGCGCCATGTCAAGCGCCATCATTATGGTAAAGCCTAATGCAAAAAATATTGTGCCGATGTGGCTTCTGATGCATTCGCGCATTCGGGTATCAGCTCCTCAACCACAACGTAAAGCATTGCGCCTGCCGCAAAGCTCAGAAAAAGCGGCATAAGCGGCGCAATCAGCCCTGCAAGGATAACGGTAATACCGCCCGCAATCGGCTCAACCGCGCCCGAAAGCACGCCTGCAAAAAACGCTCTGCCCCTGCCTTTTCCCTCTGCCCTCAGCGGCAGGGAAATTATTGCCCCCTCGGGTATATTCTGAATTGCAATTCCCGCCGCAAGGGTCAGCACTGCCGCCTCGTTAACCCCGGAGCTGCCTGCCCTGAGCGCCGCATACGCAACACCCACAGCCATACCCTCAGGTATGTTGTGCAGAGTCACTGCAAAAATCATCATCGCGCTTTTGCCGGGCACTGCGCCGTTTTTTTCAAGCCCGCCGGCAAGCCTTTCAATCAGCATCAAAAAGACAAAGCCGAGCCAAAGCCCGATTGCCGCGGGCAAAAATGCAAGCCTGCCGAGCGCCGCGCTGCCGTTGATGGCGGGGATTATCAGGCTCCAGACCGAAGCCGCAACCATAACGCCCGCCGCAAAGCCCTCAAGCGCACGGTTAATGCTTTTCTTTAACTCTCCTTTAAGAAAGAAAACCGCAGCCGCTCCGAGCGAGGTTCCCGCAAGCAGCAGCATAAGTCCTCCGATTGCCTTGATTTGCATAAAGGGAGCTTCTTCACCTCATATTATTCCAAAGTTAAAACTGCGTTGTAATCGTCAATCTCCTGCTTTCCTGCAGATGCTTTAAGCAGCTCGCAGATATCAGCCCTGTTGCCCAAATAATCCTTAACGTTAACCTTTTTAAGGAACGGATGAATTCTTTTCAGGAATTTAATAAACACGTCGCCCTTGGGCGTGCCCTCAGTAAAGCTCGGGTTGCCCTCAAACGCCTCGCGCACGAGCTCTGCGGCAAAATTCTTAAGCTGCATTTTTTTTATGCTTTTGTCGCATTTAATCCAAAGCAGCCTGCAAAGCCTGCCAACGGTGATTTTATTCAGTATCTTGCCGATTTTGCTCACAATCGGGAAGATTTTTTTCTTATCTCCCGCGCCGACTCTGCGCAACACGTTATAAGGATTATCCCTCATATCAAGCAGCATATTCAAAATCATATTGTCAAATAAATCGGAAAGATACTGCGTGCAGCTTTTGCCCTTCGTGTCCCACTCAAAATCGGGGGCGGGGATGGTTTTAACCTCAACCGTGCTTTTGCTTTTAATATGCACGTGCCTGATAACGGAGGGGTCCGCAATTATTGAGCCGGTGCAAACGTCGTAAAGCCTGTTGCCCGCCTCGGTGGTAATCTTATTAATGCTCTGGTTGTGCATATGCCCCGTGAAAACGAGATGCACGCCCTCGTCCGCCAGCATCGGAGAAACGGTTGCGGAATCCTTTTGAAACGAGGTGTTGATTATCGAGAAAATCGGCTTGCCGGGAAGCAGGGGATAATGGTTCATCGCAATCATCATCTGCCCGTCCTCGCGCGCCTTCGCCGTCTGCTCCTTAATCCATTTAATATGCTCCTCGTCAAAATGCCGTCCGCCGTCCGAAGCGCCGTCGTTATTCAGCGCAAGCAGGCGGATTTCATCCGTAAGCTGAGCAACGTAGGAAAGATGCTGCCTGTCAACCGCAATCGCCTGCTCAAAGCCAAATTCATAATAAAGGTCAAAAAGCTTTTCGCGCGGCGTGCCCTCGGGCTCATACCAATCGCCGTTTTCGTCAAAGGCAAAGGGATGGTCATTAAAATCGTGGTCTGCTGTGATAACGAAAACGCGCTTGCCGCTCTGCTTTAATTCCTTGAGCAGATTAATGAATTCAAGGTGGCTTTCCATCTCGCCGTTAAAGGAAAGGTCGCCTGCAAAAAGCACGGTGTCCGCCTCGTCCGCGGCTTTAAGATATTCGAAAACCGCCCTGTTGATGCTTTCGGTTTCGGCAAAGCATTTCTGCTCATAGCGCATAAATTTATCGTATTCCTCGCCCTTTGCGCCAAGCGAGTTTTTGAAAAAGTGCGGGTCTGCAACTAAATAAAAGTCAAATGGCATAATAAACGTCCTCCGTTTTTCAGGTTAGTAATCGCCTACTATACCATTATATAATATTTCTCAGCGTTTGTGAATGGATTTTTTGAATAAATTTATAGCCTGAAATATGCATATTATAAATATTTTGTGCCCGTTTTATTGACAGAGTTAAATTTTGCTGCTACTCTTTAAGCTGCATTCGGAGGGCGTTTGCATGGGCGGTGCGCAATCGCTTTTCTCGATGCACTGCACGGTAATATTAGTTTTTCAAAATAGTTCGGCTGAAAGGCAGGGGCTATTTTTTTTGCTCTTTTTTTAAAAAAGCAAGAAGCTAAATCAAAATCTATATTACTAAAATTATGAGGTGAAAAAATGATAAAAGTAAAATTTGCAAACGGTATCAGAAGAGTTGAAACGGAGCTTTATCAGTGGGATTACGGGCAGTGGCTTCAGATTGAGGGGCTTGATTTGCCCGAAACCTTTGAAATGCATTTTCAGAACGGCTCGGGCGATCCGTTTATGATGGAGGGCACGGTTGAAAACGGCGTCGGCACGGTTCTCATTCCCGATTTTTGCACGCAGCGCGCCTATGGCAGCTTTCGCGGCTGGATTTATCTTGAGGATGAAAACAGCGGAACGACGATTGCAACGGTCGTGTTTAAGCTGACGCGGCGCGAACGCCCGTCGCATACTCCGCCGATTTCCACGGTAACGGAGATTAAGGGCTATGCCGATTACGTGGAGGAAAATGCGGCAATAATCAGTCAGGCTCAGCAGGCGTCGTCTGCCGCAAGCGCAGCGGCTCAGGCTGCAAACGAAGCGGCTCAGGCGGCGAACGCAGCGGCGCAGAGCGTTTACACTAAAGACCAGGTTGAAGCCCTGCTTCATTCGGAAATTGCAGCGGTGTATGAAATAACGCCCGAGCTTGTTATTTGGGACGCTATGAACAGGCATATGGAGGATTATTTGGAGGAAGCGGATTACAGCTCTGATGCTGATTATGAAAACACTTTAATAACCTCATATGCTCCGTCGGGCAGTAATGCAGAATACTGTGAGCCGGTAGGAAAAGCGATAACGCTTCCTGAGGGAGAACTTTATATTAACGGCTGTAAAAAAACAGTAAGCGCAGGTTTGCAAACCTTTTTTAATCTTATCCCGAATGTAAATACACCGTTTAACGTAGTTGCAAACGGTAAAATTGTTAAAACAGGCTTGCTTCACCCGAGCGGGCAGGTAAGAGTTATCAAATGCCCTGCGGCGCATAACGCCAGAGATTTGGGCGGGTGGAAAACGTATAACAGCGCAGGCGTTGAAACGGGCACTGTCAGATACGGAAAGCTGTTCAGAGGCTCGGAGGTTTCGGCAAGCGATGCGGACGTGCTCGTAAACCAGTGCGGCGTAAGATGGGAGCTTGATTTAAGAGGCACCGAGCTTGCTGAGCAGAGCGGCTCCGTGCTTGGCAATGTCGGCTATTCGAAGCCCGAATACGGCTCCGCATATATGTGGTATAAGGCGGCGCTTTATCAGTCAAACAGCGCGGCAGTGAAGGAAGCGCTTGAATGCGTGCTCGATGCAGTAACAAATGGATCGCCGATATATTATCATTGCTCGGAGGGCATTGACAGGGCAGGCACGCTCAGCACACTTATCGAAGGGCTTCTCGGCTGCTCCTTATCCGATATTGATAAGGATTATGAATTATCGAATTTCTATTCAACAACCGCCACGGAAAGCAGCTTAAGGGCAAGGAATGAGGATGAGTGGAAGAATTTCATATCGGATATTAAGGCGTTAACTGGCAGCAGCATTCAGGAAAAGCTTGGCAGATGGATGATTGAAACTCTCGGCATCAGCGCTTCAAGGGTAAATGCTTTCAGAAACTGCGTTATTGACGGCGCCGCCGAGCAGTTCACGCATATCACAAATCTTTTGACGAATTGCGCAAGCTCAAACGCGCAGGCTCTGTTTTTAGGCAGCGGCGAATACAGCGCAACGATAACGCCGTCAACGGGCTATGAGCTTGATAACGTTAACGCTCAGGTGCTCCTTAACGGCACGGATATAACGTCTCAGGTTTATTCTCAGGGCGTGATATCAATTCCGTCCTCAATGCTCACGGGCGGCGAATTAATAATTAATGTGCAGGGCACGGCTTCTGCCCCTGCATATACAAATGTGTTTGATTATTCAACTGCGTATATTAACTATCGCTTTAAAAGTGATAACACGCTTTATGCCCAAAACGGTTATTTCGTAACGGATTATATTGCCTGTGATTTGTCAGGCGCAACTGCAAATAATTCCGTGCTGATAAGGTTTAAAAACTGCACGCTGGCATCAAATGCAAAGGCTGTTTATTACAACTCAAACAAAACCGCCTTAACCTCATATATGAAAGCTTATCTGGACGTTCAGACGGATGAAAACGGCGATGCTTACGTTAAGGCAGGCTGGGGTGAAACCATTCAGAACGACGCCTCAACGAATGCGCCTTCAGGCAGTATTGCGGATATCCGCTTCGTCAGGTTTGCATTGCAAAAGCAGTCCTCGGCATTAACGAGCGTAAACGATTTGCAGGACGTAATTATTACACTCAATGAGGCAATCAGCTAAAAGGAGAATTAGTGTGAAAATTCACACTAATCAAATTATATTGCCCGCTCAGTTTGTTGCTGCGCAACAACGAGCGATGGCTGTAATCACCATAACGCCTGTTCAGGCAACGGAGGCTTTTGGTGATTTTTAATTAACTATTTGTTGCCTGAAAGGCTATGGTGATTATTATGAAGGATTTTAATTTATTCAGTGTCATCGGCGGCACTGTCGGAGGCGTGCTTGCTTTTATGTTCGGAGGGTTTGACTTAATTCTTTACGCCCTCATTGCGCTCGTCGCGCTTGATTACGTAACGGGCGTTGCAAAGGGCTTTTACACCAAAACTATATCAAGCGAAATCGGCTATAAGGGGCTGATTAAAAAGGTTATTATTTTCATTGTCGTCGCAGTTGCGGTCATCCTGCAGCGCGTGCTCGGCGATGCAATTCCGCTTAGGGAGGTTACGATAACTTTCTTTATCTGCAACGAGGGCATATCAATCCTTGAAAACGCGGCGGAGTTCATCCCGCAGAGGGGCGACGTGTTCGTCAGAACGAGCGGCTTATACGGTCATATCGGCATAGTAATCTCGGCAACTAAGAATTATTTTTATACCGTTGAGCAGAATTATAACGGCTGCGGAGTGGTTAAAAATATCAATCACACGGATTGGAG
>CAJOJV010000063.1:5609-6347 GCA_905234995.1 uncultured Eubacterium sp. | reverse complement strand
TCGGAGGTGTGCTGGCTTTTATGTACGGAGGGTTTGACGTAATCCTTTATGCCCTCATTGCGCTCGTCGTGCTTGATTATATAACGGGCGTTGCAAAGGGCTTTTACACCAAAACTATATCAAGCGAAATCGGATATAAGGGGCTGATTAAAAAGGTCGTTATCTTCATCGTCGTCGCGGTTGCGGTCATTTTGCAGCGCGTGCTCGGCGATGCAATCCCGCTCAGGGAGGTTACGATAACTTTCTTTATCTGCAACGAGGGCATATCAATCCTTGAAAACGCGGCGGAGTTTATTCCGATTCCGCAGAAGCTTAAGGATGTGCTCCTGCAGCTGCGCTCCTCAAAGGATGAAAGCGGGGAAGAGCAGTGACCTTTGAGCAGTTTTTAAGCCGATATAAGGTCGGGCAGTCGTATGCATATAACGGCACCTATAAGGGCGAATGCGTCAGCCTCGTAAAGCTGTATATTCTTGAGGTGCTTGATGCAATTCCTCAGTCAATCGGCAATGCCAAAATGTATTGGCTCAGCAGAAACGGCAAATACATAAAGAGCATATTCAAGCCGATTGCAAACACGCCGGATTTCGTTCCGCAAAAGGGTGATGTGTTCGTCAGAACGAGCGGCTTGTACGGTCATTGCGGCATAGTAATCTCGGCAACTAAGAATTATTTTTATACCGTTGAGCAGAATTATAACGGCTGCGGAGTGGTTAAAAATATCAATCACACGGATTGGAG
>CAJOJV010000063.1:0-5550 GCA_905234995.1 uncultured Eubacterium sp. | reverse complement strand
CAAAGCCCCTTGTGTGGAAAAACGGCTCAACGCCCGAAACGGTTTATGCGGACACCGCAAAGAAAACCAAGGTCGGCACGCTCGGCAAATACGAAACCGCCGATTGCTATGCAAAGGCAAACGGAATGTTTCTCGTTTCCTACAAGGTCAACGGCACGTCGGATAATAAATGCGGCTTCGTTTCTTATAACGGAGGAATATAAAAAGAACCCGAGGATTAACCTCGGGTTCTTCTTTGTGTGAATTTACATACAGGTGTAACCGCCGTCAACTGCAAGATTAACGCCCGTAACGTAGGTTGATGTGGGTGCTGCAAAGAAAAGTGCTGCTGAATCAAGTTCGCCCTCTTCGCCGTAGCGCTCCATCGGAATCATCGTTTTTGCATTCTGCTGGAAGAAATCGCTGTTAAGCGTATCTCTCGTTAAATCCGTGTAGAAATAACCGGGGCAGATGGAATTAACGGTGATGTTGTATTTGCCCCATTCCGCTGCAAGCGCGCGGGTGAGATTAACAACGCCGCCCTTTGCTGCGTGATACGGAGCAGAGCCTGCAATTTTGTTGCCCACGAGACCGTACATTGAAGCGATGTTGATAACTCTGCCGTACTTTGCGGGAATCATAGCCTGCTTTGCAACTGCACGAGCAACTCTGAAGGAGCCGAAGAGGTCAATATTGCACTCGTCGCCGAACTGCTCGTCCGTGATATCCTCTGCCGGAGCAACTGCGCCCGTGCCCGCATTGTTGATAAGAATATCAATTCTGCCGAAATGCTCAAGCGCCTTTGCAACGGTGTCGTTAACCATATCGGTGTCGGTGATATCACAGCGAAGTGCAAGCGCATCAACGCCGTATTCAACCTTAAGCATTGCGCAAACCTCGTCAAGCTTGTCCTGACGGCGGGCAACGGCAACGATGTTGCAGCCCTGATTTGCAAGCGCCTTTGCCATCTGAACGCCGAGACCGGTTGAACAGCCCGTGATAAGAGCAACCTGACCCTTTAAATCAAAATAGTTTTTCATAACAAATACCTCAAACATATAGAATCAAATTGTTATTATTTTAACAATCCGTGTTGATATTATACTTTGAAATCCATATTTAGTCAATACGTAAACGGTGTAAAAAAACGCCCGGAAATCCGGGCGCTTTTGTCATTTTTTACCTTCTTAACTGTGAATAACCGTAGCCGTTTGCAAGTGCGTCAACCGGAATGCCCTGCTGGCAGAGCGGGCAATTGTGCTTATCATAAACCTTGTAGCTCGGCAAATCCTTATCGCTGAAAATGCGGTTAACCTCTATGCCGCCAATCTGCGCTGCGGAGCTGAATGCCGCGCAGATTCCTGAAACTCTGCCGCCGTAATAAGCAACGCTGTCCATCGCTCTTTCAACGGTTTTGCCGCTTGTGATGCAGGACATCAGAATAAGCACGCGCTTATCCTTAATCATCCTAACAAGGTTATCGCGGAAAATCATATTGCCGGAAACGTCGTATTCCGGGCCGAGCACGAAAATATCCGTCGTCGGATTAGGGTTAAACATATTCGGCTTTGAAAGCTCATCGGCAACATATGCGCCGAGGGTCTGCGTTTCATAAAGGCAGAGCACGGTGTCAATCCTGATGCCGCGCATCTGATAGTATTCCGCAAGCAGCTTTGCCGCGCAAACGGAAACATCGTGATTATGCTTGATATCGGATGTGCCCACATAGAAATCAATGTGTGCGCTTGCCGTGATATAATGCCCGTTAACCGCGTGAATGAAAACTCTTTCATCTCTTTCAGAGTTAATAGTAATAATATTATCCATAAATTTCACCCTTAAAAGTATAGTATATCTTAATTTTACTATATGAAAAATAAGTTTTCAATAATTTAAAACATAGAAAAACAAAAAAGCGTTTTGGTGATAATAGACAAATTTGGATTTGTCGTTATAGTGACCGGTGACCACTGGGCACTGACCACTGACCACTTCCGGCGCAGCGCGACAAACTCTTTTTTACATAAAAAACTGCCCCACGGTGTGGAGCAGAGTTATTAGTTAATTTATTTTACCTGTGCTCCGCAGTTGGGGCAATTGCTGCTGCCGAGCGGAACCGGAGAACCGCAGCTTGAGCAATATGTCGGTGCGGATGCAGGAGCGGGCTGAGCCGGTGCTGCAGGCTGTGCGGGCTGAGCAGGCTGAGAAGCCGCATACTGCTGTGCAGGCTGCTGAGGAGCTGCGTACTGCTGAGCGGGCTGCTGGGGTGCAGCGTAAGGCTGAGCGGGCTGCTGAGGTGCAGCGTAAGGCTGAGCGGGCTGCTGTGCATAGCCGTAATTCTGCTGAGGAGCATAGCCCTGAGCAGGTGCCTGGTATGCAGGGCCGCTAACGCCTTTCGGGTTCGGGCCAAACTGGTTGTCACCGGGCTGGCTGTCCGTTACAAGAGCGATGAAAACGATAATGCCGCCTGCAATCGGAATAAGGCCTAAAAGATAATAAGTCCAATCCTTGCCAACGTCGTGCAGTCTGCGGATTGTGATACCAAGCTCAAGAACGAAAACAGCAAGGCTTATCAATGATGTGATAATGCTTGAAATTGCAGAAAGCACAGAGCCTGCAGTGTAAGCATAATTGTTGTATGCAACGGCAGACAGTCCGCCGAAGATGCCGCCGATTATTCCTGATGCTACGCCGGCAACAACGGCGTTGATAAGAATTACTCTCCAATAATCGGAGCGCCTTGTTCTGCCGTTGAAATTGAACAGATTCTTGAAAAAGAGCTGATATGATTCAGCAAGTGGTTTCTGTGGTAACATAAAAAATCCTCCCAAAAAATATTTTTTTGCAATTTAAATATATCATATATTTATGCATCTATCAACATATTTTTGCAAAAAAGAAGAAAGGCAGTGTCTAACACACTGCCTTTCCCCTCTCTGTCTATAACAAACTATAGGAGGACAAGATACTTAAAGCGGTTGCGGCTCCGCCTTAAGGTAAAATCAATTATATCATAAAGCGTTTTTTTGTCAACATTGACAATAACTTTTCGGCAGTATTATCAAAAAAACGGATTATTAATTGTGAATTATTTTTTCACAAGGGTTCGATTTTTGTACCATAAAAAAGCTCAAAGGAAAAATTATCCTTAAAATTTAAATTCCTTCTTGACATAGAACAATTGTTCTATTAATATGAAATATGTAAAGCACACCGCCCCGTTCAGCGCTTTACAAATTTGACTTATCAGTAAAACGAATGTAAAGGATGTGGAAAATTGAAGGTTACAGAGCTTGCTGACGAATATGAACACCAATACGAAATCTTAAATGCAAAGATTGAAGGGCTGCTGCCGCTTCTTTATGTTTATAAGGGAGAGGATTTATATCTCCTTCGACGAAAAATAAAGGTCTTTTATGATATGGCTTGCCAGTGCAAAATCATCTCGGTTTCGCTGGGCAATTATTATGAGGGCAAAGACGATGGCAGGCTTCATTGAAGAAATCTGCGCTGCGCCCGCAGGCACGGATTGCAGCGGCATTAATTACAGAAGCATAAGCAGGCGGGCAATTAAGGAGGTTTTGCCGATTATAATTGAGCAGGATTTAACGGAGCGCCAGAAAATATGCATCAGAAAAAGCTATTACGAGGGCAAAACTCAAAGCGAGATTGCCGAGGAGCTTTTTCTTTCACAGCCGACGGTTTCGCACCATATTAAAACCGCTAAGGATATTATCAGAAATCGGCTTTATTACTGCGATGCAGCTCTTGAAAAAGCTGAAAAGCTGCTAAGCAGCGCACTGAATTAGCGCACCTGCGCGGGAGAAAAACCCCCGCGCAATATTCAAATCAGCCCAAACAGACCAAGCCTCTCAAGGGCATAACACCACTTGGTCTTAGAACTGCAAAGCGCACCTTTTCATTTTATGAAAGGGTGCGCCTTTTTGTTATTCATATATTAAGTTTTAATCAGAATATCAGCTGCAAAAAAGAGATTGCATACATTATTGCATATAAAATCGGCTGGTGCAGCAGATAAACCCAGAGGCTGTTTCTGCCGATTGCCTGCAGCGCTTTGCTTCTGCTTTTATAAAGCGTTTGCGGAAATGCGCCCGCCCTTGCATAGCTGCCGAGGAAGGCGCCGAATAAAAACATAAACAGCCAAGGCAGGAGCGGGAAATAATCCGCCGAGAAAAAGCCTTCTTTATAAAAGCCGAGCGGCATAAGCCAATTCGTTGAATAAAGCGCGTGCGGCAGCTTTATCAGCCCGAAAAGCAAGCTGCCGTTTCCGACGCTGTAAAAAATCAGAAAGAGCGCCGCCATAATAAGCATTCCGGCAATCGGATTGATTTTTTCAATCGGTTTCATCAGAAGCCCGGTGATTATCATACACGCGCCGAGGCAGGAGAGAATTCCGAAATAAATCTCCGCCCCAGTGATGCCGGTAAGCGGCATTATCACAGCCGTAACGAGCGTAACGGCAAGCCCGCAGCCAAGCACGATTGCGCCCCTTTTGAGCGTGTTTCTTGAAAGGCGGGAGCACACGCCGGAGGTGATTATGAAAATCCCCCAGAATATCGGCTGAAGCAGGCAGAGGAAATCAAACGCCGCATAGCCCCACTGATAGCCGAGCACGAAGCCCACGTCATAAAGCGTGTGGTGCACCACCATCGCAAGAAGCGCAAAGCCGCGCAGCTCATCAAGAAAATATATTCGCTTAAATCCTTCTTTCATATCAGAAAACCTCAATGAATAAACTGAAAATATATTAACATATTTTTTGCCCGAATTCCACTATTACATTATTAATTCGAAAAAGAAATTATTATGCTTTTCTTTTTGGAAAATATGGTGTATAATATATTCGGGATGGTTTATCCTATTTTTCCAATCAGGAGGTAAACATTTATGATTAACATTACTGCAAGAGGCTTTGAACTTAAACAGGGCGCAAAGGACGGAATTGAATCCGAGCTCAGGCGAATTGAAAAAATGCTTCCCGAGGATTCCGCCTTTGACGTTACTTTGAAAAAGCTTAAAGACGGCTATCAGTGCGATATAACGGTTAAGCACTTCGGTTCATATATCAGGGGCGAAGCTACGGAACAAAGAATTGAACCTGCCATTGACGCTGCGGTTGATGACCTTAAGCGCAAGCTTCGCAAGCTTAAAACATATTTCGTTGATAAAAAGCGCAAGGGCGGCATTGATATGATTGCCGAATCCATTGATGAGCTCGGCGACGACGTTTCAATGGATAATTTTGACGAGGCTTATTTTGAAAGCGTTGATATTAAGAGAACAAAAACGATTACTCCGAATATGATGACGGATGATGAGGCAATCGTTCAGATGGAAATGCTCGGCCACAGTTTTTTCGTTTTCCTCGGAATTGACGGCGAAACCAAGGTTGTTTATAAGCGCAAAAACGGCTACGGCTTATTAATATGTGAATAATAAAAAGGCTCCGTACTGACCTAGTCAATAGTTAGTAGACACAAAAAAGAATTAAGCAGCCAGTTCAATGCGATATTGGACTGGCGGTTTTTTATTCAGTTTTCTTAACGGTTT
>CAJOJV010000062.1 GCA_905234995.1 uncultured Eubacterium sp. | reverse complement strand
ACGCATAGAGACGATAGGAAGATATTCGAGGGAACAAAGTAAAGATTTGTTTTCAAGTGCGGATGCGTTTGTTCTTACAAGTCAGGTAGAACCGTTTGGCATAGTTTATATTGAAGCGCTTGCAAGCGGTTTGCCGTGCATCGGCACGAAAGGGCAGGGAGCGGATGATATTATCAATTCCTCAAACGGCTTCCTTGTTGAATACGGCAATATTGACGAGCTTGCCGATAGAATGAAAGAAATATATAAGAATTACGGCAGGTATAATGCAGAGCAAATCAGAACGGATTGCATAAACCGTTTTTCAAAAGACGCCGTCTGCAGACAAATTGAAGAAATTTACACTAATTTATAGGAACAAACATATTTATGAAAGCAAACAAAAAAACAGTAACCTCAAATGTATTGTGGAGGTTTTTTGAACGAACAGGAGCGCAAGGGGTTAACTTTATTGTATCCCTTATTCTGGCGCGTTTGTTAGAACCAAAGGTTTATGGAGTAGTTGCACTTGTTACGGTTTTTACGGCAATTCTTCAGATATTCGTTAATTGCGGCTTCAGTAGTGCGCTTATTCAGAAGAAAAATCCTGATTCACTTGATTATTCCTCAGTTTTCTATTTTAATCTTTTATCCTGTGTTGTGTTATATGCGTTGCTGTTTGGCTTTGCACCGTTGATTGCAAAATTTTATGAAATGCCGGAATTAACCTCCATCATCAGAGTAATGGGAATAACCCTGTTAATCGGCGGTATAAACGGAATGCAGCACACATATGTGTCAAAGAATCTGATGTTTAAAAGATTTTTCTTTGCCACCTTGGGCGGCACAATCGGTGCAGGGGTTATCGGCATCTGGATGGCGTACAGAGGCTATGGCGTGTGGGCGTTAGTTGCCTCAAATCTGTTTAATTCCGCTGTTGACACAATTATTCTGTGGGTTACGGTTAAGTGGAGACCAACCAAGGAATTTTCTTTAAATAGACTGAAAGCATTATTTTCCTTTGGTTGGAAAATGCTTGCCTCAAATATTCTTGATGTTGTTTACGATAAAATCAGGCAGCTGATTATCGGAAAAATGTACAGCGCCGAGGATCTTGCTTTTTATAACAAGGGAGACACTTTTCCCAATATGCTGATAAGCAATATAGATACTTCGCTTAACAGCGTGTTGTTTCCGTCAATGGCTGCTGCTCAGGACAATATGGAGTCCTTGAAAAATATGACAAGGCGCTCTTTAAAAACCAGCACATATCTAATTATGCCGATGATGGTGGGCCTTGCTGTTTGTGCAGAACCGGTTATTAGTATTATTCTTACCGATAAGTGGCTTCCGTGCGTCCCGTTTTTGCGAATTTTTTGTTTCACTTATGCGTTTTATCCCGTTCATACATCCAATTTGAACGCAATAAAAGCATCGGGGCGCAGCGATATCTTTTTTAAGCTGGAAATAATAAAGAAAGCAGTTGATCTTGCAGCTATACTTTCCACAATGTGGTTCGGCGTTATGGCGATGGCATACAGCTTGTTGTTCACAAGCATTGCCGGTCAAATTATTAATTCATACCCCAACAAAAAGCTGATGAAGTATTCTTATCTTGAACAGCTTAAGGATATGCTGCCGAATATCGGATTATCATTGTTTATGGGTGCGGCGGTATTCTCAATAAACTTTATTCAGCTCAACGATATATTAAAACTGATAATTCAGGTGCCGTTGGGAATGGCAATTTATTTCGGATTATCAAAGCTATTTAAAATTGACAGCTTTGAATATGTTTTAGGCATAGCAAAAAGCTTTATTAAAAAACGAAACAAAAAGGAAACAGCGGAATGAAAGTTTTATTATTATGTGCAAGTCATAATGATTTGGGGCTAATACGAGGATTAAAAAAACTAGGCTTAGAAATAGTTGTTACAGGGGCAATACCCGGACTGGTTGGAGAAAAATATTGCGATAAGTATATTGAAGCAGATTATTCTAATTTTGATTTGATTTTGCAAATCGCAAAGAAAGAAAAAGTTGATCGTATTTGTGCGTGTTGTAATGATTATGGTGTATATACAGCAGCATATGTTGCCGAACAGTTAAATCTTCCGGGTTATGACTCGTATGATACAACCTGTATTCTGCACAACAAGGATCGCTTTAAAAAATTTGCTAGGGAGATGGACATTCCTTCGCCTTGGACAGAAATGTTTACTAAAAAATCTGATGCGTTGAATTTTCTTAAAATAACGAATGCTTATCCAATTATCATTAAACCAACTGATTGCAGTGCGGGTAACGGAATCACAAAAATAGATTCATTCAAAGAAGCAGAAAGGGCTGTAAAAACAGCTTTTTCAAAAACGAGATCCGGAGTTATTGTGGCTGAACAATATTTAACAGGATCTCAACATGGTTTTTGTTCTTTTTTGGTAAATCAAAAAGTTCGCGCATATGTAAGCAATAATGAGTATTCAATTCAGAATCCATATAGAGTGGAAATAGATACATATCCGGCTGACAACTTTGAGGAATCAGCCAAAATAATTGTTCCGGAAATAGAAAAAATTGCTAAAAAATTACAACTAAAAGACGGAATCTTTCATCTTCAATATATTGTTTGTGACGGAAAGCCTATGATAATTGAAGTTATGCGAAGAGCCATAGGAAATATGTATTCCGTTCCTGGTGACTTGTTGACCGGTCTGCCGTGGGATTACTGGGAGGCTCGGGCAAGATGTGGGTTTTCATGTGAAAACTTTCCAAAAGGAGTTGAACAAGTCGGCTTTTTTGCCTATAAAGCAATTATTAGTGAAAAAAACGGCCGTATAAAGGAAATCAATATACCCGATGAGTATAAAAAGTTTGTTTTATCTGATTTTATGTTGAAAAAACCCGGAGATAGCATTACTCATTGTCAGTCGGAACCGGTAGGTTTTTTGTTTATGATGTTTCGTTCCGATTCTGAGATGAAACAAGTGCTTATAGATAATTATCGTTCAGATTTGGTGATTATCGAATAAAAGCTATTGGATTATTGGAGGCGTTTATGAATTCAAAGAATGAAATATGCATTGGTGTAGCAGGTGCAGGAAGAGCGGCAGAACTTCATTTAAATGCTTTGCAGAGATATACCGGTGTGCCCGTTTGTTACAAACACATCATTGCAAGAAGGTTTGAACAAGTTAATGCTATGAAAGAGCGTTACGGGTTTCAAAATGCCAGTTTAAATTTTGAAGATCTTATTAATGATCCGGAAATAGACGTTATTGATATTTGTACCCCGCCGTATGTTCATGAGGAGATGATTATTCGTGCATTGAAAGCAGGAAAACATGTTATCTGCGAAAAACCACTTAGTGGGTATTTTGGTATGGCAGGGGACGAAGAACCAATCGGATTAAAGGTTTCAAAAGTTAAAATGTATGAAGAGCTTTTAAATGCGCTTGACAAATTGAAAGCTGTTGTTGATGAATCAGATTGCATGTTTATGTATGCAGAAAACTTTGTTTATGCTCCATCAGTAAATAAAGCTGCGGAGATAATTCAGCAAAAGAAAAGCAAAATACTATATGCTAAAGGGGAAGAAAGCTTAAAAGGTTCAAGTTCACCCGTTGCCGGAGAATGGAGCAAGACGGGCGGAGGAACATTCATTCGCACCGGGGCACATCCTCTTACAGCTGTTTTGTGGTTAAAGCATATTGAAGGCGAAGCACGAGGAGAGAAGATTACCATTAAAAGTGTATTTGCCGATATGGGGCAGATAACTCCTGGCTTGAGCGAATACGATCACAGACATATAGCTGCACGTCCAAACGATGTTGAAGACTGTGCGACTGTCATTATTACGTTTTCAGACGATTCAAGAGCAACTGTAATTGCAACAGATACTTTGCTTGGCGGAAGCAGAAATTATGTTGAATTGTACTGTAATGATGCAGTTATTAATTGCAAATTAACCATGTCTGATATGATGGAAACTTATTTTTTGGATGAAGACAGATTGGAAAATGTTTATATTTCTGAAATGTTACCGTCAAAACTCGGATGGAATAAAACTTTTTTGGAAGATGAGATAATTCGCGGCTATACAGATGAAATGAGAGATTTTATGGAATCAATTTATTTCAATCGAAAGCCAAAGTCTGATTTTAATCTTGCATATGACACAATTAAAGTTATATATGCAGCGTATAAATCGGCTGAATTGGGAATAGCCGTTACTCCTTGATAGTAGGAATAAAAAATGATTTTTGTTAAAAGGATGCCTGATGCAGAAATTTTAAGAGAAGAAATGACATTGACTTCTGCACAGGAACAAAACCGAAAAAAAACAATTGCCGAAATTCAAAACATTCTTTCCGGAAAAGACAACAGGAAGATTCTTTGCATTGGGCCCTGTTCTGCAGATAATGAAACTGCTGTGTTGGATTATACATACAGATTGCGTGAACTTAACGAGCGGGTGAAGGATTGCTTCTTAATAGTTCCAAGGGTATATACCAGTAAGCCCAGAACTACAGGGATAGGGTATAAAGGGTTATTGCATTGTCCGGACACAGAAAGCTTCTTGGATAATTTATATGAAGGTATTGTTGCAACACGAAAAATGCATTTGAGGATTATTCAAGAAACGGGCTTTTTTTGTGCTGATGAAATGCTTTATCCTGAAGCGACTTACTATATTAGCGATTTGCTTGGGTATTTGGCAGTGGGAGCCCGTTCGGTTGAAAACCAACAGCATCGCCTCGTTGCAAGCGGAATGGATATGCCTGTAGGAATGAAAAATCCAACAGGTGGCGATTTAGAGGTTATGCTAAATGCCATTGTTGCAGCACAAAGTCCGCAAAAGCTTATTTATCACAGCTGGGAATGCCAGACAAATGGAAATCCTTATACACATGCAATACTGAGAGGATATCAGACTTTAGACGGAAAGTCTTGCCCGAATTACCATTATGAAGATATAGTAAATTTGTATGATTTATATATTAAACGAAATTTAAAAAATGTTTCTGTTATTATTGATTGCAATCACAACAATTCTAAGAAACACTATGATGAACAGACAAGAATTGCTAAAGAAATCTTTTCCGCCTGTGAAAAGCACAGAGAAATCAATCGATTTGTAAAAGGACTTATGATTGAAAGCTATCTTGTTGATGGTAACCAATTAATTGGTCAGGGCATATATGGAAAATCCATTACCGATCCTTGTTTGGGATGGGATAAAACAGAAAAACTTGTTTTAGAATTGAGTGAAATTATTAAATAGTTTAATCAAAGCTACTTGTGTATTGTTTTAAAACGATGAATAAACAAATTAACGTAACTCGTTCCTCAATGCCTGCATTTGAGGAGTATTGTGAAGAAATTAAAGAACTGTGGGACAGCCGATGGCTCACGAATAACGGTGCGAAGCACAGGCAGCTGGAAAGGGATTTGATAGCATATCTTCAAACCCCTAATTTAACCCTGTTCACTAACGGCCATCTTGCGCTTGAAAACGTGCTTGAGGCAATGGCTTTTCCGCAGGGCGGCGAGATTATCACCACCCCCTTTACCTTTGCTTACTCACGCAATCGTGCGTTGCGGGCTTGTCCCCGTTTTCTGCGACGTTAAGCCAAAGGATTATACAATTGACGAAAGCAAAATCGAGGCGCTGATTACGGATAAAACCTGCGCTGTTATTCCCGTTCATGTTTACGGAAATGTTTGCAACGTTGAGGCAATTCAGTCTATTGCGGACAAGCACTCGCTTAAGGTTATCTACGATGCGGCGCATTCCTTCGGCGTTAAGTATAAGGGAATCAGCACCGCAAATTTCGGCGATGCCGCAATGTTCAGCTTCCACGCAACCAAGGTGTTTAATACAATTGAGGGCGGCGCGTTATGCTATTCGGATTCGAGTCTGATGCAGACCTTGAATGATATCAAAAACTTCGGTATTCACGGGCAGGAAAGCACGCCCTATGTCGGCGGAAATGCAAAGATGAACGAGTTTCAGGCTGCTATGGGCATTTGCAACCTGCGGCATATTGACGAGGAGATTGCCAAGCGCAAACTTGTTACCGAAAAATACGTATCGCTCCTGAGCGATATTGACGGCATTAAGCTTTCACCCGTTCAGGAGGGCGTAACGCCGAATTATGCGTATTTTCCCGTCCTGTTTGACGGGTATAAGTATAATCGCGATGAGGTTTTTGAAAAGCTTGCTGCGGAGGGAATCTTTGCAAGAAAATATTTCTATCCTCTGACAAACGAATTCGAGTGCTATAAGGATTATCCGACGGCAAAGCCGGAGGCTACTCCGATTGCCAAAAAGATTTCACAAAGCGTTTTGTGCCTGCCGATGTATGCAGACCTGGCGCTTGAGGATGTTGAAAGAATTTGCAATATAATTCTTGAATAGGAAGTGAATTATATGAAAGGCATTATATTAGCAGGGGGGAGCGGGACAAGGCTTTATCCGCTGACGATGGTTGCATCAAAGCAGCTGCTTCCCATTTATGATAAGCCGATGATTTATTATCCGCTCAGCACGCTGATGTTGGCGGGCATTAACGACATATTAATAATTTCAACTCCTGCGGATTTGCCTAATTTTGAAAAGCTTCTCGGGGACGGCAGCCGCTACGGAATCAAGCTTACATACAAAGAGCAGCCCTCTCCGGACGGCTTGGCGCAGGCGTTTATTATCGGTGAGGAATTTATCGGCGATGATTGCTGCGCGATGATTCTGGGCGATAATATTTTTTACGGCGCAGGTCTTGGCGGTATTCTTGCCGGCGCACTGAAAAATGCTGAGGAAAACCGCCGCGCAACCGTGTTTGCTTATCATGTTGAAGATCCCGAGAGATTCGGCATTGTTGAGTTTGACAAGGAGGGCAAGGTGCTTTCCGTGGAGGAAAAGCCGAAGAATCCCAAGTCGCGCTGGGCGATTACCGGGCTTTACTTTTACGACAATCGCTGCGTCGAGTATGCTAAAGGGCTGAAACCCTCTGCGCGCGGCGAGCTTGAGATAACGGATTTAAACAAGGTTTATCTTGATAACGGAGAGCTTGACGTTAAGCTTTTAAACAGGGGCTTTGCTTGGCTTGATACCGGCACGATGGAAAGCCTGATTGACGCTGCGGATTTTGTGCGTACCATTCAGACCCAGCAGGGTATCAGAATTTCCGCACCCGAGGAAATTGCCTTTCGCAAGGGCATGATCAGCAAGGATGAGTTAATCAAATCCGCAGAAAAATACGGAAAATCAGATTACGGAAAATATTTAAAAACTGTTGCAGACGGAGATTTTTAAATGACAATTATTGTTACAGGCGGGGCGGGATTTATCGGCTCAAACTTCATTTTCTATATGCTGAAGGCGCATCCCGATTACCGCATCATATGCCTTGATAAGTTAACATATGCCGGCAATCTTTCAACCCTGAAAGGGGTTATGGATAGGCCAAATTTCAGATTTGTAAAGGCTGATATTTGCGACAGGGATGCGGTTGATGAGCTCTTTGAGCAGGAGCAGCCCGATATGGTTGTCAACTTTGCGGCGGAGTCGCACGTTGACCGCTCGATTGAAAATCCCGAGGTGTTCCTGCAAACCAACATTCTCGGCACACAGGCGCTTATGGACGCGTGCCGCAAGCACGGCATCAAGCGTTATCATCAGGTTTCAACCGATGAGGTTTACGGCGATTTGCCGCTTGACAGACCTGACCTCTTTTTTACCGAGCAAACGCCGATTCACACAAGCTCCCCTTATTCCGCTTCAAAGGCGAGCGCGGATTTGCTTGTGTTGGCGTATCACCGCACCTACGGCCTGCCCGTTACAATCAGCCGTTGCTCAAATAATTACGGACCTTATCATTTTCCCGAAAAGCTGATTCCGCTTATGATTGCAAATGCGCTTGCGGACAAGCCGCTGCCCGTTTACGGCAAGGGAGAAAACGTGCGTGACTGGCTCTATGTTGAGGATCACTGCAAGGCTATTGATTTGATTATCCATAACGGCAGAGTTGGCGAGGTTTATAATATCGGCGGGCATAATGAAATGCGAAATATTGATATCGTTAAGCTGATTTGCAAGGAGCTCGGAAAGCCCGAGAGCCTGATTACTTACGTTACGGACAGAAAGGGGCACGATCTTCGCTATGCAATTGACCCGACGAAGATTCACAGCGAGCTCGGCTGGTTGCCCGAAACCAAGTTTGCAGATGGCATAAAGAAAACAATTCAGTGGTATCTTGATAACCGCCCTTGGTGGGAGGAAATCATCAGCGGAGAATATCAGGAGTACTACAGTAAGATGACAGTAAGATGTATGAAGGAAGATAAAGCTTCCTCACAGGCGATAATATGAGTATAAAAAAGGCTATAAAAAAGCTTGCTGAAAAGGTTTTTCAGTCAAACTGGTATCCAAACAAAAAAATCCTGCTCGAAAGCGTGCCGGATATGGGCAGCCAAACCTTTCCTGTCTATAATTATATGATAGAGCAGGGCTTGAATAAAAAGTATAAAATTATTTGGATGGTTAATAATCCAAAAGAGTTTAAAGATATAAAAACAAACAACGTTAAGTTTATACCGTTTGAGTATAAAACGCGAATTGGCAGATTTCGCCGAATGTATCTTCTTTGTACATCAAGAGCGATGCTTTATTCACATCGCTATATTGATAAAGTATTTGACAAGCAGGTGCTCTTTTATTTAAGACACGGGTCATTTATCAAATCAAGGCTTCAGCACGCTCAAACCGAATTCTTAAACCAATGCGATGCTTGCGTATGTATGTCACCTTTTTTTGATGAAATTGAGGAAAAGCAGATGATGATTTCTCATGAAAGATTCGTTTATACAGGCTATCCTAATGACGATTATATTCTTGAGGAAACAGATTACTCCAAAGCACTCTTTCCTGATGAAAGCTTTGAAAAAATCATTATGTGGCTTCCTACATTCAGGCAAATGAAGAACAGCGACAGAATTGATTCCACCTTTTCTTTCCCTCTTGGCATACCTTGTCTTTACAGCGAAGAACAGTGTGTTGAGCTTAATAATGTATTAAAAGAAAAGAATGTCTTGCTGCTTTTGAAACCTCATCCCGGGCAAGATATGTCACGAATAAAAAACATTGAGCTTTCCAATCTGCGGATAATCAGTGATAATGATTTGAAAAATGCCGGAGTTCAGCTTTATCAGTATTTAGGCTCAACCGATGCGATGATAACAGACTATTCCTCGGTATATTATGACTATCTTTTAACAGATAACATTATCGGTATAACAATAGACGATTACGAAACCTATGGCAAGGATTCAGGCTTTGCTGTTGATTATTTTAATGTTGTAGTCGGTGAATACATCAAAGACTATAAAGATATGATAGAATTTGTAAACAATGTGGCAAACGGAGTAGACCCTTCTTTTAATAAAAGGCAAAATGTTAAGAACATGGTTTTTGATCATTGCGATGCCACCAACACCAAAAGGGTTTACGATGTGCTTATTTCATTGCTTAACGAACGATATGGCAAACATTGAAAACGGAGAATTTGCAATGCAAGAAATAGACGTGCTGGTTGTCGGCTGCGGGCTAAGCGGTGCCGCAGTTGCAAGAGTTCTTGCTGAAAAAGAAAAAAAGGTCAAAATCATTGAGCGTCGCAATCATATAGCCGGAAATATGTATGATTATGTTGATGAACACGGAATTTTAGTTCATAAATACGGACCGCACACTTTTCATACAACAGAAAAAAAACTGTTTGATTTCATAGATAAATACGGCGACTGGGTAGATTTTAAATTAACCTGCGGGGCTGAGATAAACGGCGTTTGTACGCCAACACCGTTTAATTTTACCACTGTGGATGACTTCTTTTCCACGGCTAAGGCGCAGCAGATTAAAGACCATTTGTTAAAAGCTTTTCCGGGTAAAAAAACTGTGCCTGTTTTAGAAATGATAAATTGTGAGGACAGCATTGTCAGCGATTATGCGATGTTCTTATTTGAAAACGATTACAGCCTTTACACTGCAAAGCAGTGGGGCGTTCCGGCAAGTCAGATAGATCCAAGCGTGCTTAAGCGTGTTCCGATTAGGCTTAATTACGATGTGGGATATTTTGATGATGAGTTTCAGGTTATGCCAAGGATAAGCTATACGGAATTTTTTAAAAGTCTGCTTAATCATAAAAACATAGAGTGTGTTTTGAATACGGAAGCCCTGGAGTATTTAAAGGTTTGCGACGAGGAGCTGTATTTCAATGGTGAAAAAATTACAGTGCCGGTAGTATATACAGGTGCTTTGGATGAGCTTTTTGAGCTTGAATACGGTCAGCTTCCGTATCGAAGCTTGAGATTCGATTGGAAATATGAAGAAATTGACAGCAAGCAAAATATGCCCGTTGTTGCTTATCCGCAGGCGGACGGCTTTACAAGAATAGTTGAATATAAAAAACTACCGGTGCAGAATGTTAAGGGAACCACCTATGAGGTGGAATATTCAATACCTTATAAATCCGGAGAGAAAAACGAACCTTATTATCCGGTTTTAACGGAGCAGAGTTTAGAGCAGTACACAAAATATCTCAATAAAGCAAGCAAGATACCCAACCTATATATTTGCGGACGCTTAGCTGATTTTAAATATTATAATATGGATCAGGCGTTGAACCGCGCTTTGCAGGTTGCCGATAGTATATTTGATTAAAAAACGGAGTAACAATTATGAAAGCTGTTATTTTAGCAGGAGGCTTCGGAACAAGGATTTCCGAAGAATCGCAGTTCAAGCCCAAGCCTATGCTTGAAATCGGCGAAATGCCGATTCTTTGGCATATTATGAAAGAATTATCGGTTTACGGAATAAACGAATTTATTATTTGTGCCGGTTACAAGCAGCATATAATCAAGGAATGGTTTGCCGATTATTTTTTGCACACCTCAGATATTACCTTTGATTTTACAAACGGAAACGAGGTAATTGTTCATAATAAAAGGGCAGAGGCGTGGAAGGTTACTGTTGTTGACACCGGTTTAAAAACGCAAACCGGAGGCAGAGTTAAGCGAATAAAGGAATATGTCGGCAACGAGGCGTTCTTGCTTACATACGGTGATGCTGTCGGTGATATTAATATTTGCGAGCTGGTTAAGTATCACAAGGATACAGGCAAGATTGGCACGGTCTCAGTTTATAATTTCGGCCAGAATAAGGGTGTTGTTAAGCTCGATTCGGATTCAAACATTTCCGCTTTCAGGGAGAAAAGCGGTATGGACGGAGATTTGATTAATATCGGCTTTATGGTGTTTGAGCCTGAGATTTTTGATTATATCGCTGATGATACAACCGTTTTTGAAAAAGAGCCTATTGAATCACTTGTAAGCATTAACCAGTTAAACGCTTATATCCATAAGGGCTTCTGGCAGTGCATGGATACTCTCAGAGAAAAGCAGAAATTGGAAGTGCTTTGGGAATCAGGAAATGCACCATGGAAAGTGTGGGAAGATTAATGACTTTTGATTTGTCTTTTTATAAAGGAAAAAAGGTTTTTGTAACAGGGCACACGGGCTTTAAGGGCTCGTGGCTTTGCAGAATTTTGCTTAATGCCGGTGCAATTGTAACCGGCTATTCGCTTGCGCCCTCAACAAATCCTTCGCTTTTTGAGCTTGCGGGCATTAAAAAGGATATTAATCACAATATCGGCGATATCCGCGATTTTGAAAAGCTCAAAAGAGTGTTTGATGAGGCACAGCCGGAAATTGTGCTTCATCTTGCGGCTCAGCCGATTGTTCGTGAAAGCTATAAAAACCCCGCTTATACGTATGAGACTAACGTAATGGGCACGGTTAATATTCTCGAATGCGTCCGTCAGAGCAATTCTGTAAAATCCTTTCTGAACGTTACAACCGATAAGGTTTATCTTAACAGAGAATGGGAATGGGGATATCGCGAGGATGAAATGCTCGACGGATATGACCCGTATTCGAACTCCAAATCCTGCTCGGAGCTTGTAACTCACAGCTATAAAAGAAGCTTTTTTGCCGACGGCAGGGTTGCAATCTCAACGGCCAGAGCGGGCAACGTTATCGGCGGCGGCGATTTTTCGGATGACAGAATCATTCCCGATTGCGTAAGAGCCGTTCAAAGCGGAGAGGATATTATCGTTCGCAACCCGTATTCCACCAGACCGTATCAGCACGTGCTGGAGCCGCTTTTTGCATATCTGATGATTGCGGCAAAGCAGTATGAAAACGGGAAATATGCGGGTTGGTATAACGTAGGCCCCGATGAGACGGATTGCTTTGAAACCGGCGAGCTGGTAAATCTCTTTATCAGGCACTGGGGCGACGAAGTTAAATGGATTAATAAATATGACGGCGGTCCCCACGAGGCAAACTTCCTTAAGCTTGACAGCTCAAAAATCAAAAAAACCTTTGGGTGGAAGCCCAAGTGGAATCTTGATACGGCCATAGAAAAAACCGTTGAATGGACGAAGTGTTACTTCTGCGGCGGCGATATCAAAGCGTGTATGGATAAACAAATCGCTTTTTACTGTGGAGAATAAAAATGAAAAAAGCTATTATCACAGGGGCTGACGGCTTCGTCGGAAGCAACACTGTTAAAGAGTTTCTTGCACAAGGGGTTAAAATTCTGGCAATTGATTTGCCGAGCACGCCCGCAAGATTAACCGAAAATGAAAACTTGCGATATATTTCCTGCGATGTTAATGATTTATCAGGCTTGAAGGAAGAGCTAACCGCAGAGGGGTGCGATACCTTCGTGCATTTCGCATGGCAGGGCTCAGCAGGTCCGCTCAGAGCCGATTATGATATTCAGGTTAAAAACGCATTAACAACGGTTGAGCTTATGAAGCTTGCAAAGGAAATCGGCTGCAAAAGATTCGTCGGCGCAGGAAGCATTATGGAGCGTGAGGTTGAGGCTGCCATAAGAACTCAGGGCACTCAGCCGGGCGCAGGATATATATACGGAATCGGTAAATATCTTGCGCATATGCTTTGCAAAACCGTTGCTGCAGATATCGGGATTGAGCTTGTTTGGGCTTTAATAACCAATGCATACGGCGTTGGGGAGCTTTCTCCGCGATTTGTAAATAACACAATACGCAAAATAATAAGTAATGAGCCGTTGCAGTTCACTGCGGCAACTCAGAATTACGATTTCGTCTATGTGTCTGATGTTGCAAAGGCATTTTATAGTGTTGCTTCAGACGGGAAGCCTTTCTGTGAGTATTTAATCGGCAGTGGCGGGGCAAAGCCTTTAAAAGAATTTATTATAGAAATGCAAAACGAGCTTGCCCCGAATTTAGAATTGTCATTCGGCGATATTCCGTTTACGGGAACAGATTTGCCCTTGGCTTGTTTTGATACAACTGACACAGAAAACGATACGGGCTTTGTTCCTGAAATAGGATTTGCAGAGGGAACAAAAAAAACAATGCAATGGTTAAAAAGCGTTGAGGAGAAAAACCAATGATTCAAAAATTTGAATTTGAAAAGCTTTCGCTTGACGGGGCATATCTCATAAAGCCGTTTTATGCGCCGGATGAGCGCGGAGGCTTTGTTAAGGATTATAATATAGACACCTTTCGCGCAAACGGCATTGACCACGAGCTCAAGGAAGTTTTCTATACAATTTCAAAAAAAGGCGTTATCAGGGCGCTTCATTTTCAGCTTGTTCGGCAGCAGCCAAAGCTCGTGCGCTGCATAAGCGGGCATGTGTATGACGTTATCGTTGATTTGCGCCCCGATTCTCCAAGCTTCGGGCAGTGGCAGGGCTTTGATT
>CAJOJV010000061.1 GCA_905234995.1 uncultured Eubacterium sp. | reverse complement strand
TATTTCTACCGCAGATGAGGAATTAACGAGAAAACTTGCCAATATACAAGGCTTAAGTGCTGTGCAAATAAACTCAATGATTTCTGGCTTTAAAAAGCAACGGGATCAAATCAAGAAGAATTTAATGACAAGAGCAAAAACAGATAACCCTTGGGTTAATCGTGCGTATGATTTACTAACAAAGTATTGTGATGAATTAGAGATTCCAGATGGATATAAGATGGATATCTTCACTTCTAAACTTAAGGGTAAATCTGGCTCAATTCTTCACAAACTCGTTTTTATTCACAAGTTGATTTATATACAGGTTTTAAGAGAAAAAACAGGGATAATATATCCTATATTTTGCGATTCTCCAAGTGGTAGAGAAGTTGAAAAAAATACGATTGAACAAATGATGCAAATACTCATTAGAGATTTTTCTGAACATCAAATTTTCATTGCTTCGATTAATAAATTTGAAAATGCACTGAATACCCCAAATGAAATAATAATGGATGGTACATTTTTTGATCCAGTAACACTCATTTCCTAAAAAGTAAGCGTTGAAGTTGGAATTGGCTTCAACGCTTTTTAACTGCTATATTGCTATCAAAAATTCATATGTAAGGTGTTCAATTTGTCCTTTTTTCTCCCAATTTGCACGATTTACCTGCACAAGTCGTACAGGACACATTACATTAACCATCTGACCGCCGATTGAGCCTGCCTGCTTTGAAGTAAGGTCACCGTTGTAGCCCTGCTTAAGGTTAACACCTACCTCGGAAGCAGCCTCCATCTTGAAGCGGTTGAGAGCCTCCTTAGCCTCGGGAACTGTGTTCTTTGCCATTTGAAATACACCTCTTTTGCTGTTTATTGCAGGGCAATGCGCAAACAAAACTGCCCTGCAACATCACCTTGCAAGTTTATTTTGTGTATTTATTCGAAAAAAACAAATTGAAATTTTTGACATTGTCTTGCACTTATGTTATTATTTTAAAAACACTTTTTTAGGAACTGCATTTATGGCAAAAATAGTTAAGAAAAGCGACCACCTTGAAACTGAATATAAGCAGGCAGAGCGGAGCAATGAGTTTAACCCGCTTGCTTTTCTGCTGCTGATCGTTATTTGCGTTGCGTTTGTGGCTGCGTATTTCATTACGGATTTTCCCGTCTTTGCCGTAGGCGCAGGCATAATGTTTATTGTTGCAATTATTTCCGTTAAGTCGGATACTGCCCGCGATTACAGCGAGCAGAACATTCTTGCCTCGGGCATAGAGGGCGAGCATTCAACCGCGAAGCTGCTTAAGCATTTGCCGGATAACTACACCGTGTATCAGGACGTCGTTGTTGAGTTTGACGGCAAGGTTAGCGAGATTGATAACGTCGTTGTCGGCAGAACGGGCATTTTTGTAATTGAAACCAAAAACCGCAACAGCAGAATAATCGGCGATTATTCCGAAAGAGACTGGCAGCAGATTAAAATCGGCAGGGGCGGCACGCCTTACGGCGAAAGCTTTTACAGCCCCGTGAAGCAGGTTGGCACGCATATTTTCAGGTTGAAAAGCTATTTAAGGAATAGTGATATCAGAGTATATATAAACGGCGCCGTTTATTTCTCAAACCCGCAGGCAAGCGTTGAGATGCACGGCGAGCCGGGCGACGTGCCCGTATTTATCTGCTCTGACGGAGGCGGAGAGGCTTTGCTGAATTATATTCTCTCGACGGATAAATCCCTCCCCACCGCAACGGTTAAAAGGATTAATAAGATAATTGAGAATTTGTAAAACGGGGAAGTAAGCATTGCAGCGCAGATGGAGGGATTTTCTTCTCCGGATATCTGGAGGGAGTGTAAACAACAACGACCCCCGCCGGGCGGTGCCCTGAATTTTTTCGGATGCCCGATACGGTTGCCTCAAAATTCAGACCGCTACGAAGCTCTTTTTGCTCCCTTCATCTGCCACTGGCAGCGGTCGCAAACGAGCCATGTTCAAATCCCTCATTATTAACGAATAAAAAACAGAGTGCAAAAGCACTCTGTTTTTTATTGGCGCAGATGGAGGGATTTGAACCCCCGCACGGGCATAACCCGCCTATCGGATTTCGAATCCGAACCCTTCAGCCTCTTGGGTACATCTGCAAATATTAGCTTTACTACGGGATTGTAACACTTTCTGCACTTATTTGTCAATCATTTCTATTGAAATATATTTTTATATATGTTAAAATTATTAGAATAAATTTTAATGCGGAGACAAAAATGATTGCAATTGTTGATTACGGCGCGGGAAATTTGATGAGCGTTAAAAAGGCGCTTGATTTCATCGGCGCTGATAGCATTATAACTTCAAATCCTGCTGAGCTTGCGTCGGCGGAGAAGGTGATTTTGCCGGGCGTCGGCTCGTTTGGCGACGCGATGGAGTCAATGCGAGAGAAGGGACTCGTTGAGGCTGTTAAGGCTTCTGCGCTTTCTGGCAAGCCGTTTCTCGGAATCTGTCTCGGTCTGCAGCTTTTGTTCGCCGAAAGTGAGGAAAGCCCCGAGGCACAGGGGCTCGCGCTTCTTAACGGAAAAATCACTCAGATTCCTACGGATATGGGGCTTAAGGTGCCGCATATCGGCTGGAATTCCGTTGAAATTTCCGAGGGCAGCAGGCTCTTTAACGGCATTAAAAACGGCAGCTATTTTTATTTCGTCCATTCCTATTATCTTAACGGCGCTGATGAAAACGCAGTTGCGGGGACGACGGAATACGGAGTAAAAATTCAGTGTGCCGTTGAGCGTGAAAACCTGTTTGCAACTCAGTTTCACCCCGAAAAAAGCGGCGAGGTCGGCTTACGGCTGCTGAAAAATTTTGTTGAGCTGGAGGGATAAGGCTATGTATGCAAAAAGAATTATTCCCTGCCTCGACGTGAAAAACGGCAGAGTCGTTAAGGGCGTTTCCTTCGTTGATTTAAGAGATGCGGGCGACCCCGTTGAGTGCGCCGCGGCTTACGATAAGCAGGGCGCGGACGAGCTCGTGCTGCTCGATATAACTGCCACGCACGAGGGCAGAAGCACGATGATAGATATCGTTGAGCGCGTGGCAAAATGCGTTTTCATTCCGTTCACCGTCGGCGGCGGAATAAAAACGGTTGATGATTTTAAGGACCTTCTGCGCGCGGGCGCGGATAAAATTTCGGTTAATTCCGCGGCGGTCAGAAATCCGCAGCTGATTAACGACGCCGCTTATAAATTCGGCAGGCAGTGCGTTGTCTGTGCGATTGACGCAAAGCGCAGGGCTGAGGGCGGCTGGGAGGTTTACCTCAACGGCGGCAGGATTCCGACGGGGATTGACGCCGTTAAATGGGCTGCCGAGGCTGAGGCTCGCGGCGCGGGCGAAATCCTGCTCACCCGGCTACGATATTGAGCTGACGAGGGCGGTTTCAGAAGCGGTTGGAATTCCCGTAATTGCCTCGGGCGGCGCGGGCGCAAGGCAGCATTTTTATGACGCGTTTACTGAGGGCAAGGCGGACGCCGTGCTTGCGGCAAGCCTTTTCCATTTCAACGAGCTCCCGATTCCCGAGCTGAAAAAATATCTGAACGAAAGCTCAATTCCCGTTAGGTTATAATAATTATTGCATTTTACAGGTGGATTTTATGAAAACTGATAAAAAACCGGAGAAAAACAAAAATCTTATTGAAAAATATACGCTGAAGGAAAAGCTGCTTATGTCGGGTCTGACCTCGCTGGCGGTATCATTTATGTTTATCCTTTTCGGTTGCATTGATATTTATGCAAATAATATGCTTGAATTTGCATTCACGTTTTCCGATATTATCGGCCCCGTGCTGCTGGTGTTTTTTGCTGTCTGGGCGGCTCTGTTTGCAATTCTTATGATTTTCAATAAGGGCTTGCTTAACATATTTACGGCGTTTATTTATGGCTTGATTATTTCAAGCTATGCGGATGGATTTTTATCCGATAAGGCGCTTGTTACCTCGGGCGACGTTAATGCAATGACTATGCTTGAGTATAACAGGATGCTTATAATATATGTTGCATTCAGCGCGGGGTTTGCAATTCTGTCAATTATTCTGAAAAACAATTGGAAAAAGGTTGTCGTTTTCCTCTCTGTTTTGCTCATCGGAATGAACGGCGCAAGCCTTGTCAGCGATGTTGCAACCAAAAAGCTTTTTTCAGATAATGATATCAATTGCGAATATGTGCTTTCAAATAAAGGGCTCGATACGGTGTCGGGCGATGAAAACATAATCTATATACTTTTTGACAGGTTTGATACTAATTACTATGACGAGGTCATTGAAAAATACCCCGGTTATTTTGATGACCTTGAAGGCTTCACTCTTTATCACGGAGCAACGCCGGTATATACGAGAACCTATCCCGCAGCCGCATATATGATTTCGGGCGTACCTTATAAGGCGGAGGTTGCGCCGACAGAATTCTTTGATAAGGCTTACGGTGAATCACAGTTTTTAAAGGATTTGAAGTCAAACGGCTATAATATAAACATTTTTGCAGATAGATATTATGAATATAATGATGCGAAATCGTTAATTGGCATTGCTGATAATGTTGAAAGTGTCAGCTCCTATTCAACAAATAAAACTGAAATAATTAAGTATCTTTCAAAGCTTTCGCTTTCCCGCAGTTTCAGGGTGTATCTGATGAAAACGATGTACAGAAATGCTAATCACGGCGTTGTTTCAACCTTATCAAATCTTAATTGCGAATCAGGCACTTATCAGGATAATGATGCTCAATACTATAAAACGATTCAGCAAAATCCGCTTACTGTCGGCAACAGTAATAAAAACTACACCTTTATATATCTTCACGGCTCTCACACTCCGCATATTCTTGATGAGAATTGTGAAATAAGTGAGAACGCAGATGAAATCTCGCAAACTGTCGGCGCTTTCAAAATTGTTAAGGAATATTTGAATCAGCTTAAGGCACTCGGTGTTTACGATAATTCAACGATTATAATTGCCGCTGACCATGGCAGCCCCAGACAGGAAACCTCCGATTATATCGAACAAAGTGAGGAACTTGGCAATTTAGGTCAAACAGCCTGCATATTCTTTAAACCGAAAAATGCGGAAAACAAAACGCTTCAGATTTCCGAGGCAGAGGTTTCAACCGATAATATTATTCCGACGATTGTGCAGGATGCACAGCTGCAAACTGATTATGATTACGGTAAATCTCTTTTTGATATCAAGGAGGGTGAAAGCAACCCAAGGTATTTCTATCAGTCAATCTATGATATAAATAAACGCAAGCTTTGCTTCAACGTTTACGAAATTAAAGGTAACGCCCACGATATCAGCAACTGGGAAAAAATAGATTTTATTAAATCGGAATATCAGTGGTATTAATTTCAGGATAAAAATATATGGAATATGTAACCTTACCCTTCGGCTGGATAATGAAATTTTGCTATAATTTGTTTTTGAGTTACGGGCCGGCAATTATACTGTTTACTCTTTTTACAAAGATTATTCTCTTTCCCGTAGCACTCTGGACTCATAACAATTCTGTTAAGCTTATTAAAATCCAGCCGCAGTTAAATGAAATAAAAGCAAAGTTTTTCGGCGAAAAGGATGCGATATCCGACGAGCAGCTTAAGCTTTATAAAAGAGAGCATTATCACCCTCTTGCAGGGCTTGTGCCGATGGTTTTGCAAATCTTTCTTTTGATTTGCGTTATTCAGATTATCTATAATCCGCTGACTCATATACTCTCGTTTGATAAATCCCTGATTGACACGTTGGTTGCTGCGGTATGCTCTGCATTCGGGCTTGACCCCGAAAGCAATTCAATCCAGCTCAGCGTTGTTAACGAAATCAAAAACGGCTTCACCGTAAACGGGGTGGATACGCAGAGTATTTCAGCGCTGAAAACAAGCTTTTTAGGCTTTGATTTATCCGCAATCCCGTTAACCGCACGCGGCAAAATGCTGGCGGTTCCCGTCATTGCAGGATTGAGCGCGCTTTGCCTCAGCTTATTTCAGAATAAGATGAATCCGCTTCAGGCGGAGCAGAGCAGGCTCAGTCAGATAGGAACCAATGCCGTTTCGGTCGGCATTTCTCTTATTCTCGGCGGCTTTGTTCCTGCGGGAATCGGATTATACTGGATTTGCTCAAACGTTTTTACGATGCTTCAGCAGCTGTTATTAAACGTCATAATCAATCCCAAAAAGAATATTGATTATGAAAGGCTTGAAAAGAGTAAAGAGGAGCTTGAGCGCCTGAACAGCATCGGCAAAAAAAGCTCTCCGAAATTCGGGGATGAGAATTACAGGCGTGAAAAAGCAGATTATAAGCGCTTCTTTTCGGTTGCAAACAAGCATCTTGTTATTTATTCGGAAAACAACGGCTTTTATAAGTATTTTTCAAAGCTGATTGATTATCTGCTTGCAAATTCAAATGTTGTTATTCACTATGTTACGAGCGATCCGAATGATAACATATTCAATCTTGCAAATGAAAATGAAAGAATAAAGGCATATTATATCAGCGAGAAAAAGCTGATAACGTTGTTTATGAAAATGGATGCGGATATCGTTGTTATGACGATGCCCGACCTTGATAATTATCACTATAAGCGCTCCTATATCAGAAAGGATATTGAATATATTTATATTGTTCACGGTCCTATGAGCACTCATATGGTAATGAATAACGGCTGCCTTGATAATTTTGATACCATATTCTGCGTCGGAGATTTTCAGATTCCGGAAATCAGAAAGCAGGAGCAGCTTTATAACAGAAAAGAAAAAAATCTCGTTATATGCGGTTACGGCTTTCTGGAAATCCTGCAGGAGCATTATGATTCTATGCCGAAGGATTCACAAAACGATAAGGTGCTGATTGCGCCCTCCTGGCAAAAGGATAATTTGCTTGACAGCTGCCTTGACGGCATCCTGGATGAGCTGCTTGGCAAGGGGCTTAACGTCGTTGTAAGACCTCATCCCGAATACGTTAAGCGCTATCCTCAGAAGATGGAAGCAATTGTTGAAAAGTACCGTGATTATAACGGCGATGATCTGGCGTTTGAGCTTGATTTTTCAAGCAGTGATTCGCTTTATAATTCGGCAGTGGTAATAACGGATTGGTCGGCAGCTGCTTATGAGTTCGCCTATGTAACCCTGAAGCCCTGCGTGTTTATTAACACACCTCCCAAAATATATAATGAGGAATATGAAAAAATCGGCATTGAGCCGCTTGAAATAACGCTCAGAAATCAGGTTGGCGTAAGCTATGAAATGAATGATTTTTCAGGTATGGCTGATAAAATCAAGAGTATGATTTCAAATAAAGATGAATACTCGCAGCGGATAAAAGAAATCCGTGAAAAGTATGTTGCAAATTACGGCTGCAGCGGCGAAATCGGCGGCAAATATATAATCAGTTCATTAATTAAAAAGCAGAAAAGCAAAAAGGAGAATCAAAAATGATTAAGGCATATATTGACCCCTCGGTTATGAGTTACACTATTCAGATTGTCGCAGGCGCGGTAATCACGGTCGGCGCGGTTTTTGCGGTTGTTTTCAGAAAGGCAAAAAAGAAAGCTAAAAACGTTCTTAAAATTGAGGATAAGAAAACAACGGAAGAGGATATCGTTGATTTATCGGAAACCGCTGCAGAGCCTGAGGCTTCTGAAAAAACAGAATAATTCAAATGAAAACGCTCCCACATCTTGATTGTGAGAGCGTTTTGTTTATCTGTCAAAGCCGGGGTTGAAGGCGTAGTAGTTTTTGCTGTTAAGCTTGTCGGTCAGAAGGCGCAAGCCCTCGCCGAAGCGCTGGTAGTGCACGATTTCACGCTCGCGCAGAAACTTAATCGGCTCGATAATATCGGGGTCGTCAACCAGGCGCAGGATGTTGTCGTAGGTCACGCGCGCCTTCTGCTCCGCGGCAAGGTTTTCGTTAAGGTCTGCAATCGGGTCGCCCTTAACCTGCATTGAAGCCGCGCTCCACGGAAAGCCGCTTGCCGCCGTGGGGTAAACGCCGTTCGTGTGGTCAACGAAATATGCTGCAAAGGCGGGGTTCTTTTCAATCTGCTCCTCCGTCAGATTCTTTGTAAGCTGATGCACGATTGTGCCGATCATCTCAAGATGCCCAAGCTCCTCCACGCCGATGTCGGTTTGTTAATTGTACCTTTGTTTTGTTTGATGATAAACTATGCCTTTCAGTTTTATATAATAAAATATTTTCTTTCAAAAATCAACATTTTTTATGGCGTTCTTTGTTCAGAAAAAGCCTGCAAAAGCAGGCTTTTTCTATTGTAATAACTCAAGAATATACTTGCAATCCTTGTCTGTGAACATAATGCTAATATTATTCAGCAGATTCTTATTAACCTTTAGGAATTCATCTACATCGATCACTACATATATGTAAGGGTATCTTCTGTTCAGTGAAACGATATAGTCCATCTCCTTTGTTAACATACCATAATCACGAAGCATTTCAAAAAATCGGTCTTCTGCAATTTGCTTTTCGTTTCGATTGCTATAGTTTCTGAAAAAGCTTTGAGCATCATCAAAGAAGTATTCGTCTGCAATGACACGAATATCGTTTTCAAGTACTTTAGCCATTATTGTGCGGCCCATTATATATTCTCCTGTTCTATTCTTTTGGCGTATTTCTCCGCTTCATCATCTATCAAACAAACTCCCTCCTTGTTAAAGAAGACGAGAATTTCGCCTGTTTCATAATCGGTTGCGACGCACTCGCTAAACACCTTAATATCTGCAAGCGCCTCTCTGTTAAGCATAAGAACTTCAAAATCGTTGGTTGTAAAAACATCAAAATTTTCAATTCCCAAATCGTTAAGAATACCTCGAATTTCCGTCACCCTGGCATCTTCTACTTGTGAAACATGCATGTGAAGATACTCATCAATGAGCTGGTTGATTGACTTGCCCTCTGGTATTTGAACAACGCTGTATTTTTCGATAAGTTCCAGTCTTTTTGAGACCGAAGCCTGAGAGCTACCCTCGGAGTACGTCTCACGGATTTCTTCGCGGATACTATCCCTAAGCGGGTGACAAGCGAGGCAACAAGGAACCTGACCTGTTTTAGTGTCGACCATAACTCTGCGTGAAAAGCTTACAGCTCCACAG
>CAJOJV010000060.1 GCA_905234995.1 uncultured Eubacterium sp. | reverse complement strand
TTCGGGCGGAAATAAACGTCATAATTACCGTCTGCAGAAACGGTGTATTCATAGCCCATTCCCGGCGGGTAGACGTCCTGAATATTTGTTCCGTCCGCCGTGTAAGCAATAACAAAGGTGTTGCCGTTTGCCAGCGCAACGTTGCGCAGCACATACTGCGTAGCCTCCGAGCTTGTATCTGCGGTAAGCTTGTAATCGGATTTTATGCTATAATCATAGTTTATACCAACCAGATAATAGCCTGCGTCTGCTGCCGAAGCGGTAAGCGCAAAGGTGGGCATAAACGTTAGCACCATAAGAAGTGCTAAAATTATGCTTAAACATTTTTTCATAAACTCATCTCTCCTTTCTGAATTTTATAAAAAAGTTTATGTCAACTTTATTATAAAGCATAAAAGCAGTCAATTCAACGCTTTGTCAAAACTAAGAATTGGCAATCTTTTGGCAAAATCATCCCGACAAACTCTGCTTTGTGAAACAAAAAATGCTGTTCCGTGGAACAGCATTTTTAAACTAATCTGCAAGCAGCATACGGTCGTTATCCAAATCGTCGCCGCTGGTGTTTTTGAATTTTTCAAGAAGGTCTGATTTATGAAGCGATTTCTTTTCCTCGCCCGAAACGTCATAAATAATTTTGCCGTCATTCATCATAATCAGGCGGTTGCCGATATTGATTGCATCACGCATATTATGGGTAATCATAATAGTTGTGAGGTTATTTTTGGCAACGATTTTCTCCGTTAAATCAAGCACCTTTTTGGCGGTCTTCGGGTCAAGCGCAGCGGTGTGCTCATCAAGGAGCAGCAGCTTCGGCTTTTTGAGGGTTGCCATAAGCAGCGTGATTGCCTGGCGCTGACCGCCCGAAAGAAGACCAACCTTTGAGGTTAATCTATCCTCAAGACCGAGCTCAAGGGATTTGAGCATTTCAACATAGCCCTGCCTCTCCTTATGGCTTACGCCGGGCTTCAGAGTTCTGTGCTGCCCTCTTCTGGAAGCAAGCGCAAGATTCTCAACAATCTGCATATCGGCTGCGGTGCCAGTCATCGGGTCCTGAAAAACTCTGCCGATATACTTTGCTCTCTTATATTCGGGAAGCTTGGTAACGTCAACGCCGTCAATCACAATGCTGCCGCAATCCACGGGATAAACGCCCGCAACCATATTGAGCATAGTTGATTTACCCGCGCCGTTACCGCCGATAACGGTTACGAAATCACCCTCGTTGAGAACGAGGTCAATACCGTTGAGCGCTTTTTTTTCATTTACCGTGCCGGGGTTAAAGGTTTTGTGAACGTTTTTAATCTCAAGCATTTTCAGCGCCCCCTTCCTTAACTTTTACGGTTTTCTGGGCAACCTTACCTTTGATATAAGGAACGCCGAGGAAGATAGCAACAACGAGAGCCGTTAAGAGCTTAAGGTCATTCGGGTTAAGACCGAGGCGAAGAACAAGCGTTATAACAACGTAATAGATTACGCCGCCGATAACGACCGCAAGCAGCTTTAGCGCGAAATTCTTGAAAATCTTGCCAAGCAGCACCTCGCCGATAATAACGGCCGCAAGGCCGATTACGATTGCGCCCCTGCCCATATTAACGTCTGCAAAGCCCTGATACTGAGTGAGGCAAGCGCCCGCAAGCGCAACAATGCCGTTTGAAAGAATAAGGCCGATAACCTTATTTCTGTCCGTATTAATACCGTTTGACCTTGCCATATTCTCATTACAGCCGGTTGCGCGAATACCGTGGCCAAGCTCCGTTCCGAAGAACCAATAAAGCAGAGCGATGATTACCGCAACGAAAACAGCACCGAAAATAAGGGATTTATTTACAGAGCCGAGCGAGAACAGCAAATTATAGTTTCTGGACTGCAAGGGCTGATTTGCCTTGCCGCCGAGAATACGAAGATTGATTGAATAAAGCGAAAGCTGAGTCAGGATACCTGCAAGAATCGCAGGGATGCCGAGCTTCGTGTGGAAAAAGCCCGTTACCAAGCCCGCAATGCAGCCCGCACAGAACGCAAGAAGCATACTGACGTAAACGTTCATTCCGTTTGTCATACACAGAACGACCATTGCGCCGCCTGTGCCCATAGTTCCGTCAACAGTTAAGTCCGCAATATCAAGCACCCTGAAGGTTATGTATACGCCGATAGCCATAATTCCCCAGATTATACCCTGGGCAACCGAACCCGGAAGTGCGCTTAAAAATGAAGCCATAACACACTCCTCCTAATATTTTTATAAGGGCGACCGTTTCAACAGTCGCCCTATATTTTAGCATATTATACTAATACAATCAAGTGTAAAATTTTGATTATTCAGCAGTCATATCAATTGCTTCATAGCCTTCGGGAACAGTGATGCCGAGAGCAGTTGCACGGTCTGCAACATACTTCATAACAAGATCTTCTCTTGCAGGAATCTTAACATCCATTGTTGCGGGATCAGTGCCGTTCTGAAGAATGTCAGCAGCCATTTCGCCTGCCTTGTAGCCGATTGAATAATAGCTGATTGAAAGCGTTGCAAAGCCGCAGCCCTTGCAGATACCCTCTTCGCCGCAGATTACGGGGATATTAGCATCTGAAACGATGGGCTCGATTGTTGCGGTTGCGGAAGCCATTGTGTTATCGGTCGGGATATAAAGAGCGTCGCACTCATCGCAAGCGGTCTTGGTTACAGTTGCGATATCGTTTGTATCGGCAGCTGTGAATGACTTTGTTTCGAAGCCGAGAGCAACAAGCTCCTCAGCGATAACCTCTGCCTGATATACTGAGTTAGCCTCAGCTGAGCAATAAAGGATACCGATCGTTTTTGCATCGGGGCAAAGTTCTGTGAACATAGCAGCCTGCTCTGAAAGCGGAGCAAGGTCAGCAGTACCGGTTACGTTGATGCCGGTTGCAGCGCCCATATCGTCAATGCCGAGAGCGGTGCCGAAATCAGTAACGGAGGTTGCAACGATCGGAATGGTTGTGGTTGACTGAGCAGCAGCCTGAAGAGCAGGAGTTGCGTTTGCCATAATAAGGTCAACGCCGTTAGCTACGAAGCCGTTTGTGATTGTTGAGCAGGTTGCGGAATCGCCTGCAGCGTTCTGCTCGTCAAACTCAACGTTACCCTCGCCGAGAGTAGCAACAAGAGCGTCCTTGAAGCCCTGAGTTGCAGCGTCAAGCGCCTCATGCTGAACGAGCTGGCAGATGCCAACCTTGTAAACCTTAGAATCCGTTGTGCCGCCGTTATTGCCGGCTGTGCAAGCAGCAAAAGCGCCTGCGATCATTACAACTGCAAGTGCGATTGCAATAATTCTTTTTGTTGATTTTTTCATTTCGAATACTCCTTCTTAGAAAGTTGTTTGTAAACTCACTCTAACGCTTTTAATCGCTAAAGTGTTTTTAACAAAAGCAATTGTATCATATATAATAGAGCGTGTCAAACAAAAAAGGAGGCGGTGCCCCCTTTTTGTGGTTATTTAACAATTGAGCCATTACTCACTTGTGCAAATTTATGCATACGGCTTACATACGCTCAGCAATTTCAAACAGGAATTGCTCCGTCTTTTCCCAGCCGAGGCAGGGATCCGTGATGGATTTGCCGTAAACGCCCTCGTCAATGCTCTGTGCGCCGTCCTCAATATATGATTCAATCATAAAGCCTTTGACGAAGCTTCTGATTTCGGGGCTGTAGCTCATTGAATGGAGCACCTCTTTTGCAATTCTCATCTGCTCAAGATAGCGCTTGCCGCTGTTTGAATGATTAGTGTCAATAATAACGGCGGGATTTTTGAAGCCCTTATTATCCGCGTACATATTATAGAGCGTCATAATATCCTCATAATGATAATTCGGATGCGCGATGCCGTGCTTATCAACACCGCCGCGCAGAATTGCGTGCGCCAGCTCGTTGCCCTGGGATTCAACCTCCCAGCCGCGATAAATGAAGGTGTGCCCTCCCTGCGCCGCCTTGATTGCGTTTAGCATAACGGAATAATCGCCGCTCGTGCCGTTTTTCATTCCGCAGGGCACGTCCATTCCGCTTGCGGTGAGGCGGTGGTCCTGATTTTCAACGCTTCTTGCGCCGACTGCAACATAGGAAAGAATATCCGAAAGATAGCGGTAATTATAGGGATAAAGCATTTCATCCGCAGTTGAAAGCCCGGTTTCCTCAAGCACCTTCATATGGATTTCGCGCACTGCCTTAATGCCCTCATACATATCCGGCACGCCGTCCGGGTCCGGCTGATGAAGCATTCCCTTATAGCCCGCGCCCGTCGTGCGGGGCTTACCCGTATAAACGCGGGGAACCATAACGAGCTTATCGGCAAGCTGCTCCTGCACACGCGCAAGGCGATGGCAATAATCAAGCACGCTTTCAACCCTGTCCGCAGAGCAGGGACCGATTACGAGCAGAAGCTTTTCGCTTTCGCCGCGGAAGATTTTTGCAATCTCCTCATCGCGCTGAGCCTTTATTTTTTTTGCATTTTCGCTGAGCGGAAACTGCTCCTTAACCTCCTTAGGCACGGGCAGCTTGCGCAGGAAATGCATATTTTTCATTGATTTATCTTCAACACGTTCCATAGCTTTTCCTCTGGTCTGTTAATTATATACATTATATTAGTGCATAAAGTTTTAAAAGTCAACAAAAAAACGAGAGGGCACAAAGACCCTCCCCCTACTGATTTTCCGTTTAATCAAAATCAAGAAGCTGCTTATAAAATTCGCAATAATCCGTTCTGCCCTCCTTGGTGAAGGCAATTGCTTCCCTCGGGTGGCGGTTGAGCTGTCCCGTAAGGAGATACTGAATATCATAACCCCATTTAACGCCGCTTGCCTTAAGCGGAATCATATAATTCTCAATAAAGGTTAAAAGGCTGTAAAGATTATATTTTGGGTTTTTGAGGAAGCCGAGCAGCAGCTCCATTGCACAGTTGCCTGCTCCCCTGCCCATTCCCATTGCGGTTGCATCAAGATAGGAAGCGCCGTAGCTCATAGTTTCAACAGTGTTTGCAAAGGCAAGATTTTGATTGTTGTGAGCGTGGAAGCCAACCTGCTTGCCGTATTTCTCCGCAACCTCAACGTACTTTTTAACGTAATCGCCCGCATTTTCGGGATAAAATGCGCCGTAAGAATCAACGAGATAGATTATATCCACGTTTGATTGACCGAGCATTTCAAGCGCCTCCTCAAGCTGCCCCGTGTTTGCCTGAGTTGCCGCCATAATATTACAGGCGGTTTCATAGCCGAGGGTGTGAAAATGCTCTATCATTTCAATTGCGGCAGGCATCTGGTGAATATAGCATGCAACGCGCACCATATCAATAACAGATTCAGCCTTGGGAATGAAATCCTCTTTAAAATCCGTTCTGCCGACGTCTGCCATAACACTGATTTTCATATCCGAAATATTATCGCCGACGATGTTGCGGATATCCTCCTCCGCACAGAACTTCCATTTGCCGAACTGACTTTCATCAAAAAGGTTTTTTGACGCGCGGTAGCCGAACTCCATATAATCAACGCCGCTTTTAATATTGGTTTTATAAAGCTCCTGCACGAATTCATCGCTGAATTCAAAATTATTGCACAAACCGCCGTCGCGAATAGTGGCATCAAGCACCTTGATGTCATCGCGCACCATCATCAGATTACCTTTTCTTGCTGTCATATCTCTTTCTTCCTGTTGTTTTTATTTGCTTTAGCACTTTAAAGCGGATTAGTGGGTATTATAGCACTGTTAAATATATTTGTCAAGAATAATTATATAAAAAACGGGAGGGCGCGGCCCTCCCCTACATGCTAATAATAACAATCACATCGATTCGGGTGCGGATACCTTCATCATTGTGAGAACGTTTTTAATTGTATCGCGCACGGC
>CAJOJV010000059.1:2451-8516 GCA_905234995.1 uncultured Eubacterium sp. | reverse complement strand
TGACACCCTTGGAACAAAGATGTCAGTTAGTTGCTTAAAACTTAATATTCTACCTTGGTAGGCTGTTTTTGTGCTGTCTGCACAATCTGGTGCAGTTCACATCAGCATAGCGGTTTAATTTTGCAATAATTAAATCAGCCCTCGTATTCGTCCTCGTTTTCCCAGTTGTGCCAGATTGCCTGAACGTCGTCGTTCTCTTCAAACATATCAATCATTCGGCTCATTTTCATCATATCGTCGGGATTTTCAAGGCGTGTGTAGGTGGAGGGGATATAAGCCGGGTCGCTTGAAACGATTGTGTAGCCCTTAGCCTCCAGATCGTCGCGGATTGCGCCGACGTCGTTTGCCTCGGTGCGGATTTCAAAAACGTCCTCGTCGTCGGTGATGAAATCGGTTGCGCCTGCGTCAAGCGCGTCCATCATCAGCGCGTCCTCATCGGTGTCCTCCTTCTCAATAAGGATAACACCCTCGCGGCTGAACATAAAGGTAACGGAACCCGACGTGCCCATATTTCCGCCCGCCTTGTCAAAGTAGTGGCGAACCTCGCCTGCGGTGCGGTTTCTGTTGTCTGTCAGCGCTTCAACGATAACTGCAACGCCGCTGGGGCCGTAGCCCTCGTAAATGATTTCCTCGTAATCTGCGCCGCCGTTGTCGCCGGCAGCTTTCTTAAGCATTCTTTCAATATTATCGTTCGGCACGTTGTTCTGCTTTGCCTTTGCAATAACGTCCTTGAGCCTCGTGTTAACCGCAGGGTCGGGTCCGCCGTTCTTAACGGCAACCGCAAGCTCTCTGCCGATTTTTGTGAATATCTTTGCTCTTGCCGCGTCGTTGGCGCCCTTCTTTCTCTTAATTGTGCTCCATTTTGAATGTCCGCTCATTTAAACATCTCCTTAAAAAATCTGCAATAATTTTAACACATATAAATGTATCTTTCAAGTATAATTTATGTACAAATGGGGTACGACCCCATTTGTACATAGGTGTAATATTTTTGTTGTGGGATTATACAAATTGTATATTTATTTGGGGCGAAAAAGGGGAAGGCGTTGCCTTCCCCTGCATTATTCAAATTCGGATTAAAGAAGACCGTCCCAGGTGTCAACCTCTTTTGCCTTCTTCTCTTCCTCGTCAAACCAGTGCTGAGTAACTGATTTGCTCTCTGTGAAGAAGCGGTAAGCATCCTTGCCGAGGCAGTGAAGATCGCCGAAGAAGCTCTGCTTGTGGCCGCTGAAAGGAACGTAGCCAACCGGAACCGGAATACCAACGTTAATACCAACCTGGCCGCCGTCAGTGTATCTTGCAAACTGGCGAGCATAGTAGCCGCTCTGGGTGTAGATAACGGAACCGTTAGCATAGGGGTTAGCGTTCATAAGCGCAAGACCCTCTTCAAAATCCTTAACTCTCTTGATGCAAAGAACCGGACCGAAGATTTCTTCGTTGCCGATACTCATTTCGGGGGTAACCTTATCAAATACGGTTGCGCCTACGAAATAGCCGTTCTCATAACCTGCAGGAACCTCGGGATTACGTCCGTCAACAACAAGCTCTGCGCCCTCGTCAATACCCTTCTGGATATCTGCAAGCACTTCCTTGTAATGCTTCTCGTAAGTAATCGGGCCAAGGCGAGTGTTCTTGTCCCAAGCGGGTCCGCAGTTAACGGATTTAATCTGGTTCTTAAGCTCTGCAACGAATTTGTCTGCAATGCTCTCCTGAATAACGAGTGCGGAAAGAGCCATACATCTCTGGCCTGCGCAGCCGAATGCAGAGTTGATAACGCCTGCAACGGTTCTCTCAAGAGCGCAGTCCTCAAGGATAAGAGCGTGGTTCTTAGCCTGGCAAAGAGCCTGGCAGCGCTTGCCGTTTGCAGCAGCCTTTTCGTAAATCTTAAGGCCAACCGGGGTAGAACCAACGAATGTGATGCCCTTAACGTCCGGATGCTCAAGGATTGTGTTAATCTCGTTTCTTGAGCAGGTAACGATATTAATAACACCGTCCGGAATGCCTGCTTCCTTGTAAAGCTCGCCGATTCTCATAGCGGTTCTCGGAGTGAGTGAAGCAGCCTTAAGCACCATTGTGTTGCCGCAAGCAACGCAAACGGGAGCCATCCAGCCGAAAGGAATCATAGCCGGGAAGTTAACGGGAACAATGCCTGCAAAAACGCCGAGCGGCTCGCGATACTTAACGGTATCAAAGCCGGTTGAAGCATCCATAAGGCTTTCACCCATCATAAGTGACGGAGCCTGAATTGCAAGCTCTGTGCCTTCCTGAGCCTTACCAACGTCGCCTGCAGCCTCGCTCCAGGTTTTGCCGTTTTCCTCGCAAACAAGCATTGTAAGCTCGTCCATATGGTCAATAAGCAGCTGGCGAAGATTAAAGAGAATTGCAGCCCTCTTTCTTGCAGGGGTGTTTCTCCAAGCGGGGTATGCAGCCTTTGCAGCAGCAATAGCCTCCAGCACTTCATCGTTTGTGCAGCAGGGAGCCTGGCCTGTGATTTCACCCGTTGAGGGGTTGTGCAGGTCATACCAAACCTCTGTCTTGGACTCTTTGAATTCGCCGTTAACAAAATACTTAAGTCTTTCCATAAGTGTTAACACCTTTCTTTAAATTTTCAACGCTATTTTAGCACTATATAAAACTAAATTCAATAGGTTTGCAAATTTTAAGCTCCAATATCTGTATAATATTTACAATTCTTTTAAATCTTTTTTGTGCAAACTATTGCTTTAGGCTTCCTCTTGAGGGGAAGCTGTCGCCGAAAGGCGACTGATGAGGTGGAAAAATTTTGCTATATGATAAGTGAAGTTATCGTTAAAAGAAATCAAAAAAACACTTGCTTTTATATTGCGCTTCATATATAATATCCGATGTCGGTTTAATCGGCAAAGCAGTACTTGGCACAACCTGCTTTAACAAAACTAAGGAGAATTGAATATGAAAAACAAAAAAACTATGGCAATAGTGCAAACTGCAATTATTGCCGCAATGTATGCCGCGCTCACTTATATGCAGAATTTCCTGCTTCCGGGCACAACCTCGGCAGCGGTTCAGTTCAGGGTTTCGGAGGCGCTCAACGTGCTTGCGCTCTTCACACCCGCGGCAATTCCGGGCTTAACTCTCGGCTGCGTGCTTTCAAATCTTTATAATATCGGCTCGGGGCTCCCGCTCGATATGATTTTCGGCTCGTTCGCAACGCTCGGTTGCTCAATCTGTATGTATTATCTGCGTAATCTCAAAATCAAAAATTATCCTGCTTTGGCAATGCTTATGCCTGCAATATGGAATGGCGTAATCGTCGGCTGGGAGATAGAGCATTTCTTTGTTGAGGGCGATTTCATTTTCTGGGATTTCCTTTTCCAGGGCGGCTGCGTTGCACTCGGAGAGCTTGGCGTTATGCTCATTCTCGGCACCGCGCTTTATTTCACAATCGTTAAACGCAAGCTCGATAAAAAAATCTTTGCTTAATCAAAAGATGACAGGGGACGTACCCCTGTCATCTTTTTAATTATGAATGCGGAATTCGGAATTAAAGGTATCTCGCTCCGCTCGGGTAATCATATTTTGCGGGGCGCCGTGGTGATTCCTCTGTTAGGGGAAATGTCGCTTGCGACAAAAGGGTCGGCGTTAGCCCGTCGCCCCCTACATTAAAGGAATAACCGTAGGGGCGGATACCATCCGCCCGCATACAATCGGAGCGTAGCGACCAAACAACTGACCACTTTCCGCGTATCCCGCATTAAAAAATGTTTTCAACCCTTATCAGCGTTCCGTCGTGAATTTGCTGCAGCTCGCTTTTCGCTTCAATCAGCGCCTCGTCGGTTTCATCCGTGTATTCGCTTTTTGAAAATTCAACTGCTTCGGCAACGGCAATTTCCGTGCCGTGCAGAATGCTGTGATCAGTCGTCATTGCCGCCCAGTTGTGGATGTGCTCCCATTCCTTTTCAAGCTGTTTGCAGTATTCCGTCTTTTCCTCTCTGCTTTCCGCCGCAATCGCTTTATCCGCAGTGTCTATCGCAATGTGGAATTCCTTATGCACCTTTATCTGCTCAAAAAAGCAGAGCGAAACCGCAAGCGCAAGAAAGATTATTGAAAACCAGATTCTTTTCATTTCGCCTTGCTCCTTTTCGGAATTAAATATGTGTTGCCGTTATCGTCAATTGTCAGAAGCAGGATATCCTCCTGCTTTTTGTTTTCGTTTTGCATAATCAGCTCAATTTCGCTTTGCTTCATTTTATCTTTGCCGAAATATTCGCAAACGGGCTTGCCGTCAATAACTATTGCAATCGGCGTTGAATTTTCGTCAACGCTCAGCCTGAGCTGCTGCGGGGTTACGGGGCTTGCCTCCGCCTTTTTCAAAACGGAAATGCTGCCATTCGTTTCAATCACCGCGTCCTGCACCTCGGAAATGTCAAAGGCGTCCTTTTGCCGCAGAGAGTCAATCAAATCGTCAACCGTAAAGCGCAGGCGCTTAAGCTGCCCCTCGTCAAGCCTGCCGTTTTTGATAATGAAAATCGGCTTTCCCTCAACCGCGTTTCGAAAATGAATGCTCTTCATTGAAAGCGCGGAGGCTATTATTTCAAAGGAAACGAAAAGCAGCAGGGGAATGAACATATTCGCAAGGGACATATTGTTGTCCTGCAGCGGCAGAGTCGCCGTTTGCGAAACCAAAATCGTTATAACAAGCTCGTGCGGGTTAAGCTCGCCGATTTGCCTTTTTCCCATAATCCTCGTTGCAATAATAACCGAAATATAAATGATTAAAGACCTTATTAAAAGATTTGCCACAGAATCACCTCGCTATATTTTTTGCATAACCCTTGCATTTATTGCAAAAAATATAATAAAAATTTTGGTGGTTTTATGGGCAAGGTTTATTCCTCGGTTTCGGATAATAAAAATAAGCTTTCGGCGGATTATGAGGATTGCTCTGATTTCCTTTTGCGCGAATGTGAAATCTGCGGCACTCCGGCAATGGTCTGCGTGCTTGACGGTATGATTAATTCCCTGCAGCTTTCGCAAATGATAATGCGCCCGATACTCGGCTTTCGCGGCGAATACAAAACTCAGGCGCAGCTGTTTTCACTGCTTCAGAGCAGCGTGCTCTCCTCGCTTGAAATGAGCGTTCAGCAGGATTTTGAAAATGCGTATTTTTTCCTCTCCTCCGGTTTTGCGGTTTTGTTTGTTGACGGCGTTTCCTCCTTTCTCGCCCTCGGAATTCAGGGCTTTGAAAAGCGCGGGATTGATGAGCCGAATAACGAGGCGAATATCAAGGGCGCAAAGGAATGCTTCACCGAAACGCTCAACGATAATAAAGCCCTGCTGCACAGGCGAATCAAATCCCCTAAGCTTAAGCTAAAGCAGCTTTCCGTCGGCAGGCAGGCGCAAACTCCCGTCGTTATCGCGTATATTGACGGCTATGCCGAAAAGCACCTCGTTGAGGAGGTTGAGCGTCGTATTAATAACGCGCCGATAAACGTGCTTCAGGATTACGGCGAGCTCGTGCCCTTTCTTGACACGAAGATTAAATCAAATTTCTCCGCAACGGGGAATACTGAGCGCCCCGACGTGCTGTGCTCCAAGCTGCTTGAGGGCAGGGTGGGCGTGCTTGTTGACGGCTCGCCTTTTGCAATTTACGTGCCCTGCCTTTTTACGGACAGCTTTTCAACAGTTGACGATTATGATAATAATATCGTTTTCGCAGCGCTTAACAGGCTTCTGAAATATTTTTCATTTGTAATCTCGGCAATTTTTCCCGGCTTTTATGTTGCAACGGGCACCTTTCATCAGGAGCTTATACCCACCTCCCTTATGTTTTCAATCGCCTCGGCAGAGGCAACGACTCCGTTTTCCTTAATGCAGGAGGCGATAATGATATTGCTGCTTTATGAAATTATGAGGGAGGCGGGGCTGCGCCTGCCAAAGGCAATAGGTCACGCGGTTTCAATAATCGGCGCGCTCGTCATCGGCGATGCAATAGTCAATGCGGGCTTGGTGGGAACGCCGATGCTTGTGGTTATCGCAGTAACCGCAATCGCATCTTATGTAATATATCCGCTTTATGAAAGCAT
>CAJOJV010000059.1:0-2434 GCA_905234995.1 uncultured Eubacterium sp. | reverse complement strand
TACGGCATCGTCCTCGGGCTGTGCGTGGTGTGCGTGAATATCTGCGCCGTTAATCCTTACGGCGTGCCCTTTTCATCGCCGATTTCTCCTTTTGATAAACACAGCTTCGGCGATGTTTTTTACCGCCAAAGCTGGAAAAGCATATTAAAACGCAGAATAAGAATTCAGAATTTAAGGGGTGCAAGCACGGATGAAATATAAGCAGGGAATGGTCGCTCCGATTAATCTGTTTTTTATGCTTTTCATTTCAAGAACGCTCGTGGTTTTCACGGTTTCTTCATCCCTGCTCGGCGGCAGCTACAGTGCGGATTTAGTAATCAGCCTGTGCATTGCAGCCGTTGCGGTTTTGCTGCTTTCCGTGCCGATTTTCATAATGCTCGCTCAGGGTAAAAACCTGCTTGAAAACAGATTTTTTTCATATCTTTATGCGCTGTATTTTTTCTTTGCGGGCGCAATCGGGCTTTCGCGCTTCGTGCTCTTTTCCTCCTCAAAGCTCGGGCGCGCGGAATATCCGCTCCTGCTTGCGGCGGTTGTAATCTGCGCCGCCGCTTATGCAGCAAGGCTTGGTATAGAGGCGATTTCCCGCTTCGGCTCAATGGTGTTTTTCATTATGTTCGGCGGCAGCGTTTTAGCGGCTATTTTCAGCTTTAACGATATTTCAAGCCTGAATTATTTTCCGCTTGTGCAAAACGGCGCGGAGCAGATTATCGGCACCGCAATCTTTGCAATCACCTCAACAAGCGAGGTTATGCTGCTGCCCGTTCTTGCGCCAAAGATTAACGGCAAAATAATTCTGCCTTATTGCCTTTGCGCCGCCGCTTCGCTGCTTTCAATTGTTGTTACGGTTTTAACTGTTATCGGCGTTCTCGGCAGCGTTGCAACCGTTGCGGCGCACCCGCTCGGAATGCTTTATCAGATTATGAAATTTGCTTCCACGGAGCGCCTTGATTCGCTTTTTACGGCGTATTGGATTTTTGCAATTTTCTTTAAAACCGCGCTCTATCTTTATGCCTCGGCGCAGTGTATAAAAACGGGCTCAACGCAGCGAGATTGTATAATAGGCGCGCTCGGCATTTTTGCCGCAACCGCAATAATCCTGAAAGCGGGCATAATCACTCGGGGCAGAACGCTTGCTTCAATTATAATTTTCTTATTGTTTTCTGTGGCTCTGCCTTTGCTTTATACGGCGTTTTCAAAAAGGAAGAATGACATTGAAAAAATCATCAGTAGCTAAAATTACAGTGGCTGCGTTGCTTGCCTGCCTGCTTTGCAGCTGTGCAAAAACCGAGCATTTAAGCGATATCAGCATCGTTGAGGGTATGAGCGTTAACGGCGGCGCAGACGGCTTTGAGGTCACGGCGCAAACCCTCAATCTTGCCAAAAGCGGCAATGCGGCGGAGGGCTTTTCGGGCAACGTTACTATGAATATCGGCGGCAGAGGAGAGAATATTTCCCGGGCAATAGATAACGCGGCAGAGGGGCTTTCAAAGCAGCTGTATTTCGGGCAAAACAGAATCGTTATTTTCGGCAACGGTATTGATGAAAACAAGCGCAGGGAATGCCTGGATTATTTTATCAGAAGCAATAATTCACAGCCGGATGTTGCGCTCTGCCTTGCTCAGGGCAACCCTGCGGACGTGCTTAATAATCAGGAGCACGATGCGCTCGTGCCTGCTCAGGCGCTTTCGAAAATGCTGAAAAACGGGCAGGAAAACGGCTCTGCGGCATACGTTACGGCAAGCGAGCTTGCAAATCTTTATCTTGATGAAACTTCGGATTTTTATCTCCCCGTCGTTGAGCTTGAGGGGGAAAACACCTATTCAAGCAAAACCGCGGTTTATGACGGCACTCGCCTTGCCGCCGTGCTTGATAAGCAGCAAACCTTAGGCTTCCTGATAATGAAAAATAAGGTTGACGGCGGTATTCTCACGGTTGATGATGAAAGGCTTGGCAAGACCTCGTTTGAAATCGTGTCCTCCCGCGCTAAAACGAAGGCGGCGCTTGTTAACGGCGTTCCCGAATTCACTGCGGATATAAAGCTTAAGCTTATTGTAAACGAGATTGAAAACGGCGCCGATATCAGCGTTTCCGATTCCGATATTACCCGCCTTGAAAATCTGGCGCAAAAGGAGCTTAAGGGGTATTGCCGCAGTGCGTTTGAGGTATGCACGCAAAACGGAAGCGATGCGCTTCGTATAGGCAGGCATATCGCCCGCCGCAGTAATTCGCAGTATCGGCAGATTATATCGGATTGGAAAGCAATGCTGCCAACCTCCGTGCTTAAAATCACCGTCAGCTGCGAATGCAGCAAAATAAATGATAATGCAAAAATATAATCGGGCTAAGGATTATCCTTAACCCGATTTTTGGTTATGCAAATTGGGATTTGTCGGGGCGTAACAGGAACACATCGTAGGGGACGACGACTTCGTTC
>CAJOJV010000058.1 GCA_905234995.1 uncultured Eubacterium sp. | reverse complement strand
TTCCTCCGCCTGCCCGTTTATCGAAATGCTTTTCGGCTATGAGCTCAAAAAGCTCCTCGGCTGCAAATGGATAAGCGATTTCCGCGATTTGCCGTTTCAGGAAGATAATTGTGATGATACTCATATCGAAAAGAGAATTATGCAGAAGGTATTACCTAAAGCGGATGCCATAACAGTAGTGGTTTCTTGTATGATTAATGATTTATGCAAAACAGCGTCGGTAGATAAAACCAAAATACATATCGTTACCAACGGCTTTTCTTTAGCAGACAAAAAAGAATTAAAACAGAATGACGACAGAAAGCTACACATTCTTCATACAGGTTCATTATATGGCGGAAGACGACGAGCGGATTTATTATTTGCCGCATTAGAGCAATTAAAAAACGAAGGCATAACGGATTTTGTTTTTGAATGTGCAGGGGGAAACAATAGTACGTTATATAATACAGCAAAAAAATATGATTGCTTGGATTTTTTTGTTGACCACGGATTTGTTTCGAGAGAAAGAGCAATGGAGCTGCAAGGCAATGCAGATTGTTTGGTAGCTTTAGTTGAGCCGTATGCATTGCCGGCAAAGCTATTTGAATATGTATTAAGTCAAAGAAATATCATTTGCATAGCGCTTGATCAAAACGCTACGGAGCACGAAGCAAGAGCGTTTATCGAAAAACTAAATGTTGGTAAAGTTTTTGCTGAAAGCAGTTGGGACAAAGATGTTGCGAGACTTATAGAGTATCTTGTTGAGTTGGTAAAACAAAAAGAATGCGGTAAAAAGATTGCATTTGAACCGAATCGACAAGAAGTTAGTAAGTTTGACCACGATAATATTTCTTTGAAGGTTGAAAAAATCATAGAAAGCATTCTTTAGATTGATTTGTTTAGAAAGGTTAACATGAAGGTTTTAACAGTTGTTGGAGCGCGTCCCCAATTTATTAAAGCGGCAATGGTGTCACATGTATTGAGAGAACGTCACACTGAAGTTTTGGTACATACTGGGCAGCACTTTGATTATAATATGTCTCAGAAATTTTTTGAAGAGTTAGATATTCCGACGCCTGATTATAATTTGGGAATATCTGGTGGTACACATGCACAAATGACTGGAAACATGATGATTGCAATTGAAGAGGTACTCATAAAAGAAAAGCCGGATTGGTTGTTGCTTTTTGGGGACACTAATTCAACATTGGCAGCGGCAATTGCAGGAGCAAAATTGCATATTCCAATATGTCACGTTGAAGCCGGAAATCGAACGGATAATAAAAACAATCCTGAGGAAATAAACAGAATTTGCACAGATCACATAGCAAGTTTGCTTTTAACGAGCTCTGAAAGCGGTCTAAAAAGGCTAGAGATGGAAGATCTAAAAAGAAATTCATTTTTTGTCGGAAATCTTATGTTTGATGCTTTTAAAGAATATTCAAAAAAGCTTAGAGTTGACGAGGTTGTTTTGAAGAGTCTTAACGGGTGTCAAATCGCCGTTCCAAATAATTTTTATTATCTAACCTGTCATAGAGAAGAAAACACGCATGATGATAAAACATTAAAAGAAGTTTTTGATGCTATGAACAGACTAGATGCTAAAACAATCTATCCGGTTCATCCAAGAAATAAAGAACGCGCATTAAGATTAAAAGAAACATTTGAATATGACAATATAATACTTTGTGAGCCAATTGGATATTTGGAAAGTGTTTGTTTGATAAACAATGCAAAAGCAATAGTCACAGATTCCGGAGGCTTGCAGTGCGAAGCGTTTTTTGCAAAAAAGAAATGCGTTATTATTCTCGATTTTGTGTGTTGGCCCGAGATTATGGTTGATGGCCGTTCGGAATTGTCTCCAACAAAAGCCGAAGAGATAATAAAAAGACTGTCAAACCCACAAGTAATAGATGAAGACTATCAACCTTTTGGTGATGGCAATTCGGCAAAAAAAATAGTTGAATTAATGGAAAAACATTTAGATACGCAACAGGAGAAACAAATATGAAATACGCATTAATCGGATGTGGCAGGATTTCGCCAAATCACGTTATGGCGGCTATTAACAATAATCTTGATATAGTTGCACTTTGTGATATTAATGAAAACAGTATGGCGGATAAAATTAAAAAGTTCGGTTTGCCTGAAACAGTTAAAACTTATACTGATTACAAGGAAATGCTGTCTTCAGAAAAGCCGGAACTGGTTGCCATTGCAACCGAATCGGGTAAGCATGCTCAGATTGCGCTGGATTGTATTGCGGCAGGCTGTAATCTGATTATTGAAAAGCCGATTGCTTTATCAATAGAGGATGCGAACAGTATTATTGACGCAGCGAAAGCGGAAGGCGTAAAGGTTTGCGTTAGCCATCAAAACAGATTCAACAAATCCATTCAGAAAATCAGAGGTGCGTTGGAGGATAACCGTTTCGGCAGAATGTTTTACGGCACTGCTCATATCAGATGGGCACGCGACGAGGCTTACTATTCTGCAGCCAAATGGCGAGGCACCTGGGCACAGGATGGCGGTTGTCTTATGAATCAGTGCATACATAATATCGATTTGCTTATCTGGATGATGGGCGGTCAGCCCACAGAGGTTATGGCTTATACGGACAGAATGAAGCATGATTATATCGAGGCTGAGGATTTGGGCATAGCTGTTGTTCGGTTTGCAAACGGTACATACGGCATTATTGAAGGTACAACAAACGTCTATCCTAAAAACCTTGAGGAAACCCTTTATTTGTTCGGAGAACAGGGAACCGTTAAAGCAGGCGGCGCTTCGGTTAATAAGATTGAAGAGTGGCTTTTCGCAGATAATTCAGACAGTGCCGAAGAGGTTAAGGCTCAGTTTGCCGAAAATCCGCCTAATATTTACGGCTTCGGGCACACGCCACTGTATGCGGATGTTATTGGCGCGATTGAAAATGACCGTGAGCCGTTGGTTACGGCTAAGGACGGCAAAGCGGCATTAGAGGTTATTCTGGCGATTTATAAATCTGCAGCAGAGGGAGGCGCGGTTAAGCTTCCGCTTGCAGAATGTTCAACACTTGATTTTACGGGAAGATTTGATAATGAGTGATTTTTTTGTTCACGAAAGCAGTTACATTGACGATGGCGTTAACATCGGAAAAGGCACAAAAATATGGCATTTCTGCCATGTTCAGAAAGGTGCTGTGATTGGTGAAAACTGCTCCCTCGGCCAAAACGTTAATATTTCAAACAATGTAAAAATCGGTAACAATGTAAAAATACAAAACAATGTTTCCGTTTACGAGGGCGTTGAGTTAGAGGACGGCGTTTTTTGCGGCCCCTCCTGCGTTTTTACCAATGATTTAACGCCCCGCGCAGAGTTTCCGAAAGGCTCTGCAAATTATAAAAAAACCGTTGTTAAGCACGGAGCTTCAATCGGCGCCAATGCAACGATTGTTTGCGGGCATACAATCGGGGAATACGCAATGGTGGCGGCAGGAGCAGTTGTTACTAAGGATGTTCCTGCATATACCATCGTCGCAGGCGTGCCTGCAAAACCCATTGCAAAGCTTGATAAATTCGGAAACCTTATCAAATAAGAGAGAAAATTATGCAATTTAGAGATTTAAAAAAACAGTATGAGATTTTAAAACCGCAAATTGATTTTGCAATTGTGGACGTTATAGAAAGCTCAAGGTTTATATCCGGTCCGCAGGTTAAGGAGCTTGAGGAACGGCTGGCAGAATATGTCGGCGTTAAGCACTGCATTACCTGCGCAAACGGAACGGACGCAATTACGTTGGCGATGATGGCATGGGGAATTGGCAAAGGCGACGCAGTATTCGTTCCCGATTTCACATTCTTTTCCAGCGGTGAGTGCCCCGCGACCGTAGGCGCAACCCCCATATTTGTTGACGTTGACAAACGAACCTTTAATATGGATCCCGCAAATCTGGAGGCTGCCGTTCAACGCGTTATTGAAGAGGGCAGATACACTCCGAAAGCAGTTGTGGCGGTTGATTTGTTTGGTTTGCCTGCTGACTATCCGCGCATTAAAGCGATTTGCGATAAGTATAATTTGCTTCTAATGGAGGACGGAGCGCAGGGCTTTGGAGGCTCAATAAACGGCAAAATGGCTTGCAGCTTCGGCGATATAGCCACGACGAGCTTCTTCCCCGCAAAGCCTCTTGGCTGTTATGGCGACGGCGGCGCAATCTTTACTGATAATGATGAATGGGCAGCGCTTTTGAGAAGTCTTACCGTTCACGGTAAAAGTGGCGAGGATAAATACAATAACATCCGAATCGGAATGAACAGCAGGCTTGATACGCTGCAGGCGGCAATACTGCTTCCAAAGTTGAAGGCGTTTATTGATTATGAGGTTGATGCAGTGAATAAAGCTGCTGAAAAATACACGGAGCGGTTTTCAAAATGCAATGTAGTCACTCCGTATATTCCCAAAGGTTATATAAGTAGCTGGGCGCAGTACACAATTCAACTTCCCGAAGCCGCGAACCGCGCAGAGCTTCAGGCAAAACTTAAGGAAGCCGATATCCCGTCAATGGTTTATTACGTTAAGCCAATGCATTCGCAGGGCGCGTTTGAAAATACAGACAGCGCGGTTGCGGATTGCAAGGTCACGGAAGCATTGTGCAACACAGTCTTAAGCCTTCCGATGCACCCGTATATCAGCGATGAGGAAATTGAAGAAATAGTAAAAATAATCCACGGTCTTTTAGGAGAAAAGCAATGAGTATCAAACAGGAATTATTAGAAAAGATTGATAATAAAACCTTAAGAATGGGAGTTTGCGGCTTAGGCTATGTTGGTTTACCGCTTGCCGTTGATAAGGCTAAACACGGCTTTAAAACGATTGGCTTTGACATTCAGGCGGAAAAGGTTGATATGGTAAATGCAGGGCAAAACTATATCGGCGATGTAGTTGATTCTGATCTTAAAGAGATTGTGGAAAGCGGTATGCTGATGGCTTCAACCGATTTCAGCCTGATAAAAGATGTTGATTTTGTTGCAATATGCGTTCCGACGCCGTTAGACAAGCATCAGCAGCCTGATATCAGCTATGTTAAATCGTCTGCAGAGGTAATTGCAAAGCATTTAAAAAGAGGCTCGGTTGTTGTTCTGGAATCAACCACTTATCCGGGAACAACGGAAGAGTTACTTAAGCCCATTCTTGAAAAGGGCAGCGGATTAGTTTGCGGAAAAGATTTTTATCTCGGTTTTTCTCCGGAGAGAGTGGACCCCGGCAATAAGTTTTATAAAACCAGCAACACACCAAAGGTTGTCGGCGCAATTGGAGCTGATGCAACCGAGGTTATTGCAAAAATATATTCCGCAATTTTAGACGGCGACGTTCATATGGTTTCGTCCCCTGCTGTTGCGGAAATGGAAAAAATTCTTGAGAATACTTACAGAAATATTAATATCGGCCTTATAAATGAAATGGCAATTTTATGTAATAAAATGGGCATTAATATCTGGGAAGTTGTTGATGCTGCAAAAACAAAGCCTTATGGCTTTCAGCCGTTTTATCCGGGTCCCGGTTTAGGCGGGCATTGTATTCCTTTGGATCCGTATTATTTATCATGGAAGGCTCGCGAATACGGTTTCCATACATCAATGATTGAAGCGTCAATGATGGTTAACGACAGAATGCCGGAATATGTGGTTGAGCGCGCGGGAAAAATTCTGAACGCGCATAAAAAGCCGTTAAACGGCTCAAAGGTTTTGGTGCTTGGCGTTGCCTATAAGCAGGATATTGACGATTACAGGGAAAGCCCCGCTATAAGAGTTATTAATGAGTTTAAAAAGGTTGGCTCGATAGTTGATTTTTATGATCCGTTTATTTCTAAATACAGGGATAATAAGCAGTGGTTTAACGGATTAGATAATATCAATCCTGAAATTGTTTCAGGCTATGATTTGGTTGCTATTACAACCGCACACACAACAGTTGATTATAAAATGGTTGTTGATGCCGGTGTTCCGGTGTTCGACTGTAAAAACGTAACAAAAGGCTTTAATAAAGACAATATAGAAGTGCTATAGTCAGCGGTTTTTGAGGATTAACTAAATGAAACTGTACATTATACCTGCGTGGTATCCGCAGGATGAAAACGATATAAGCGCAAGCTTTTTCAGAGAGCAGGCGCAGGCGCTGGCTGAAAGAGGGCACGATATAACGGTTATTCACATTGAACCGTTGTCAGTAACCTATACTTTCAGA
>CAJOJV010000057.1 GCA_905234995.1 uncultured Eubacterium sp. | reverse complement strand
TTCGTCCGTTTCCACGGGGCAGCTTTTATATCTGTCCTGATACAAATGCCCCACGCGGTTATACTTAACGTTATACCAATAAACAAATCTGCTGCCGATACGCTTGAAAACCAAATCCAGCGGCTCGGCGCCCTCTTTAATAAGCAAATGCACGTGGTTGCCCATCAGGCAGTATGCATAAAGCTCAAAGCCGCAAATCTGCTTGCAATTTGCCAGAACGTCCAAGAATTTTAGGTAATCCTCGTCATCCATAAAAATCTGCTGATGGTTAATTCCACGTAACATTACGTGATATATTCCGCTTTCGCTCTTTTTTCTTGCACCTCTCGGCATTTTCATCACCAATACAATTATAGCATAATAAAATATGCTTAGTCAACATCAAACAGGGGACTGTCCCCTGTTTGATGAATCCGTAAAGTTTTTAAAAATTTTTCTTTACAAATTATTTATTATATGCTATAATCCTTTTCGCTGAATACGAATTACTCGGTTTCGGGTGTAAGCTGCGCTGCAGATTCGCCTTTCCCGCTTCTGTGTTTTTCGCAAATCGGCAAATATTTTAAATGAGGTGGATATTATGACACAGGCTGAAAAGCAAGCAATTATGCAGGAATATGCAACTCACGAGGGTGACACCGGTTCTCCCGAGGTTCAGATTGCAGTTCTCACAAAAAGAATCAATGAGCTCACAGAGCATCTGAAGGTTCACAAGAAGGATAATCATTCTCGCCGCGGTCTTCTTAAGATGGTTGGTCACAGAAGAAACCTTCTCACTTATCTTTACAAGAAGGATATTGAAAGATACCGTGCACTTGTTGCAAAGCTCGGCATCCGTGATACTCTTGACAGATAATTGTTTGGCAGACGGTATGGCATAATACCGTCTGCTTTTTGTCTTTTGTTTTCAAAAGGAGGAGCATAAATAGTAGTAAATTGAGGGTATATGCCTTCAATGTGCCCTGAATTTATTACTATTGCACCTCCTTTGAAATATATTAAAATCTTAAAAGAGGTGTAAAAATGTTTTTCAAGAATTACAGAAAATGGGAAACAGAATTTGCAGGCCGTCCCTTCAGCCTTGAAACGGGCAAAATGGCAGGCCTTGCCAACTCTGCATTCCTTGCCACTTATGGCGACACTCAGGTGCTCTGCACCGTAACGGCTTCCGCTAAGCCGAGAGAGGGCGTTGATTTCTTCCCGCTCTCAGTTGATTATGAAGAGAAGATGTATTCAGTGGGCAGAATCCCCGGCTCCTTCCTCCGTCGTGAGGGCAGAGCAGGCGAAAAGGCAATCCTCACCAGCCGTTGCATTGACAGACCTATCCGTCCTCTTTTCCCCAAGGATTTGAGAAACGATTGCTCCGTTGTTGCAACCGTAATGAGTGTTGACCCCGATTGCTCACCCGAGATTGCTGCCGCAGTCGGCGTTTCCGCTGCGCTCGCAACCTCCGATATCCCGTGGGACGGCCCGATTTCTTCAGTTAACGTTGGTCTTGTTGACGGCGAAATCGTGCTTAACCCCACTCTTGAGCAGAGAGAGAAAACCGATTTAACCTTAACCGTTGCTTCAACCGCAGACCTCGTTGCTATGATTGAGGCGGGCGGTAATGAGATTGACGACGACAAGATGTTCGAATGCATTATGGCAGGCCATGAGGAAAACAAAAAGATGGTTGCCTTCATTCAGAGCATCGTTGAGGAAATCGGCAAGCCGAAGTTTGAATATGAGTCCTCCGATCCCGATCCGGAAATTTTTGCAGAGATTGAAGCTTTCTGCATTGAGGATGTTAAAAAGGCGCTTGATACTGACGATAAGCTCGTTCGCGATGAGGCTCTGCTTCCGATTTATGCAGCAGTTCATGAGAAGTATGACGAGCAGTTTGAGGGCAATGAGGCTAAGCTTGATGAGATTATGTATCTCGTTCAGAAGCATGTTGTTCGCAGCTGGCTTAAGGATGAGCATAAGCGTGTTGACGGCAGAGGCATTGATGATATCCGTCCGCTTAACGCAGAGATTGATTTGCTCAGAAGAGCTCACGGCTCAGGTATGTTCACCAGAGGTCAGACTCAGGTGCTTTCAGTAACCACTCTCGGCCCGATGAGCGACGCTCAGATGCTTGACGGTCTTGACGAGCAGACCGAAAAGAGATATATTCATCACTATAATTTCCCGTCCTACAGCGTTGGCGAAACCAAGCCCTCACGCGGACCGGGCAGAAGAGAAATCGGCCACGGCGCACTTGCTGAAAAGGCGCTCGTTCCCGTGCTTCCCACCGTTGATGAATTCCCGTATGCAATCCGCGTTGTATCGGAAGTTCTTTCCTCAAACGGCTCAACCTCACAGGGCTCCGTTTGCGGCTCAACCCTTTCTCTTATGGCTGCAGGCGTTCCGATTAAGGCGCCCGTTGCAGGTATCAGCTGCGGTCTTATCACGGGTGATGAAGGCGTTTACGGCGACTTTATGACGATGGTTGATATCCAGGGCCTTGAGGATTTCTACGGCGATATGGACTTTAAGGTTGCAGGCACCAAGAACGGTATCACCGCAATCCAGATGGATTTAAAGGTTCACGGCCTCACTCCCGAAATTATCAAGGAAGCCTTTGCAAAAACTCACAAGGCAAGAAATTATATTCTTGATGAGATTATGCTTCCCGTTATCAGCGAGCCCCGCAAGGAGCTTTCACCCTATGCTCCCAAGATGGTTACCCTTTCAATTGATCCCGATAAGATCGGCGATGTTATCGGCAAGGGCGGCAAGGTTATTCAGGAAATCCAGGCAGACTTTGACGTTAAGATTAATATTGAAGAGGACGGCAGAGTTTATATCAGCGGTATTGATATTGATAAGTGCAACGGCGCTGCAGACGTTGTTCGCCTTATTGCAACAGACCCTGAGGTCGGCGCGTTTTATAACGGCGTTGTAACCAGGCTGATGAACTTCGGCGCATTCGTTGAAATCGCACCGGGCAAGGAGGGCCTCGTTCACATCTCACGCCTTGACGTTAAGCGCGTTGATAAGGTTGAGGACGTTTGCCAGGTTGGCGACGCTATGGTTGTTAAGTGCATTAACATCACTGAGGAGGGCAAGATTGACCTTTCCAGAAGGGACGCTATGATTGAGCTTGACGGTATGAAGCCCGAAAACGAAATTGACGATGTTCCCGGCAAGCCCCGCAGAAACAATAACAACAGAGGCAATCGCCGCCCGAGAAACTAAATATAACAAATCATTAAAAGGGACTGTTTTTGCAGTCCCTTTTCTTGCGTTTTTATATATAATGTTTTATTATATTATCAGAAAATATTTTTGGAGTGAATTATGAAGGTTGTTGTTTCGGCAAGAAATTTTTTCTTTGACGGCTGCGGCGCGGCTGAGCTGCTGCGAAGGAGCGGCTTTGAGGTTTGCGATATAACGGAAAAATCAATCGCTGATGAGAATGCTCGTTTAACTGAATTGCGCGAAGCGGACGCTGTTATAAACGGCTTTGAGCCTATGAGCAGGGCGCTGCTTGAAAAATGCGAAAAGCTTAAGCTGATTTCCGTTCGCGGGGTCGGCTATGATTATATTGATTCTGCGGCGTGCCGTGATTGCGGCATTGATATTGCGCGCACCGTCGGCACCGTGGGCGCTGCGGTTTCGGAGCAGGTTCTGGCGTATATATTTTATTTTGCCCGTCAGATTCACACGCTTAATTCCGATATGCAAGCGGGGAAGTGGAACAGAATTATGGCTGATGGCGTGGGCAAAATGAACCTCGGCATCATCGGCTTTGGCGAAATCGGGCAGGCGCTTGCCGCAAAAGCCGCCGCACTCGGTATGAATATCCGCTATTTCTGCAAAACGCCGAAGCCTGAACTGAATTACGAATTTGCTCCGCTTGATGAGCTTCTGGCGCAGAGCGATTACGTTGCTTTAGCGCTTCCGCTGAACGATGAAACAAGGGGCATGATTGATGAAAGCGCCCTTGCAAAAATGAAGCGCGGAGCAATTCTGATTAATGTTGCGCGCGCGGGCATAGTTGATAATGCGGCACTGAAAAATGCGGTTGAAAACGGGATTATCGGCGGCGCCGCGGTGGACGTTTTTGAAACCGAGCCCTGCACGGATTCCGTTTTGCGCGGAGTTAAAAATATTATCCTCACCCCGCATACCGCGCCGTTTACGAGGAATAATTTTATTGATATGAATAATCTTGCCGCACAAAACGTGATTGATTATTTCAGCGGCACGATTGATAAAAGATTTCTGGTGTAATATGCAAAGCACTTTTGAAAAGATTTATGAGGTCGTTAAAAAAATACCCTACGGCAGGGTGGCAACCTACGGTCAGGTTGCGGCAATGGCGGGCAATCCGCGGTGGAGTCGGGTGGTCGGCTATGCGCTTCACGTTAATCCGGACCCGGAGCATATCCCTTGCTATCGCGTGGTAAACCGCTTCGGCGAGGTGTCGCCCGCATTTGCGTTCGGCGGCAAAAATATGCAGATTGCCCTGCTTGAGGGCGAGGGCGTTGAATTCATTGACGGCAAGGTCAACCTCTCAAAGCACCTCTGGAACGGCGAATAAAAAGCCCTGTCCTTATGCGACAGGGCTTTTTTCATTCCTTTATTTCGTTTCGTGCGTCGTGCTTCTTATTAATGAAATATACGATGAGATTTGCCGTGACTATTGCGAGATTAAGAAAATAAACCGCGAGCACGTAATTATATTGGTGTGTAACAAATTTAGCCGCAATTCCGCAGATATAGCCGAGGATAATCAGCAGCAGGAATTTAAGGCTGACTGCCTTTGCAGTTTTAGCCTTGATATTTTTAATCAGGTTCAGCGGCCACGATAAGCCGAAGCATATAAGCATTGCCGTTTCAAGAATGTTGGACATATTATCACCTCTGCCCTATATACTATCACACGGCGGATAAATATGCAAATATCTCAACATAATTGCTTATTTGACATAAAATGCGGTTTTTGATATTATAAGAAAAGGGGTGATGATATGAAACGGCTTGCTGCATTTGCCGCTGCGCTAATGCTTTTGATATCCGTGCCCTTCTGCGCATTCGGGCTTGATGAAAACTATGCCATTGAGGAATATTATCACTGGGAGGAGCTTGAGGAAACTCAGGTTGAGCTAATCAATCAGCCGGAGCTTGAGGGCTCAATTAAGTATTATATTGATGCCGAGGACAGAACGGCGTATTTTCATCTCGCTTATAAAACAGAGTGTCTTATCTCCTATGATGAGGGTAATATAGTTTATATAATGGCTAATATTACCAGGGACGGTAAAACTCAGCGATTTTTCTTTGATAAGGACGGCTTTCTCAACGGCAGCGGAAAGGGCTTTGAGCTTGCTACGTATTTCAGCGGCGTGGGAAAAAATTTTCAATATGTGCTTTTTGCATTTCAGTGCCCCAAAAGCTATGATTTGGAAGGCTGCCGACTTCAGCTTTCAATCTCAGTAAACGGAAACAGCTTTGATTTTCTTGATTACACAGTAGCTTCAGCCGAGGAAACCACAACCAAGCCTGCCGAAAAAGAATCGCAGACAACCGAAAAGGCTGAAACCACCACCTCCGCAGAAACAACAAAGCCGTCAAAGGAAACCTCAACAACCAAATTTACTCCGCCCGCCGATGCGGATTATTTCGGCGATGTTTCGTCTGAGGATAACGGCAGCGTTACCGTAACCGAGGAATACGTAGCGGAGCAAATAATAGAAGCGCCCGAGGCAGAGGAGGAGCTTTCGCTTTCAAATCCCGCAAAAATCGCAATTGCCTGCGCGGCGGCGCTTGCGCTAATAGGCGCAGGGCTTATAACAAAAGCTGCGGTCTCCTCAAGAAATAAGAAAAGCAATCTCAAAAATCAGCCCAAGGCTCCGAAAATTGACGAGGAGTCAAAGGAAATAATCGATCGCTATATTGACGATGATTTCGATTTGGATGAATAAAACAACAGCCGCCTTGCAGAAGCAAGACGGCTGTTTTGATTGTTGCACAAATTGGGATTTGTTTATATGACATCCTCAAAAATGCGCTCCTTGCGCCAGGTGTTCGGGGCAGGGATACAGTTGAAATTTTCAATCTCAATATTTTCCGCGTGCCTTGCCCAGATTGCATATGCGGGCAGGTTCCTGAAACGCCAGCATTCGGGATAAACCTTTGCATATTCGGGAATGAACAGGCGTTTATCGTAAACCTCAATGGCGTTGCGGTAAGCAAGGTCAAAATTTTTCAGCGCAATATTTTTAACGCGCTTCGTTTTTCCGTGCTGCTTAAAGCCCGCAATAATTACGGGAATTTCAATATCCTTTGCCTTGATGTTTTCAATCGTGATATCGTGCATTTCGCCCTTCATATCAAAGATTTTCGGGTCAATGCCCTTGCTCTTTGATTTAACGCCGAATTCAATTGAGCTTGCGCTGTAGCTGTCAACGACGGCGGCGCGGTTGCGGTTATTCAGGCGGATGAAAACGGGGCAGGTGC
>CAJOJV010000056.1 GCA_905234995.1 uncultured Eubacterium sp. | reverse complement strand
TATGACTAAAACCGAACAGCTTTATGAAGGCAAGGCAAAAAAGGTTTGGGCAACCGAGGACCCTGAAATCGTTATCGTTGATTATAAGGATGACGCAACTGCGTTCAACGGCGTTAAGAAGGGCACGATTGTCGGCAAGGGCGTTGTTAACAATAAGATGAGCAATTATCTTATGCAGCTTCTTGAAAAGAAGGGCGTGCCCACTCATTTCGTTGAGGAGCTTTCAGACCGCGAAACCGCAGTTAAAAAGGTTAAGATTGTTCCGCTTGAGGTTATTATCCGTAACCGCGCAGCAGGCTCAATCTGCAAGCGCCTCGGTCTTGAGGAGGGTATGGATTTCGTATGTCCGTCAATCGAATTTTCTTATAAGGACGACGACCTCGGCGATCCGCTCATCAACGGCTATCACGCAATTTCCTGCGGCACAAAGTATGCTTTCAAGGTTAATGAGGTTTTAAAGGAATATTTTGCTTCAATCGGCGTTGAGCTTATTGACTTCAAGCTTGAATTCGGCAAAACTTCTGACGGCACAATCGTGCTTGCAGATGAAATCAGCCCGGACACCTGCCGTTTCTGGGATATCGAAACTCACGAGAAGCTTGATAAGGACCGCTTCCGCAGAGACCTCGGCGGCGTTGAAGAGGCTTATGCCGAAATGATGAAGAGAGTAGGGCTTAACTAATGGCTAACGATACCTATAATTCTCCGTTTAACGCCCGCTATGCAAGCAAGGAGATGCAGTATATTTATTCTCCGGATTTCAAATTCAGAACCTGGAGAAAGCTTTGGATTGCGCTTGCAGAGGCTGAAAAGGAGCTTGGGCTTAATATCACGCAGGAGCAGATTGATGAGCTTAAGGCAAACGCCGATAATATTAATTATGACGTTGCCCGCGAATATGAAAAGAAGTTCCGCCACGACGTTATGAGCCACGTGCACGCTTACGGCGAGCAGTGCCCGAATGCAAGGCCGATTATTCATCTCGGCGCAACCTCCTGCTACGTTGGCGATAACACGGACGTTATCACAATGCGCGAGGCGCTGCTTCTCATTAAAAAGAAGCTTGTAAATGCAATCGCTTCAGTTGCAAAATTTGCAGATGAGTATAAGGATATGCCCTGCCTCGGCTTCACGCATTTCCAGCCTGCTCAGCCGACCACCGTCGGCAAGCGCGCAACGCTCTGGCTTATGGATCTGGTGCTTGATTATTATGAGGTTGAGCACGTGCTTGATACCTTAATGCTCCTCGGCTCAAAGGGCACGACGGGCACGCAGGCTTCGTTCCTTGAGCTCTTTGAGGGCGACCACGAAAAGTGCAAGGAGCTTGACCGCAAGATTGCTGAAAAAATGGGCTTTAAGGCTTGTTTCCCCGTAAGCGGGCAGACCTATGCAAGAAAGCTTGATACGATAGTTTGCAATTGCCTTGCGCTGATTGCGCAGAGCTGCTGCAAGTTTTCAAACGATTTAAGGCTGCTTCAGAACCTTAAGGAGATTGAAGAGCCGTTTGAAAAGAATCAGATAGGCTCGTCCGCTATGGCATATAAGCGCAATCCCATGAGAAGCGAGCGTATTGCTTCGCTTTCAAGATATGTTATGATTGATGCGCTTAATCCCGCGTGGACCGCGTCCGCTCAGTGGTTTGAAAGAACCCTTGATGACAGCGCAAATAAGCGCGTTTCCGTTGCAGAGGCGTTTCTTGCAACGGACGGCATTCTTGATTTATATATCAACGTCACAGGCGGCCTTGTGGTTTATCCCAAGGTTATTGAGGCAAGGCTTATGAGCGAGCTGCCTTTTATGGCAACGGAAAATATTATGATGGATGCCGTTAAAAAGGGCGGCGACCGTCAGGAGCTTCACGAAAAAATCCGCGTTCATTCAATGGCTGCAGGCGCAGTTGTTAAGGTTGAGGGCGGGCAGAATGATTTGGTTGACCGCATTGCCGCGGACCCTGCCTTTATGATGACCAAGGAGGAAATCCTTGCCGTTATGAAACCTGAGAATTTCGTCGGCAGAGCTCCGCAGCAGACCGCTGATTTTCTCAGCGAAACCGTTAAGCCGATTCTTGATGCAAACAAGGATTTAATCGGCATTGACGTTGAAATTAATGTATAGGCTTAAAAGGGGTTATTTATGGATATTTTAAACACGTTTTTGGATTTGTTTTCAAATTTCAAAAATATAGAAATCGGCCAGGTCGTTATGATTCTGGTCGGCGCGCTCCTGATTTTCCTTGCAATCAAAAAGGAAATGGAGCCAACCCTGCTTTTGCCGATGGGCTTCGGCACGATTCTCGTAAACCTGCCGATGTCAGGCGCAATCGGGCATGACGGTCCTATCACCGTTCTGTTTGACGCGGGTATTTCAAACGAGCTGTTCCCGCTTTTGCTGTTCATCGGTATCGGCGCAATGATTGATTTCGGCCCGCTTCTTAAGAATCCGTGGCTAATGCTTTTCGGCGCTGCAGCGCAGTTCGGCATTTTCCTCACCTTCTTTGTTGCATCATTTTTCTTTGAAACGAAGGATGCGGCTTCAATCGCAATTATCGGTGCGGCAGACGGACCCACCTCAATCTTCGTTGCACAGAAGCTCGGCTCGGAGTATCTCGGCGCAATTATGGTTGCGGCTTATTCGTATATGGCGCTCGTTCCGATTATTCAGCCGCCCGTTATCAAGGTGTGCACCACCAAAAAGGAACGCCTTATCAGAATGAAATATAAGCCGGGCGAGGTTTCAAAAACCACAAAGATTCTGTTCCCGATTATTATCACAATCGTTGCAGGGCTTGTTGCTCCGCAGTCCGTTGCGCTTGTCGGCTTCCTTATGTTCGGCAATCTCATCCGCGAATGCGGCGTGCTTAATGCGCTTTCCGAAACTGCGCAAAACGCCCTTGCGAATCTTATCACAATTTTGCTTGGCTTAACCGTTGCCTCAAGAATGTATTATGAGGATTTCCTGAAGATTGAAACCTTAATCATTCTCGGTCTCGGTCTTTTTGCTTTTGTTTTCGACACGGCAGGCGGCGTATTCTTTGCAAAGGCAATCAATATTTTCCTGCCGAAGGATAAAAAGATTAATCCAATGATCGGCGCTGCGGGTATCTCCGCGTTCCCGATGAGCGGCAGAGTTGTAAATCAGATGGGTCTTAAAGAGGATAATCAGAATTTCCTGCTTATGCAGTCCATCAGTGTAAACGTTTCGGGTCAGATAGCCTCCGTTATTGCGGGCGGTCTGATGCTCACGCTTGCACAGAATATTATAGGTTAAGGGGGTATCGGTATGTTTGAATTAATCGCTGCAATTCAGTTCTTTGCTTTAAGCATTATCCGTTTTCCCGATTCGTGGAAGGACACTCTTCCCGCAATGGTAATCGGAATGATTGGTATATTCATCGTAATCGGTGTAATCATCCTCTTCACCTACGGGCTTAATAAAGCCACCTCCTCCAAAAAGAACGATAAATAAAAAAAGGAAGTGACTGATTATCAGTCACTTCCTTTTTTATCGGCAATTAAAGGCTTTATTTGGGAATATATCTTGCTGGCAGTTTGATTGTTCTTACTTGGAAATGCTTTTACTAAAGCATTGTGAATTCCTAATTTTGTTTTGTACTTTTCAATCATTTTTGCTATTTTTTCGGCGTTCTTGCTATCGCCTGTCAATTCCTTAACAGCCTGTGCTAATCCACTTAAACTTTGCGGTTTTGCAATAGGCTTGCTGTTTTCAGAGCTTTCAATTACGGGCTTTTCAGGCTCAGAGGTTTGTTCATTAGTTTTTACAACATTGCTTGCAAATTGAATGTTTGCTTTGTTTTTCCAAAAATGAATCAGCACGTCATATCCCTTATCATTAGAAACAATAAAATAGTTATAGGGATTTTCTGCATTCTCATGAATTATATATCCAAGATGAGTTGAAAGCTGAAAATCAAGCGCGTTTTTTATGCTGCTTTCAACCTTTTTATAAATGATTGTTGCCTGTGATTCGTTTAATCTTTTATGAAGACCAAAGCTTATGCTGTCTGCATTATCAGTGTAAAAAATACAAACAACATCATTCTCCGATAATTTGGAAACCCCGTTAAGCCCCGCCTTATTCACGTTTTCATAATCAACAAGATAATAATTCATATATAATCCCTCGCCTTTTGTTATGTGAAATAAAAATGCGTACAGCCACCGGGCTGTACGCAAAAAAATACAGCTCCTGGTCGCCAAACCAATTCGTGCAAACTAATACAAGTATGCTAAGAGCATGTATTTTTATCAAAAAAATACACACCTGTATTAGTCGAATATTGAATTGGTTTGGCTTCTTAACTATAGCATTTAATTATTTAATTGTCAAGTTCTATGCGCCTTTCTTGCGGTTTTCAATGTCAAAGATGAGCACTGCGCTGCCGAGAATCATCAGCACCGATAGCGCAGCGTTAACGGAGGTCGGCAGAAAAACTCCGCCCGAATAGTTTGAAAACACCTCTGCCTCAATCGGGAAAACCGTCAAAAGCATTTTGCAGATTGCAAAGGAAAGCCCGCCGTGAATAATCCGCCAAAGCAGGAAATCGGCGTATTTCATTTTAAATTCCTTGATAATGGGCAAAAGCTGCAGATGAATGCAAAAACCGCCGAAGGCAAGAAATGCGGCAAGCGCCTCGGGCGAGAGTGCTTTGCAGTTCAGCGCAAGCCCGTTTGTGATTTCCGCAAGGGGCAAAAGCAGCTTAGGGATTGCAAAGATATTTGCAAGCGCGGAAAATAAAACTATGTAAGCAGAAAGATTAAGCACGGCTTTAACGGATGCGTCAACCGCTCTGTTAAGCGCGTCTGCAGGCGGCAGTAAAAAATATGTTTGGCTGTTTTTGCAATCCCCGCTTTTTAAGAAAAGGGGAGAGGCAAGCATAATAACCGCAGCTGCAAGGGTTGTTGAAGCAAAAAGAATGACGCCGTATCTTTTGCTCTGCAAAAGCCCCGTCCCCGCCGTTAACGTTAAACCGCATTATGCAGCGGGCACTTTTTTCGTCAATATCGTTGTTTTTATAAAGCTCCTGAGTCAGCAGCGCGCCCGTCGGGTAACCGCCGATAAGCCCGAAGAGTATTGCCGCTCCGGCGCACCTCGGCAGCCTGAGCGCGGAGGTAATCGGGCAGAGCAGATTGTCAATAATCCGTCCCGTGCCTGAATAAATGACAGCGTTAAAAATAATCAAAAGCGGCAGCAGGCTTGGCACAATCACTCCGCCCGCAAGGCTCAGCCCGCTTTGTGCGCCTGCCTTTGCATTTGCAGAAAAGGCAATCAGCATTCCTGAAAGCGAAAACAGAAAGATCATCAGCAGGCTGTCTTTTTTTATTCTCATAATATCACCTATTATAATCATATAAATTATTGGTGATTTTATGAAGAAAAAAGCGTTTAAGGAGCGCAGTGATTTCCCGATTGAGTATTTCACGGGCGAGCCGCATCTGGAGCTTTACGGCAACACCCAGTGCGTGGTGGACGGGTTAAAATCCGTCCTCGAATATTCCGCGGAAAGAATAAAGCTGAGCGTCGGCAAGCGCGCCGTAACCTTTATCGGGCAGGATTTGTTCATCAATTCCTTCTCGCCCGAGGGTGCAGTGGTTGAGGGCTTTATTGCGGCAATGGAGTTTTCGGATGCTTGTTAGAATTTTCAGATGGCTTTTCGGTTACGTTGAATTCAGCTTCACGGGCGGCTTTGCCGAAAAGTTTATCAACGACTGCCGCGATAATAATATATATATTAAAAACATTATTAAAACCGATGCGGGAATTACAGCAAGGATAACGCCGAAAGCTTATTTAAGGCTGCACCGCATTGCCCTTAACTGCGGCGGCAAGGTCAGGATAATTAAGCGCAAGGGCTTGCCGTTTCTGCTTATGCCGCTCAGGGGGCGGTGGGGCATCTTCTGCGGCGTTCTTTTTGCCGTTATGCTCGTATCTTACCTCAGCGGCTTTATCTGGAATATAACAGTTATCGGCGAAAGCAGGCTGACTGATACTCAGATTGTAGATTATCTTGCCCAAAACGGCTTTAAGGTCGGCGCGCGGTGGGCAGCAGCGGATAAGGAAAACCTTGAATTCAAGGTGCTTGCGGATTTTGATGAGGTGGCGTGGATTTCAATTAATAAGCTCGGCTGCCTTGCACAGATTGAAATCAGCGAAACGGTGGATAAGCCTCCGATTGTCGGCACGGATATAACGAACGTCAATGCAAAAAAGGACGGTGTGCTCGTGCATATAACCTCTCTCGGAGGCTGGCAGGTTGCCGAGGACGGCGAAGCGGTTTCCTCGGGCGATTTGCTGATTTCGGGCGTTTATGAAAGCGAGGTTGACGGGAAAAATCATTATGCCCACGCGCACGGCACCGCGCTTGCACAAACCGAGCACGGCATAAAAATTAACGTCAGCCGCCGTCAGGCTGAAAAGGAATATACTTATGATAAAAGCTATAAATCCCTGTATTTTTTCGGGCTTCGCCTGCCGCTTTATTTGCTTCGAGATAAGGACGAGGCGGAGGTAAGCGTTGAAAGCTCCCGCTTCGTGCTTAACGGCTTTCATCTGCCGCTCGGCACGGAAATTCAGCATTGCCGCTATTATAAAACGCGCGAAATTCTGCTCGGCGACGACGAACTGGAAGCGCTTGCACGCGAGGAGCTTGAGCGCAGAAAGGCGCAGGAGCTTGCAGGCTGTGAAATTCTCAATGAAAATATCACCCTTGAAACGGATGACGATTCCTGCCTGATAATTGCCGATTATCTGCTGCTTGAGGATATTGCGGAGGAATGCAAAATAACCTTTGAAAACGGCGAATAATTCACAATATGCGCTTGAAACGCTTATTAAGATGTGATAAACTAAATTGATAAATAAAAACAAGGAGGTTTATTTTTATGCAAATGACCTTTCGTTGGTTCGGCAGTAAGCTTGACACTGTTTCGCTTGAGCAGATAAAGCAGATTCCGAATGTTGTCGGCGTTGTTCCCGCGCTTCACGATTTGCCTGCGGGCGAGGCGTGGACTATGGAGCGCGTACAGGCAATGTATGATGAAATCACTGCCGCAGGCTTAACCATGGAATGCATTGAAAGCGTTAACGTGCACGAGGATATCAAGCTCGGCGCACCAACCAGAGATGCGCTGATTGAGAATTATAAAACCTCAATCCGCAATCTTGCAAAGGTTGGCGTTAAGTGCATATGCTATAACTTTATGCCCGTGTTTGACTGGACGAGGACGGATCTTTATATGCCCCTTCCCGACGGCTCAACCTGCCTTTGCTATGACGGCAAGCAGGTGGAGGGCAAATCGCCCGAGGATATGTTCAGGGAGATAGACGATAATTCAAACGGCTATGCTATGCCCGGCTGGGAAACCGAAAGAATGGGCGAAATCAAGGAGCTGTTTGAAAAATATAAGGGCGTAACCGCTGAGGATTTGTGGGTTAACCTCAGGTATTTTCTTGATGCAATTATGCCCGTCTGCGAGGAATGCGACGTTAAAATGGCAATCCATCCCGACGATCCGCCGTGGGGCATTTTCGGCCTGCCGAGAATTATTACGGGCAAGGATGCGCTCATTAAGCTTCTCACAATGGTTCCAAGCAAGTATAACGGCTTAACGCTTTGCACGGGTTCGCTCGGTGCAAGCCCGAATAACGATATCGTTGATATGATTAACGATCCGATTATCGGCGAGCGCATTTATTTTGCACATCTGCGCAACGTTCAGCATAACGACCAGTGGTTTAACGAAACCTCTCACGAAAGCAACGCAGGCTCGCTTGATATGTATGAAATCGTTAAGGCACTTCAGAATGCAGGGTTTGACGGCTATATCCGTCCGGACCACGGCAGAATGATTTGGGGCGAGGTTGCGCGCCCGGGCTACGGACTTTATGACCGCGCACTCGGCGTTTGCTATCTCAACGGCCTCTGGGAAGCAGTTGAAAAATCCCGCAAGGAATAATTATTGCAGGGGCGGATACCATCCGCCCGCAAAAATAAGGAGCTATAAATATGACACACGAGAATTTAAACGGAAGAGTTGCAGTTGTAACGGGCGGCGGCGGAGTGCTCTGCGGCGCATTCGCAAAAACCCTTGCAAAGCAGGGCTGCAAGGTTGCAGTGCTTGATTTAAATGAGGCTGCTGCTCAGCAGTGCGCTGATGAAATTAATGCAAACGGCGGCACGGCAATCGCAGTCGGCTGCAACGTGCTTGAGCTTGAATCAATGCAGAAGGCGCGCGATATCATCGCCGAAAAGCTCGGCACCTGCGATATTCTTTTAAACGGCGCAGGCGGCAATAACCCCAAGGGCACGACCACAAAGGATACTCTTGAAAAGATTGATTTGGTGCAGAAGGATGAAAATATCAAAACCTTCTTTGATCTGGACCCCGCAGGCATCAGCTTCGTGTTTAATCTCAACTTTCTCGGCACGCTTATTCCCACTCAGGTTTTCGCGCGCGATATGGTTGAAAAGAAAAATGCCTGCATCGTTATGATAACCTCAATGAACGCTTTCCGCCCGCTCACAAGAATTCCCGCATATTCTGCGGCTAAGGCGGCGGTTAAGAATTTCACGGAATGGATGGCAGTGCATTTTGCGCCGATGGGCATCCGCGTTAATGCGATTGCCCCGGGCTTCTTCTCAACGAAGCAGAATGCGGCGCTCCTCTGGAATGAGGATGGCTCGCCGACCGAGCGCACGGGCAAAATCCTTGCCGCAACTCCGATGGCTCGCTTCGGCAATCCCGAGGAGCTGGACGGCGCGCTTCTCTTCCTCTGCGATGAGGCTTACAGCGGCTTTATCACCGGCGTAAATATTCCGGTTGACGGCGGCTTTAACGCTTATTCAGGCGTATAAAACAATTTTTTACGGGGAGGGCTTTTGCCCTCCTGTTTTTTTGAAAAAGGGTATTGACATATATAATAATAGTGCTATAATATTTATGACAAATGAACACTTGTTCATATGTTATATTTTTTCAAGGAGGGCTTTATTGTGAAAAAGACCTATAAAATAGACGTTGATTGCGCAAACTGCGCTAATAAAATGGAGCAGGCGGCAAATAAAACCGCAGGCGTTAAAGAGGCAAGCGTAAACTTTATGGCGCTCAAAATGACTGTTGAGTTTGAAGAGGGCGCAGAGCCGAAAGAGGTTATGAAGGCGGTTGCCAAAAACTGCAAAAAGGTTGAGGATGATTGCGAAATCTTCTTTTAATCGGTTTTGATTCAGCCGAAAGGTGAAAAGGATATGAATAAAAAGCAAAAGAAAATGCTGATAAGAATCATCGTTGCAACGGTTGTTCTTATTGCGCTGATTATAATTCCCCTCGGCGAAAACCGCTGGATAAATATGGCGCTGTTTGCGGTGCCGTATCTCATCGTCGGCTATGATATCCTTAAAAAGGCGTTCAAGGGTATTGTCAATAAGCAGGTTTTTGATGAAAACTTTCTGATGGCGGTTGCAAGCCTCGGCGCAATGGCGCTCGGCGAATACAGAGAGGCTGCCGCAGTTATGCTCTTTTATCAGATTGGCGAGCTTTTCCAGAGCTACGCCGTCGGAAAAAGCAGAAAAAGTATAAGCGATCTTATGGACATCCGCCCCGATTATGCTAACCTTGAGCGTGACGGGGAAACTCAGCAGGTTGATCCCGATGAGGTTGAAATCGGAAGTATTATCGTCGTTTCCCCTGGCGAAAAGGTGCCGATTGACGGCGTCGTTGTAAGCGGATGCTCAAGCCTTAACACGGTTGCCCTGACGGGTGAAAGTATTCCGCGCGAGGTTCGCGAGGGCAGCGAGGTGCTCAGCGGCTGCATTAATATGAGCGGCGTGCTCAGAATTAAAACAACAAAGGAATTCGGCGAAAGCACGGCTTCCAAAATTCTTGATTTGGTTGAAAATTCAACCTCAAAAAAATCAAATTCGGAAAAATTTATTTCAAAATTCGCAAGGTTTTATACCCCGATTGTCTGCGGTCTGGCATTGGCTTTGGCGCTTCTGCCTCCGCTCGTGCTGCTCTTTCTCGGCAAGCCTCCCGTATGGGGCACCTGGGTTTACAGAGCCTTAACCTTCCTCGTTATCAGCTGCCCCTGCGCGCTCGTTATCAGTATTCCGCTCAGCTTCTTTGCGGGCATCGGCGGCGCAAGCAGAGAGGGTATTTTAATCAAGGGCTCAAATTATTTTGAAACCCTTGCCAAAACGAAAACCGTTGCCTTTGATAAAACGGGCACGGTAACGAGGGGCGTGTTTGAGGTGGATGCGGTTCACCACAGCCCGCTTGACGATAAGCAGCTGCTTGAGCTTGCCGCACACGCGGAAAGCTATTCCTCGCATCCAATCAGCAAAAGCCTGCAGAAGGCTTACGGAAAGCCGATTGATAAAACCCGCATAAGCTCCGTTCGCGAAATCAGCGGAAACGGAGTTATTTCCGAGGTGGACGGCAAAACGGTTGCCGTAGGCAGCGAAAAGCTTATGACGGAGGTCGGTGCAAATTTCGTGCGCTGCCACAGCGCGGGCACGATTGTTCACATTGCGGTGGACGGCGAGTATTCGGGGCATATCGTTATTGCGGATACGGTTAAGCCAACCTCTGCCGAGGCAATTTCAAAGCTAAGGGCAAGCGGTGTTAAAAGAACGGTTATGCTCACGGGCGATATTGAATCAGTTGCAAAAAGCGTTGCCGAAAAGCTGGGCATTGATGATTATAAAAGCGGGCTTCTTCCCTCAGATAAGGTCACTGCCGTTGAGCAGCTCCTTGCCGAAAAGGAGCAGGGCGAGGCGCTTGCCTTCGCGGGCGACGGGATTAACGATGCACCCGTGCTCTCCGTTGCGGACGTAGGCATTGCAATGGGCGCGCTCGGCTCGGACGCGGCGATTGAGGCGGCTGATATCGTGCTAATGGACGACGACCCGCTCAAAATCCCGAAAGCAATCAGAATTGCAAAAAAATGTATGCGCATCGTTTATGAAAATATTTATTTTGCAATCGGCGTAAAGGTGCTCTGCCTGATATTGGGCGCGCTCGGTATTGCAAATATGTGGCTTGCAATTTTTGCGGATGTCGGCGTAATGATTATTGCGGTTATAAACGCAATCCGCGCTCTTCGTGTTAAAAATTTATAAGGCTTAATAAAGGCGAGGCAGTTTGTTTTCTGCCTCGCCTTTTCGTTGACAAAAATATTCCTTTATGTTAATATTAAAAAATAGTAAGAATTGATTTTTTGCGGCGAAAGGATTTTTTGTATGGCTATTCATTCTTCAGGTGAAGATTATTTAGAGGCAATATTAATTCTTAAAAATAAAAACGGCTATGTCCGCTCAATAGATTTGGCAAGATTTATGAATTACTCAAAGCCCAGCATTTCCCAGGCTGTGTCGCTTCTGCGTGACGGCGGCTTCGTTGACGTTGACGAGCACGGGCATCTGCTGTTAACGGATGCGGGCAAGGAAATTGCAAACAGGATTTATGAGCGCCA
>CAJOJV010000055.1 GCA_905234995.1 uncultured Eubacterium sp. | reverse complement strand
TTACTGGAACTGGCACTCAATTCATAACGGAAAAGAAACTTACTGGAAGGGTATATTGAGCCACGACTTAGAGCCAAATCCTAATTATAACGAAATCTGTGAAACGGGCAAAGAGCTTGCAGCACTTTCATCTGAAATTATCGGTATGAAAAAGAAAAACCGTGTGGCGCTGGTGGTAGACAATATCTCTAACACTGCATTAAAGTGGTTTCCTGTTCACAAGGACGTCTCGTATAATGATGTTATTCTTAAATACTACAAGGCGCTTTATGAAATGAATATTGAGTGCGATATCGTTTATGCAGACACGCAGAATTTCGCTAAATACGATTTGGTGATTGCACCGATGCTGTACTCAGTCAGCAATGAAACAATAAATTCATTAAGAGAATATGTTTCAAACGGTGGCGTGCTGTTTTCAGGCTTTAAGTCCTTTGTGTGCGACAAAAACATTAAGGTGTTCCACGACAGATTGCCATACGGTATGACGGATGTTTTCGGACTGACGTATAATCAGCACAGCAGAACTGACGGCGTAACTGTAAACGGCATTTCTGCGGAATATTTCATGGAGTTGTTAAAGGCTGAGAACGCAGAAACAGTTTATAAATATGAGCATAAATACTGGGGCAATTATTCAGCCTTTTGCAAAAACGAATTCAGCAAGGGCACGGTTTATTACTTGGGTTACATTCCGAAGGATAATCAGTTAAAAGAGCTTTTGGTTTTCGCAATAAAAAGCGCAGGGATTGATATTCCTGAATCTACCTTCCCGATAGTGATTAAACAAGGCTATGCAAACGGGAAGGAAATAAAATTCGTTTTCAATTTCAGCGATGAGCCGAGGGAATACCAAGGCAACACGATTGATAAGTGGGATTGCCTTATTGAATGGTAATCAAGCGCTAAAACAAACGACAACTTCTGATTTGTAAAACTAAAAGCCGCCGATTGCTCGGCGGCTGTACTTTTTTCGTATGATGCGGTATAATGAACCCGACAAATCGGAAGTTTTCGAGATATAATAATCGCCTTCGTTTTGAAGGCGATTATTTATTTTGCATATCTGGCTTTGTATTCCTCTCCCCAGGTCCACAGGCTGTCAAGAATCGGCTTCAAGGTCATTCCGAGCTCGGACAATTCATATTCCACTCTCGGCGGTACCTCTGCATAAACCGTGCGGATGACTAACCCGTCCGCTTCCATTTCACGCAATTGAGAAGTCAACACCTTTTGCGATACTGAGCCGACAGAGCGTTTGAGTTCGCCGAAGCGCTTCTTGCCGTCAATTAAATCCCTTAAAATTAACACCTTCCACTTACTGCCGATGAGCGTTAAGGTCGTTTCAACTGGGCAGGCAGGTAAAGAATTGATGTCTGTTTTTGCTTCCATTTCATTTTCCTCCAAAAAATTTTCAGCCGAAAAGCCGCATAAATACACAATAGTTACTTTTTGGTAACTACGGCACTTTATTGTGCTTACTTTACAAAGTATACCACAAGCGTTACAATTTAGTCAAGAGGTGAGAACAAAACCATCTCGAAACATATTGTTATATTTACGGAGGTAATTAGAATGAAAATTGCAGTAGTAGCAGCCGCAGGTAAGGCAGGCAGAAAAATCGTTCGTGAGGCAAAGGACAGAGGCTTTGAAGTAACCGCCTTTGTGAGAAAGGACGCTGAAATTGACGGAGCAGATAAGGTTATCGTTCGTGATATCTTTGATTTAACAAAGGACGACCTGGCAGGCTTTGACGCAGTTGTCGATGCTTTTGGCGCATGGACGGAGGATGCTCTCCCGCTCCACAGCACAACGCTCTCCCATCTTTGCGATGTGCTTTCGGGAACGAACACAAGACTTCTCGTTGTAGGCGGCGCAGGCAGCCTTTATGTGAATGCAGAGCACACTGTTTGCGTATCTGACGGACCTGATTTTCCCGACATATTCAAGCCTCTTGCAGCGGCAATGGCGAAAGCGCTCGGAGAACTCAGAGAAAGAAACGATGTAAAGTGGACTTATATCAGCCCCGCAGGCGATTTCCAGGCTGACGGCGAAAGAACCGGCAAATACATCCTTGCAGGCGAGGAGCTCACGCTCAACGCCGCAGGCGAAAGCGTAATCAGTTATGCAGATTATGCTATCGCAATGGTTGACGAAATTGAAAAGGGTAATCACGTTCAGCAAAGAATTTCCGTTGTTAAGGAATAAATGAACCGCAATAAAAATAATGCGTAACGGGTTTCGCCTGTTGCGCATTTGTGGTATAATACAGGTAAGGCGGTGATACTGTGACACAGGCGGAAAGAAGAATATACTTAATCAATGAATTACTTGCAGAGGACAGCAGGTTCAGACATTATGAGCCCGAAACAATGAGCGAACAGGAGCAGAAAGATTTGCTGCGCTCACTTATGAATATCCGTATGCCTGCGCCGCTGAGTGAAGAGTTTATCAAAATTCAGAATGAATACCTGAAAAAAGAGCTTGAGAATAAAGGCATAACCGATATTGATGAGCTTAATCCTGTTGAAAACGGCGTTTATCTTTGGCAGGGCGATATCACCACGCTGAAATGCGATGCAATAGTCAATGCGGCTAATTCGCAGATGCTCGGTTGTTTTCATCCGCTGCACAACTGCATTGACAACTGCATTCACACCTATTCGGGCTTGCAGCAGCGCAACGCTTGTTATGAATTAATGCAAAAGCAGGGCTATGAGGAGCCGACAGGTCAGGCAAAAATTACGCCCGCGTTCAATCTGCCGTGCAAATATGTTATACACACCGTCGGACCGATAGTTAATGTCGGCTTAACAGATGAACACAAAAAGCTGCTTAAATCGTGTTACCTTTCCTGCCTTAAAACCGCAGAGGAAAACGGACTCAAAAGCATTGCATTTTGCTGTATCTCAACAGGTGTGTTCGGCTTCCCGAAAGAAGAAGCGGCGCAGATTGCTGTTGAAACCGTAAGGGAGTATAAAAAGCACAGCGAAATAAAAGTAATCTTTAATGTATTCAAAGACGATGATTTAAGTATTTATGAAAAAATACTCAATAATAAGTAAGGAGTGATAACTATGGTAGAAATCAATTCAAGAAAAGCGGCAATCGTAGGCTGCGGATTTGTCGGCAGTGCTTCTGCGTTCGCACTTATGGAAAGCGGACTGTTTTCGGAAATCGTGCTTATTGACCATAACAAGGAAAAAGCCGAGGGCGAGGCTCTTGACATCAGCCACGGACTTCCTTTTGCAAAGCCGATGCAGATTTATGCAGGCGATTATGCCGATATTTCGGACGCGGCTATTATTGTTATAACCGCAGGCGCAGGGCAGAAGCCCGGCGAAACAAGGCTTGACCTCGTTAAGAAAAACGTTGCGATTTTCAAATCAGTCATTCCCGAAATTACAAAATATAACCGTGACGGCATTCTGCTTGTTGTTGCAAACCCTGTTGATGTTCTGACCTATGCGGCGGCAAAAATCAGCGGTTTTCCGAACAACAGAGTTTTCGGCTCGGGTACGGTGCTTGATACGGCAAGACTTAAATACCTGCTCGGCGAACATCTCGGCGTTGACCCGAGAAGTATTCACGCTTTCATCATCGGCGAACACGGCGACAGCGAAATTGCGGCGTGGAGCAGTGCGAATGTATCGGGAATCCCGCTTAATAACTTCTGCGAAATGAGAGGCCATTTCAACCACAACAAGGCAATGCACGAAATCGCAGACAGCGTTAAAAACAGCGCTTATGAAATCATTGAAAAGAAAGGCGCGACCTATTACGGAATTGCAATGAGTGTTAAGCGCATCTGCGAGGCAATCGTGCGTGATGAAAAATCAATTCTGCCTGTTTCAAGTATACAAAAAGGCAATTACGACATTAATGACATTGCGCTTTCTATGCCCGCAATCGTCGGCAAGCACGGCGTTGAATCGCTTGTTCCGATTGAGCTGAACCAAAAGGAGCAAGAAGACTTGCAAAAATCTGCCGCAACGCTCAAAAAAGTTGTTGATGAAGCACTTGGTGATTTTCAGTAATAAAGAAAGACAGAAAAATGAAAACTTATTCGGATAAAATCAAAAAACTAAAACAAGCAATCGCCGAAGCGGACGCGGTGTTTATCGGCGCAGGCGCAGGTCTTTCAACAGCCGCAGGGCTGACCTATTCGGGCGAACGCTTTGACAAATACTTTTCCGATTTCAAGGAAAAGTACGGCTTTGATAATATGTACTACGGCGGTTTCATTATGGCGAAGTACGCTCCCGAGGAGCTGTGGGCGTTCTGGGCAAGAAACATTTATATCAACCGCTATATGCCGATTCCGAAGAACACCTATCAAAAGCTGTTTGAGCTTGTGAAGGATAAGGACTATTTCGTGCTTACCACCAATGTGGACCACTGCTTTCAACGCGCCGGCTTTGATAAGAAGCGCTTATTCTATACGCAGGGCGATTACGGGCTGTTTCAGTGCAGCGAGCCCTGCCATCAGCAAACCTACGATAACGAAGAAATTATCAAAGAGATGTATGCCGCCGAAAAGGATATGAAAATCCCGACGGAATTAGTGCCGAAATGTCCCGTCTGCGGCAAACCGATGACGACAAATCTTCGTTGTGATGACACCTTTGTACAGGATGAGGGTTGGTATGTCGCCTACAATCAGTACGAGGATTTTATCCGCCGCCATGAGGGAATGAAAACCGTCTATCTTGAACTCGGCGTAGGCTACAACACGCCCGTTATCATTAAATACCCGTTCTGGAAATGGACGGCACAGAATGAAAACGCCACCTATGTTTGCATTAACTTAGGCGAAGCGGACGCACCGACGGAAATCAAAAAGCAGTCAATCTGCATTGACGGCGATATAAATACCGTACTCGAGGATTTACAAAAATGAACTATCTTGAATACCTTGTCAATGAAATACACTCAACCATAGTAGCAACCGTGGATGAAAACGGCTTGCCCGTTACCTGCGCCGTGGATATGATGGACGCGGACGAAAACGGCTTATATTTTCTTACGGCTAAGGGCAAAAGTTTTTACAAACGGTTGACACAAAGCGACTATCTTTCATTGACGGCACTCAAAGGCGAAAGCACGATGACAAGCGTTGCCGTATCCGTCAGAGGAAGGGTAAAGGAAATCGGCAGCGACAGGCTCCCCGACCTCCTTGAAAAGAATCCGTATATGCTTGAGATTTATCCTACGGAGGAATCAAGACAAGCGCTGACCGTTTTTCAGCTTTACGAGGGCGAAGGCGAATGGTTTGACCTTTCAAAGAAACCGATTGAAAGAGCAGGCTTTACCATTGGCGGTGCCGAGCAAACACAGGAGGGATACTTCATTAATGACAGCTGTATCGGCTGTCAGACCTGCGGCACCGTCTGCCCTCAAAGCTGCATTGATTTCAGCAATATTCCCGCCGTTATCAGTCAGAGCAACTGTCTTCACTGCGGAAACTGCCAATCCGTATGTCCTGTCGGTGCGGTTGTGACAAAAAATGAACCCGACAACTTCTGATTACCTAAACCACATCAACACAAATGGATAAACGGAGAAAGAGGTAAAGCAGATGAGCTTTTATGATAGTTTCAAAGAATGGATAAATGTCGGTCACGAAGTTGAATTTGCCTATATGGGAAAAGATTATTCCGTTACATATTATAAGCGTGATGACGGAGAGTACGGGATTTCGTTTTGTGAATTCAATTGTGATCCAACTGATTTCAAAGATGTAGAAGATTTTATGGCAAATGCTAAAATAGGAAATAACCACTTGTCTGATATTTGGGAAGCGGTAACAGACATTACTATTTTTTAATTTTCTTGTGATTTCTTACAAAAATAATTTACAATATTTGGCAATACGCACAAATTATGGTCTTATTTTACCATAGCACCTGCTGCGGAGAGGACGATTTTTGATTTCCTGCAGGATACGGGCAGCGCGATTGAGGATTACGATTTGATTCTGACCGGCGATTTGGGCTTCACGGGCTCAACGCTTCTTTATGAGCTGATGGAAAAGGAGCACAAGCTCAACATCAGAAAGCAGCACAAGGATTGCGGGCTGATGATTTTCAATCTCAAGGAGCAGGACGTCAACAGCGGCGGCTCAGGCTGCGGCTGCAGCGCCTCCGTGCTGTGCTCGCACATAATCAAACGGATGAAAAAAGGCGAGCTGCAAAAGGTGCTTTTCGTTGCAACGGGCGCCTTACTCTCAACAACCACTTCAAAGCAGGGGCAGCCGATACCGTCAATCGCGCACGCCGTGCTTCTGGAGGTGTGATTATGCAGATGGATTTGAAAAACAACATCAAGGTTATCGGCAGCTTTCAGAAGACGGTAAACGCGCTTTATATAATTATCAACGTCCTTCGCGCGCTTGCAGTTGCCTTCCTTGTTTTGCAAACCGTGATTCTTTTATTTAATGAAAAAGCACGTTAAAAAATCCCCAAAGGAATTTAAGCCTTTGGGGATTTTAAATTATTGCGTCCCTTTATTTTTAGATTTAAAGATGTTATAATGTATATAATAGTTCTCGGAGGTTTTGTAATGAAATACGGTGAATCGTTTTTTGATATTGCATACTTGATTATTGCCATCGGTATCGGCGTTTATATGCTTGCAAAAGCAAGCAATAAGCTGCAAAAGCTGATGGGTGCGGCGGCGCTTGTGCTCGGCTGCGGAGATGCTTTTCATCTCGTGCCGAGGGTGCTGAATTATTTTGTCGATAAGGATTTTTCAGCAGCACTCGGAGCCGGCAAGCTGATTACCTCAATAACGATGACGGTGTTTTATATCCTTATGTACTATATCTTTCTGAACAATTATGAAGTGCAGGAAAGTAAGGGGATTACCGCAACCGTTTGGGGCTTGTCGGCAATCAGAATTGCGCTGTGCCTGTTCCCTCAGAACGAATGGTTCAGCAATAACTCGCCGCTTCTTTGGGGCATCCTCCGAAATATCCCGTTTGCTATTCTCGGACTCGTTATCGTTTGCCTGTATTTCAAATGCAGAAAGGACGATAGATGTTTTCGGTTCATTTGGCTTTATGTAACGCTTTCGTTTTTATTCTATATCCCCGTTGTCGTGGGCGCAGACGCCGTGCCGATTCTCGGTGCGCTGATGCTGCCGAAAACGATATGCTATTTGCTGATACTCTTCACATTCTTAAAAAAGAAAAAGAACGCATAATGAAGAAACCGAGCTCGTTAGGAGTTCGGTTTTTAACATTGTGTTTTGAATTTAAAAAAAGTCCGGAAAAGGGCTTGACATTTAATAATGATAGTATATAATATAGGTGGTTAGCGGTGGCTAACTTTATATTTGCCATATGAGTTAGGCATATCTAACTCATCCTTTTCTATTCCTTATTCCTTATTCCTTTCATTTTTTCTTTATATATAAAGTTAACCACCGCGCCAAGATAAGGAGAAAAGCTATGAATAAAATTACAGTTAAAATCGACGGTATGATGTGCGGTATGTGCGAGGCGCATATCAACGACACAATCAGAAAGGTTTATCCCAAAGCCAAGAAGGTCGCCTCCTCTCACTCAAAGGGCGAAACCACTTTTCTGCTTGACGGCGAAGCTGACGAGTCTGCACTCAAAGCAGCAATAGCCGAAACGGGA
>CAJOJV010000054.1 GCA_905234995.1 uncultured Eubacterium sp. | reverse complement strand
ACGATGGAGGAATTCGGAGCTCAGGCTCATTCCTTCAATTACGAAATCCCCTGCCGCATTTCCCGCCGCGTGCCCCGCACCTATTATAAAAACGGCGAATTTATCGATGCAGTTAATTACTTATATTAATTGTTTGAGCGTAGCGAGTAACCGAAACTTGCCGCAGGCAAATTTCATCCGATTGAGGATTTCATCACAAAGTGATTTCATCGTGCAGCGTACGATTTCATAAAAAAGGAGAATGGATTTTCCATTCTCCTTTTTTATTATGCGGTTATATTTTCTTTCGGCTTTTTCATTGTGAGGGAGATGCGCTTTTTGGGCACGTCAACCGAAAGCACCCAGACCGTTACGATATCGCCGACCTTGAGCACCTCTGACGGGTGCTTGATGAAGCGGTTTGTTATCTGCGAGATGTGCACGAGCCCGTCCTGATGCACGCCGATATCAACGAAGGCGCCGAAATCAATAACGTTTCGCACGGTGCCCTTAAGCTCCATACCCGCCTTTAAATCCTCCATACCCATAATATCCGAGCGGAGAAGCGGCTGGGGCAGCTCGTCGCGCGGGTCGCGGCCGGGCTTATTAAGCTCCGAAACGATATCAGCCAGAGTCGGTTCGCCGATGTCAAGCTGCTTTGCAAGAGCGGGAATGCCCGATTTCTTAACAATTTCATTAAGCGCGGAGATATTGCCCGAGGCAACGTCCGCATCGCTGACGCCGCAGAGCTTTAAAAGCCCCTCGGCTGCGGCATAGGATTCGGGATGAACGGCGGTGTTATCAAGCACGTTTTTGCCGCCCGAAATTCGCAGGAAGCCTGCGCACTGCTCAAACGCCTTGGGACCGAGCTTCGGCACCTTTTTAAGCTCTGAGCGGGATTTGAAAGCGCCGTTTTCCTCGCGGTAAGCCGTGATATTCTTTGCAACGGCTGAGGATATACCCGCAACGCGCAGCAGGAGCGACGGGGACGCGGTATTCAGGTCCACGCCTACGGAGTTTACGCAATCCTCAACAACGCCGTCAAGCGCGGCTGAGAGCTCCTTGGGCGGCATATCGTGCTGATACTGCCCCACTCCGATTGCCTTCGGGTCTATCTTAACGAGCTCTGCAAGCGGGTCCTGAAGCCTTCTTGCGATTGAAACCGCCGAGCGCAGCGAAACGTCAAACTGCGGGAATTCCTCCGCCGCAAGCTTTGAGGCGGAATAAACTGAAGCGCCCGCCTCGCTGACAACCATATAGGTTATGCCGCAATTAAGCTCGCGAATAAGCTCTGCGGCAAACTCCTCCGTTTCGTGGGAGGCGGTGCCGTTACCGATTGCAAACATCTTAACGTTATGCTTTTTAACAAATTTTGTGATGAGCGCCTTTGCCTCATCAATTTTTTTATGCGGCGGTGCGCAATAAATCACGCCGGTGTCAAGCACCTTGCCGTTTTCATCAACGACGGCAACCTTGCAGCCCGTGCGGTAACCGGGGTCAAGCCCGATGGTAACCCTGCCCTTAACGGGAGGCTGCATAAGAAGCTGCGCGGTGTTCTTGGCAAAAACCTTGATGGAATCCGCCGAGGCTCTGTCCGTAAGCTCATTTCTGATTTCGCGCTCAATGCTCGGGAAAATCAGGCGGGAATAAGCATCCTCCACAGCCTCGCGCACGAGCTCTGCACTTTGGGAATTATTCTTAACGTGAAGCCCGTTTAAAACGCCGATGCCGTAAGACTTTTCTATATCAAGAGAAACCTTAAGGAAATCCTCTTTCTCACCCCTGTTTATGGCAAGAATGCGGTGGTTTGCGATTTTGGAAACGGGCTCCGTGTATTCCTTATAGGTTTCGTAAACGCCCAGCTCCTCCTGTGCTCCCGTGGCAGTGATATTGCCGTGAGCCTTGCAGACGTAGCGAAGCTGCTTTCTGCCGTCAGGGTCATCGGAAATCATTTCTGCGATGATATCCTTGGCGCCCTCAATGGCAGCCTCAACGCTTTCAACCTCTTCGTTGATGAACGCCTCAGCCTCTGCAAGCGGATTGAAATCCTGCGCCTGCTCATAGATTTTCATTGCAAGGGGCTCAAGCCCCTTTGCCTTTGCGACTGACGCGCGGGTTTTGCGCTTCGGCCTGAACGGGCGGTAAATATCCTCCGCCTCCGTCAGGGTTTTAGCCGCGTCAAGCGCTGCGGCAATCTCCTCCGTGAGAAGCCCCTGCTCCTCAATAGAAGCCTTGAATTTTTCCTTCTGCTCCTCAAGCGAACGGAGGTAAGCAAGCCTGTCCGCCAAATCGCGCAGAAGCTGATCGTCAAGCGAGCCCGTGGCTTCCTTTCTGTATCGTGCGATGAACGGAATCGTGTTTGCATCGTCAATCAGGGCAACGGTGTTTTCAACCTGCCAGAGCTTGATGCCGAATTCCTTTGCCAGTGTTTCGTTTATATTCATAAAGGGGTTATACTCCGTTTCTTCTTATTCCGGAAAGCAGAAGCACGAACGCGCTCCAGATTGCCTGGAAAATAATTATGTTCATTGCGCCGAGATGGGATACGCCGTCAATAAACGCAAGAAGCGCCGCCATACCGAAGCCAATTGCACAACCGAAGGAGGCAAGCACGGAAATATATTTCTGCGCGCTGACGAGCTTATCCGCGCCGAGCACCGTTGAAATGAAGCCGATTGCGGTTGAGTTATGCACTGCATAGGCGGGGCTTTTTTCAACAGCCATATCGCTGTATTTTTCAAAAATTCTGCCGTTTGAAGCAGTCATAACGCGGATGAAGCCCTCCGGCAGGGCGAAGATATCCATAATGCTTTCCTCGTTAATAAACGGGTCGCAGCTTTTAAGGATAACGGTTATGCCGCTTTTTTCAAGGCGCTTGAGGGTTTTCTTGAGCTGAGCGTCCGCGGAATAGCTGACGATGAACATTGCGGAAATCTTGCCCGCAATTGCAAGATAGAGCGCACGGCGCTTTCCGCCGCGGGTGTATTTTTCCTCATACTCAATCTTCGGCACTGCAACGCCGTGGCGCATAAGCAGCTCGCGGCTGCCGACGAGGATTTTTTTCTGATAAATCCACGCGGAGGTGCCCATTTTATCCTCATAAATAACGCTGTCAACCTCGGGCAGGATTGAATTTTTGCCGACGATAACGTCATCAAAAACGTAAGCAAGCGGGCTTTTCGTTTTTATTATAACCGCCGCGGTCTGTAAAATTGCATCGTCAATCTTAGTGCCGTTAAAGGTTTTTATCCCGTGCAAATCGCAGGAGCGTGGGCCGAATAAATCGGAAGCCTCCATAACGAGTGCATTTGAATTATGCACGTAATCCGCGCCCTCATAGCCGCAGACCATTGCGCCCTTTTCGGCAAGCGCATTTGAAATTGCGACGAGCGTGTTATTCGTTGCAAGCAACGAAACCACGGGGCATGAAAGCAGGATGCCCGCAACCGCTATGTTGAACGCAAAGCCCCAGTCCTTATTAATAAAGCCGAGCGCAACGAAAAGCAGCGCATTGAGCCCGAGCATTACGGGGCTGAGCACCTTTGCCATCTTATCGGCAGGCTCCTGCGCGAACGAGATTTCAAGAAAGCTTGTGGGGAAATCGGTGTGAACGCTGTATTTCAGATACGGCTCGCCCTCCAGAAGATTTTTGGAAATGATGGCGGCATCAACGTCGTTAACGATATCCTCAACGACGGATTTATCAGCGCCGTCCGTTAAGAATTCAAAGTTTTTGATTACTCTTACAAGCACGCTTCTTCTGCCCATCTGCCCCAAAAACAGCCCGAGCGTTGCCGCTGACGGATAAATCGAAACGCCGTCCGCAAGTAAATCGGGCATTGCAAAGAGCGCGATTGTGTGCGCCATTACAAAAAGCGAAGCAACGGCAATCGGGAAATCTGCATTAATTCCCTTTTTAAAATTGAAGCCGTTTGTGATTATATTAATATTTGTGATAATTATTCCGAGATAAAGCACAACCGCCGCAATCAGATAAACGGAGCTTACGCTGAGCGCGGAGGGCATATATTTCGTATCCCTGAAAGCGGTGAGGGCAAGCAGGAACACGCCTAAAAATGCGGTTATTGAAGCCCTGATTTGCGCTGATGCCTTGCGCTTGAAAAGATTTTCAAGCGTTTGCGGGCGCTCAGACTTATCGGTATAATCCCCGTCGTTGATTTTATTCAAAACGCTTTTTTCATCGGGCTCAAGCTCCTCCTCGGCAAAGAGGCGGAATTTTTTAACCTTTTCCGCGCGCCTTTCCTCAAGCTGCTTTTCGGCGAGCTCCTCGTCAATTACGGGAACCTTCTCAAATTCATCGTCAAAGCCGAGCATTTTGATTTGGTCCATACTGCCGTATTCCTCGGGAAGCGCGGTTTCCTCCTTCGGTTGCTCAAAGCGGCTCCCGCCGGAAAGCATAACCTTGGTTTTATCAAGCTCATCAACCGCAAGAATGGTTGGAATTTCCTCTAAATCCGAGGTTTTATCAAACCTTGATTTGCTTCTGATGGTTGCCGCCTTTTCGATAATCTGAGGCGGAGTTGAGTTATACTCAACGTCGTTTGAATTATGCTTAAAAAAGCTTTTCTGCTTTTTCAAATCATCGGGCACGACGGCGGTTTTCTGCGAAACGCTGACGGTTCTTGTTTTATCCGAAACCTTGGGAGCAACCATGGTTTTTTCAAAGGTTTCACCCTTTTCGGGCGCAACCTCGGAATCGGCTTTCTTATCGGCGCCGATTGCAAAGGTTTTAACCTCCTCCTGCTCTGCTTTGGGAGTGAAGGTTTTAACCTCCTCCTGCTCAGCTTTGGGGGTAAAGGTTTTAACCTCGTCCTCAAGCGGCTCTTCAACTGCCTTGATTTCCTCCTTGGCAAGCTCGGACTGCACGCCGAGGCTTTTAAGCACTTCCTCTGCCTCTTTTAAAATTTCATCAACTGATAAATTTCTCTCGCTCATAATATCACTCTTAATTCAAATAATTTATTTTTAAAGGCCAAGCCTTTGCTTTGCCACCTCATACATAATAATGCCCGCCGCAACGGAGGCGTTAAGGCTGTTTATCTGCCCGCGCATCGGGAGGCTGACGGTTATATCGCAATGCTCCTTAACGAGCCTGCCGACTCCGCTGCCCTCGTTGCCGACGACAAGCGCCACGCCGCCCGAAAAATCCGTTTTGCACCAGGGCTGCCCGTCCATATCAGCAGCATAAACCCAGATGTTTTGCTTTTTCAAATCCTCAATTGCCGAGGTGAGATTGCCGACGCGCGCAACCTTAACGTATTCAAGCGCGCCGCAAGCCGCCTTAGCAACTGCAAAATTCAGCCCGACGTTTCGCCTTTTCGGAATAATAATTCCGTGCACGCCGCAAGCCTCCGCAGTTCTGATAATCGCGCCGAGGTTATGTCCGTCCTCCAGCTCATCGCAGATGATAATAAACGGAGCCTCGCCCCTTTCATCAGCAAGGGCAAGTATATCCTCAACGCTGCTGTAATTGCGGAAGGGCACGTTTGCCGCAACGCCCTGATGATTTGCGCCGCCGCACATAAAATCAAGCTTTTTGCGGTCCACGTTCTTTATAACTATTCCCCGCTCCTTGGCAAGGGAAATGATTTTAACAATCGAGCCCTCATGCTCACCGCGGGCAACGAGCACGTTTTCAACCTGCGCGCCGCTTTTAAGAAGCTCCAGCACGGCGTTCCTGCCGATGACCAGATTTTCGTTCTGCTTGAAGTCCTTTGAATTATCTTTCAATCTCTTCACACCTACTATATTTATTATAATCTTATATATTATAGCACTATATGTGCGATTATTCAATTAAAAAACGGAAACAAAATAAGAAAAAAGGCGATGAAAAATCATCGCCTTAAAATTTGATTGTTTATATTATCCACGCACGTTATAATCCCCTGCAAGAAGGTTCATTGCCTTAAGCAGCTTTGCCGTATAAATGAACGGGCCGACGAGAATAAGCGAGCCGAGGATATTCCAGAGCCAGAAATCAGACGCTCCGAAATTATACTGAATTCCCCTTCTCTTGAGCTCGTTGCCGATTCTGTCGCTAATCTGATGATACCAAATCAGAGCGTAAATTGAAAGCGTAAGCGGCGCCACGATGAAGGACATCAGGCAGAAATGCATAGTCTTTTTGCCGTCATACCTTGAAGCGATAGTGTTGATATCCGAGCTGATACCGCTCATAACAACGAGGGGATAAATACCAAGGGTTATGAAGCTGAGCAGAATGAATTTTGCAAGGCTTCTGTTGGTTTTCAGCTGCGCCATAGGAACGCCGAGCTGCTGTGGCATTGCATACGGCTGCTGCTGCGCGGGATACTGCGGCTGTGCAGCATATTGGGGCTGAGGTGCATATTGAGGATACTGCTGCTGAGGAGCTGCATACTGAGGCTGTTGGGGTACAGCGTTCTGCGGCTGCGCCGGAGCGCCTGACTGCTGAGCAGCATACTGAGCCTGCATCTGTGAGGATGCCTGTTGCGCGCGCTGCTGAGAAGCGGCAAGCTTTGCCTGCATATCAGCGGCATTATTCTGCGGCTGCTGAGGCTGAGGAGCAGCATACTGAGGCTGCTGAACAAGCGGTGCGCCGCAAGCAGCACAGAAGCCGTTAGCGTCGTTATTCTGAGCTGAGCAATTAGGGCAGTATTTCATAATGTTCTCCTTAATTCATCAATTATTTTGTATTATTATTTTAGCATATATGCCTGAGGTTGGCAAGAAAAAAGACGATGGGAAATCCCATCGTCTTTTGATTTGCAAATGTAATTCAGGATAAGGGCAAATCTGCCACTTTAAACCGTGACTTTGATTATTACCGTTACCCTCTTACTTAAGCTCAACAGATGCGCCAGCCTCTTCGAGCTTAGCCTTAAGAGCCTCGGCGTCTGCAGTAGGCATAGCCTCTTTAACGGTTGAAGGAGCGCCGTCAACAACTTCCTTAGCCTCTTTAAGGCCAAGACCTGTTGCTTCACGAACTGCCTTGATAACCTGAATCTTGTTTGCGCCTGCGCTGGTAAGAACAACGTCAAACTCAGTCTTCTCCTCAGCTGCTGCTGCGCCGCCGTCTGCGGGAGCTGCTACTGCAACTGCTGCTGCAGCGCTTACGCCGAACTCTTCTTCTACTGCTGATACAAGCTCTGAAAGCTCAAGAACTGTGAGAGTTTTAAGCTCTTCAACAATCTTTGTTACATTCTCTGATGCCATTTTATTTTCCTCCATTTAGTAAATTTTTAAATTAAAATCTGGTTACTCCTCAGCGGGAGCTTCTTCTGCAGCAGGTGCTTCCTCTGCGGGAGCTTCCTCTGCAGGTGCAGCCTCTTCAGCGGGTGCTGCTTCCTCTGCCTTAGCCTCTTCTGCTGCAGGTGCTTCCTCTGCGGGAGCCTCCTCTGCAGGAGCTTCAGCCTCAGCGGGCTCACAAGCCTCTACGCCGCCCTTATCAACAATAGCCTGCACTGCGCGCGCAAATGCTGCGATAGGAGCATTGAACACGTTGCAAACCGTTGCGAGAAGGATTTCTCTTGACGGAAGCTTAGCGAGAGCCTGAATTTTTTCAAGCGAGATTACTTCGCCATCAAGATAACCTGACTTGATGTTGAAATTATCCTTGTTTGCGTCAGAATACTTCTGAATGATTTTTGCTGAAACAACATAGTCATCTGCGCTGGTTGCGATTGCGGTTGTACCCTCAAGAACCTCATCAAGACCCTCAAGACCGGCCTTTTCCGCAGCTCTCTTAAGGATAGAGTTCTTAACAACGGTGTATTCAACACCTGCTTCACGAAGCTCTTTACGAAGCTTTGTATCGTCAGCAACGTTAATGCCCTTGTAATCAACGATTACGCCTGCGATTGAACCCTGAATTCTTTCTGCAAGAGCGGCAACCTGTGCCTGTTTCTTTTCAAGAACTACTGCGCTTGGCATTCTTTCACCTCCATATTATTTATGGCTGTTTTCCAAATAACAAAAGTGCATTCCAAAAACCTTGGAATGCACGACATTTCTTAATAATATATAATACCGATTATATATAACTCAAAATGCTCATTCCTCGGCAGGCGGTAAACTTACGCCAATCGGCACCTGCTGTCTTTGGCTGAACAGCTTTTGTATTATATAATATAAATATGTATTTGTCAAG
>CAJOJV010000053.1 GCA_905234995.1 uncultured Eubacterium sp. | reverse complement strand
GTCGTCAAATTCGCGCAGCAGATAGGTGTCAAGCCCGTTAGGCACCTCCTTGTTAAAGCCGCTGTGGCGCAGGGCGGCTTCGGCGCGCTCCCCGTCAACCTCGGGGGAAAGCGCAACGTTTTCGCCCAGCGTTGCGGCAAACACCTGGAAATCCTGGAAAACCGCCGAAAACCTGTTGCGGTGGGATTCCACGGTAACGTTGCGGATATCCTCGCCGTCAATTAAAATCTGCCCGTCACTGACGTCGTAAAGCCTTAACAGCAAATTCGTAAGCGTGGTTTTGCCCGCGCCGTTATAGCCCACGAGGGCTATTTTTTCTTTGGGGCGAAGGGTCATATTTATATTTTTGAGAGTAGGCTCGTCGTTGCCCGGGTAGGTGAAGCATACGTTTTTAAGCTCAACAGTTTTCGGCTCGCCGACCTCGGCAACCTTTTCGCCGTCAAAAATATGATTTTCGCGTTTCAGGAATTCGCGGTATTTTTCAATAAGCCTTGCGCTTTCGGAGAACTGGCGAACTACGCCGACCGTCAGGAATGAAAATGATGTTGCAATCTGCAGCGCGCCGTTAAAGGTGGCAACGAAATCGCCCGCCTGCAGCGTATGCTTTTGCAGCACGCAATAGCCGAGATAAAGCGGAAGCAGCAGCATAAAGCCGATGATCTGCACGCCGCTTTCCTGGAAGAAATAGATGAAATCAATATTGCGCACGTATTTGCGCTGATTGTCAATTACGTCCTGCGCAGCGTCGTTATATCGCTCAAGCAGCAACGGCTTAATGTCGTTCATACGCACTTCCTTGCAGTAATCCTGCAGATAGAAAACGCGCGCAAAGTAATCCGCCCTGCGGTGCAGGCGGTTATTATCAATCTGCCTTTGCGCCTGCAGCTTGCCGATTTTGCGGCTGACGGGCGTAAAGATTGCAACGATTGCAAGAATAATCAGCAGGCAGACGGGGTCAATTGCAAACAGAATCGTGCCGATTGTCAGCAGCGAAATCACCTCGCCGATATACCTCTGCACGAGCCCGAGCACCATCGTAACCCTCGCGCCCGAGGATTCGATAACGAGGATGAAATTGTTATAAAAGCCGGGGTCGTCGTAATTCTCAAGGTCAAGGTCCTTTGCCTTTTTATAAAGGATTTCGGAAAGCCCCTTGGTGATTTTTTCAAGCTCAACGCTGAAGAAAAATTCGCGGTAAACGGCGTTGAGCACCTCGCTTATTATCAGCACCGCCGCAATAACGATAACGGCATAGACGATTTTCATTTTATCGTCGCCGTTTGCAATAACGTCAATAACGTATTTAACGCCGAGCACGGAAATAATTCTCGTCGGCAGGCGCATCAGCACGCCCCAGAAGCATTCGCCGATTACGAGAAGCGGCGAGATTTTAAACATCAGTTTAAGAAAATAAAAGATGTTTGAAAACGTGGAATGAGTGGGTTTATCTGCTCTGAAATCAGCCAACGTCGCTCACCTCCTCGCCCGTGTAGCGTGAAGCCTGCAGGGTGAACATACGGCAGTATTCTCCGCCTGCCGCCATAAGCTCGGCGTGGTTGCCGTGCTCAATAATCCTGCCCTTGTCAAACACGAAAATATTATCGCTCAGCACGGCTGAGGACAGCCTGTGAGAGATATATACGACGGTTTTATCAACGGTTGCTTTAATAAGATTTTCATACATTTTATATTCCGCAATCGGGTCAAGCGCGGAGGAGGGCTCGTCAAGAATTGCAATGTCAAAATCCTTTGCAAACAGCCTTGCCGTGGCGGTTTTCTGCTGCTCGCCGCCCGAAAGCCCCGCGCCCTTTTCATCAAATTCGCGGGTTAAAACGGTGTCCGCGCCCTGCGGCAGGGTTTTGATTTTATCCCACACTCCGCTCTGAATCAGCGCCTGCCGCGCAAGCAGCTTTTCGTCGTCCGTGCACTCGTGGCAAAGCACGTTTTCGTTAACGGAAAGGGCAAAGGTTTTGTAATCCTGAAATACGGTTGCAAAGCGCCTGCGCAGTGAATCGGCATTGTATTCCTTAACGTTTATGCCGTTATAAAGCACCTCGCCCTCGGTGGCGTCGTAAAAGCGGAGCATCAGCTTAACGAGCGTGGTTTTACCCGCGCCGTTAACGCCCACGATTGCCGTGGTTTCGCCCTTGTTGATTTTAAGATTAACGCCGTTCAGAGAGTATTTTTCCGCCGTGGGGTATTTGAAATAAACGTCCTTAAACTCAAGGCTTTCAAATTCGCCCGCCTCAAGTCCGCCGTCCTTAACCTGCGTTTCGTAATTAAAGAAATCGTGCAGGTTTTTGAAATAGAGCGCAACGTTTGAAAGCTCTGCAATTGAATCCGCAATCGTCATAGAGGTCTGGCGAACGGAGTTGATTGATGAAAGCACAACGGAAAAGCCCGAAATATCAAGCCCGCTGTCGTTAATAAACTGATATGAAGCGAATGAATATGTGCCAACAATCGGAATAAGCTCGCCGAAAAGCGAACCGATCATACTGCAGATAAACATTTTAACGCCGTAATGCTTAATGATTTTTATGTTATCGCTCACCGCTTTCTGAAAACGGTTAAGAATAACGGAAAAGATATTTGACGTGCGGATATCCTTTGAAAAATCCTTAAGGAAAACCGTGCGCTGAGTGTATGATTTAATTCGGTTATTCGTGGTCATTTCAAGGTCGCGCTTATACATAAGCTTGCTTCGCATAAACTGCACCACGAAAACGAGTGAAACGGGCGCGAGAAACAGCAGATATACGGGGTCAATCGTCGTAACAATTCCGATAACCAGCACAAGCGCAATCAGGTTGCCGAGCAGGTTTGAAAGGTCAACGGCAAACGCCATAAAGAAGCCTCGGGTGAGGATATCCGTTGCGCGCATATAAGCGTCGTAAAACGCGGGGTCCTCATAGCAGCTGACGTCAAGCTCCGCCGCCTTTTTGAAAATCAGATTGTTAAGCCCTTTATAAACCTTTTTCCAGGCAACGTTCTGCGCATAATCGCACCAGATTATGATAACCTCGTACACCATTCCCACTGCAAAAAACAGCAGCAGGCATCTGGCAAAATATGCAAAGGTTGCCTGCCCCTCAATAATTGAAAGCAACACCTTTAAAAACAGCACGCCCTGAAAAAACAGTGTAAACACTGCCGTGCTCGTCTGCGCAAGAATTGCAAACGGGATAACGGATTTATCCGCCCTGTGCAGGATTTTCATCGCATAAAGCATATTTTTGAAAACCGGCACCTTTTCCTCGTGTGCGGGCACCCAACGCGGCATACGCTCACCCCCCTTAAAAAACTTGTGTTATTATATCATATATCGTTTGTTAAAACAAGAAAAACAGCCGATAAAAGAGCAATTTTGACACTTCATTGTTTCTGACTATAACACACCAAAACAAGTGTCAGCAATTTTATTTATTGTATTATTAATTAAACTATGCTATAATATTTGAGCTAAAAAATCTTAAGGGGTAAAAGTTATGAGATTTAAAGCGATTATTTTTGATTTTGACGGCACTCTTTGCGAAACCGCAGAGGGCATAATTAAATGCGCAAAATATGCGCTTGAATCCTTCGGAATTCAGCCCGAGGAGGATGATAAGGAGCTGGAATTCTTCATCGGCCCTCCGCTGTTGATTACATTCCAGGAGCGCTTCGGCGCAGACGCGCAGACCGCTTCCGAAATGGTGCAGAAATACAGGGAAAGATATTCCGATAAAGGGCTTTATGAATGTGAGCTTTATGACGGAATTAAGGATATGCTTAAAACTCTTGCCGAAGAGGGCTTTGCGCTTGGCATAGCTTCGTCCAAGCCGACCGTTTTTGTTGAAAAGCTTCTGAAGCATTTCGGCATTTCCGAATATTTCAAAAGCGTTTGCGGCGTTTCCTTTGAAGCGGATTGCGAAACCAAATCAAGCATCATTGCGCGCTGCCTTGAAGAGCTTGGCGTTTCAGCCGAGGAAGCCTTTATGGTCGGCGATAAAAGCTATGATATAGACGGCGCAAAGATTAATAATATCAAAAGCTGCGGCGTGCTTTGGGGCTACGGCACGAAGTTTGAATTCATTGAAGCAGGCGCAGAATTTATTGCGGAAAAGGTTGCCGATATTGAAGCAATCGCCCTCGGCTATTTTGAGCAGACCGAAAAAATGGAAAGCATTTTTGAGGGCAACGTCGTTCACGTTCATCTGGATACGGTTACCCTTACGGACGGCAAGGAGGCAAGCCGCGAAATCGTTGCGCACAACGGCGGCGTTTCAATAGTCGGTCTCACGGATAATAACGAAGTGCTGATGGTGCGCCAGTTCCGCGCGCCCTATAAAGAGGTTATTTATGAAATTCCCGCCGGCAAGCTTGAAAGGGGAGAGGACCCGTTTGAGGCGGCTCAGCGCGAATTCCGCGAGGAGTGCGGCTGCACGGCAAAGCGCTTCGAATATATCGGCGAGCTTTATCCAACCCCCGGTTACTGCGGCGAAATCATCAGAATTTATTTCGCAACGGGGCTTGAATTCGGCGAGCAGGATTTGGATGACGATGAATATCTTGACGTTTACCGTATCCCGCTTGAGGAGGCGTTTGAGCGCGTTATGAGCGGCGAATTCAAGGATTCCAAAACGCAGATAGGAATTATGAAAATAAGGGAACTTATTAAAAATGGCAGTTTATCTTGATAACAGTGCAACCACCAAGCCCTGCCCGGAGGCAGTGGATGCGGTTAACTATATGCTGACGGAAAATTACGGCAATCCTTCCAGCCTGCACGGGCTCGGGATTGAGGCAACGAAAGCCGTCACTTCCGCCCGTCAGGCAATTGCGGATAAGCTCGGCTGTGAAAAGGAGGAAATCTTTTTCACAAGCGGCGCAACGGAGGCAAATAACCTTGCAATCCTCGGCGCGGCAAGCGCTATGAAGCGCAGGGGCAACAGAATTGTAAGCACCGCGATTGAGCACGAAAGCGTTATTCAGGCGCTTGATGAGCTTGAAAAGCAGGGCTTTGAAATCATCCGCCTTATGCCCGATGTTAAGGGCAATATCAGCGTTTCCGATTTGCGTGATGCGATTGATGAAAAAACGATTCTCGTTTCAATGATGTATATTAATAACGAGGTCGGCTCCGTGTTGCCCGTTGAAAAAATCCGCAAAATTGTTACTCTTAAGAATTCGCCCGCGCTTATTCATATTGACTGCGTGCAGGCTTTCGGCAAGATTGACGTGCGCCCGAAAAAGCTCGGCGCGGATTTGGTTTCAATCACCGCGCATAAAATCCATGGCCCCAAGGGCTGCGGTGCACTTTACGTTAAAAAGGGCACGATAATTCATCCGCGCACCTTCGGCGGCGAGCAGGAAAAGCGCCTGCGCCCCGGCACGGAGGCTGCTCCGCTTATTGCGGGATTCGGTGCGGCGGTTGAGGCGCTCACGGATTTCGGCGAGCAGAGCGCAAAAATTGCAGAGCTTAACCGCTATGCAAAGGAAAAGCTTTCGGCGCTTGAGGGAGTTATTATCAACAGCGGCGATGCAGCTTCGCCGTATATCATAAACGTATATATTCCCACGTTTATGCGAAGCCAGACGGTTTTGCAATGGCTTTATTCCGACCACGGAATCTGCGTAAGCAACGGCTCTGCCTGCGCAAAGGGCAAAAAGAGCCACGTGCTCACTGCGATGAAGCTTAGCGATGAAATCGTTGATAAAAGCATAAGAATCAGCTTTTCGCGCGATAACACGAAGGCGGATGTTGACGCGCTTTGTGCTGCGCTTAAAGAGCTTTTGGAAAAATACCCGAAATAAGGAAATAAAAATGAGAGAAATTATACTTGTTAAAAACGGCGAGCTCGTTTTAAAGGGGCTTAACCGCACCTCGTTTGAGGACGTGCTTATCAAGAATATGAAGCGCCATCTGGCAGACCTCGGCACCTTTACATACACAAAGGCGCAGAGCACGATTATGGTTGCGCCCGATGATGAAAACACGGATCTTGATGACGCTGCCGAGAGGCTCAAAAAGGTTTTCGGCATTGCGGCACTTTCCCGCGCGGCAGTGTGTGAAAAGAATATGGAAAGCATTATTTCCACAACGCTTGAATATCTTGAAGATGAGCTGAGCCTTGCAAAAACCTTTAAGGTTGAGGCTAAGCGCAGCGATAAAAAATTCCCGCTGAAATCGCCCGAAATCTGCAGGGAGCTCGGCGGGATAATACTTAAAAATCACAATCATTTAAAGGTTGACGTGCATAATCCCGAAATTACCGTAACCGTTGAGGTCAGGGATAATTTTGCCTTCGTGCGCGGAAACAATATCAAGGGCGCGGGCGGTATGCCCAGCGGCACGAGCGGCAGGGCTGCCGTGCTCATCAGCGGCGGAATAGACAGCCCCGTTGCCGCATATATGATGGCAAAAAGGGGCATTGAGCTTATAGCAGTTCATTTTGCTTCCCCGCCTTATACGAGCGAGCTTGCCGAAATGAAGGTTATGGAGCTCCTTAAGAGGGTTGCGGCATACAGCGGTACCATCACAACCTTCGTTGTGCCTTTCACTGAAATTCAGGAAGCTATCAGGGATTATTGCCCGACGGATTATTTCACCCTCGTTATGCGCCGCATTATGATGAAAATCAGCGAGCAGATTGCACGCTCACAAAACTGCCAGGCGCTGATTACGGGCGAAAGCGTGGGTCAGGTCGCAAGCCAGACTATTTATGCGCTCGGCTGCACGGATGCGGCTGCAAATATGCCGGTTTTCCGCCCCTGCATCGGTATGGATAAAGAGGAGATTATTAAGATTTCCCGCAAAATAGAAACCTTTGAAACCTCCATTCAGCCTTATGAGGATTGCTGCACGGTGTTCACGCCGAAGCATCCCAAAACCCGCCCGCAGCTTGCGGACGTTGAGGCTGCCGAGGCGCAGATACCTGACCTTGACAAAATGATTGAAAGAGCCGTAAGCTCTGTTAAAAGGGTGTTTATCAGATGAGTGAAAATGAAAGAAAGCCCGAAACCGACGGGCTTGATATTGACGAGCTGCTTGCCGATTTCAACAGGCAAAAGGAGGAGCACGAAAGCAATTTCGGCACTCTTGAGCCGCCCGTAAGGCACGAAAAAAAGAAGCCCGAAAGGCGGGAAAAGAAACAGGAAGAGCCACAGCCCGAGCCTAAAGGCAAGGAGGGCGGCGCTCCGAAAAAAAAGAAAAAAATGTCGAAAAAGGATGTGCGCAAATGGATTGCAGCAGTTGCAGTTTTATGCGTGCTTGCCCTGATTTCGGGCATAGCGGGCGGCGCCGTCTATTCAAAAACGGCGTATCTGCGAAATTATCGGAAGCAGTATCCCGACGTTAATTTTCCGGACGGAATACGCAAGGAATATTGCGAGCAGTATGCTCAGCAGACGAATACGCTGGGCTACATCAAGCTGCCCGATTGCAGCTATGAAAGCTACGTTTTCAGCTCAAGCAGCGTTTATCCCGTGCTGGACGGCAATTGCTCAAGCAGCGATTTAAGTTTCAACACTGTTGTGTATATGAACACGGCGGATATCGGGCTTGAGGAGGCATACGGCAATGCTGAGGCATATCTTAATTCAGCGCAGATAATTGATTTTTCAACGCTCTATGAGGATTACAGATTCACCGTTATAGGCGCGTTTTATACCAATTCCGTCCCCGCGGATGACAACGGATACGTTTTTCCGTATAACCTGACGGTGTGCCCCGTCGGCAACGATTTTGAGAATTATACGGACAGGCTTTATCACCGCTTCCTGTATAACACGGATTATCAGATTTCAAGGGAGGATAAGCTGCTGACAGTTGCCACGAAATGCAGCTTTATGCCGAATTTCCGCTTCGTCGTTGTGGCTGTTTTAAATGGCGAGGTGCAGCAAAATGCCGAAATCAACACAAAGGTGCATTATCCGCAAATCTGGTATGATGAAAGCGGGCAGAAAAACCCGTATGATCTGGCGGCAAAATGGTATCCCACAATTCCGGTAAACGGCGGAGAGGAAACCACCCATCAGACAATTGATGATTTCACAAGATTTTAATTCAAAAAAAATTTAAAACACAAAAAACTGTCCCGATTTTTGAACTGCACCAGATTGTGCAGACAGCACAAAAACAGCCTACCAAGGTAGAATATTAAGTTTTAAGCAACTAACTGACATCTTTGTTCCAAGGGTGTCA
>CAJOJV010000052.1 GCA_905234995.1 uncultured Eubacterium sp. | reverse complement strand
AGTTTTTTGAATTCCGGAACATCATCTTCTGGAATGGCAATAAAACCTTCGCCCTTTGAAATCAGATAATGGTTTGCAAAGATAACGGCCGCTCGCTTATTACCATCGTTGAAGATTTGGGTTTTCATTGTATAAAGGCATAATGAAATTGCATTATCTATTGGCTCGGCTTTATTGTTTATGATTTCATTAATGCTTTCCATGACAACCGTTTCAATAGGAAGCGGCGGAATATAGCTTGTTCCTCCGATTGTAACGGGAACACCTCTTATTCTTCCGCCTTCGCTGTAAAACCCTTCGTTGACGAGCTTTGCAATATGGCACAGAATGTGGTAATTACTCTCACACGGAATTACATCAGTGTCAAGAATAAACTCCCAGGCGTGTTTTAGATTTAATATTTTCTGCACGTCGGAAGCAGTAACGCCGTTAACCTTTCCATTGTCAATGATTTCTTCGGTCTGAGGGAAAGAAGTGGCAACGCCTTCTAAAACAGCCTGAGAATAAATGTTAGCCTTCATATTTGCTCTTGCAAAATCGAGGTTAAGAATGACTCTTTCGGGCAGTTCGCCGAATGAGAAGCCAAGCTCAGCTAATTGTCTGTCCGTCTTACGAATGCTTTTTCGTAATTCCTTTGCTTCTCTATTGCTGCGAAGCAGAAGTTGATAAAGCTCATCGGAATATACGTCAACATAGGTTGAAGTTACTCTGCTGCCAAACCGCTTTCTGACATAAAGGTATTTTTTGCCGCTGACGTCCTTAATCTCAGGTGTGCCGTCATAAGCAATTAGCTTTAATCTTGCCTGAAAGTCCGCTTTTTTTCTGAGCAGTTCCTGAATTTTTTCAAAATTATTTTCCATAGCCCACTCCTTAGGGAACATTTACAATTAAATTATATACTAATGTTCCCTAAATTGCAACGATTATATTGCATATACTAATAAAATCTGTCAGCAGATTGTTAAATAATAATTCAAAGCGGGCTTTTTAATGTGACAATATTGTAATAGAAACTAAATAACTAATATGTTAAAATAAACCCGAGGTGATATTATGAACATCTTTCTTCTTGAGGACGACGAGGCAATCGGCGTTGCGCTGACCTATTCGCTTGAATGCGAGGGCTATTCAGTTACGCTTACTAAGAGCGTTGCCGAGGCGAAAAGCATAATTAACAGCAATACTTTTTCATTATATATTCTTGATTTAACCCTGCCCGACGGCAGCGGCTACGACATATGCAAGGCGGTCAAGGCGCAGGGCGATTTTCCCGTGATTTTTCTTACCGCTTATGACGACGAGGTTAACGTGGTTATGGGCTTTGACCTCGGTGCGGACGATTATATTTCAAAGCCGTTTCGGCTTAAGGAGCTGCTTGCCCGCATTAAATCCGTTCTTCGCCGTTACAGCAAGGATAATGCAGACGGAATCGTGCATATCGGAAATGTTACCGTTAACACAAACGAGGCGCGAGTGTTCAAAAACGGCGAGGAGATTATTTTAACCGCTATGGAATATCGCCTCTTGCTGACGTTTCTAAATAGCCGTGGAGTCGTTTTGACCCGCAACAAGCTGCTTGAGGATTTATGGGATATTGAGGGCGATTTTGTTAACGACAACACTCTGACCGTTTATATCAAGCGCCTTCGAGATAAGATTGAGGATAATCCTGCCGAGCCCGAAATTATCAGGACGAAAAGAGGAATGGGGTATTACATTGAAAAATAAGGAATTATATATACCGATTATTATTTCTGTTTTTGTAACGGCAGTTGCGGCTGCCGTTTGCTTTACTTTCAGCAAGGCTGCCGCGCTGATTTGCGCCGTGCTCGGTGTGGCGATTATTGCTTGCTTTGCTTTTTTCACAATAAAAAGATACAGGGCAATTGCCGGGCTTAACGATTATCTGTCGCTTGTGTGCAGCGGGAATTATGATCTTGATATAGAAAGCAACACCGAGGGCGAGCTTTCTATATTGCAGAACAATCTTTACAAGGTTATCACGCAGCTAAAAACGCAGAATGAAGTGATTGAGGCGGACAGGCTGTACCTTGTGGATTCGCTTGCAGATATTTCTCATCAGCTGAAAACTCCGCTTACCTCTATGCTGGTTGTATCCGAGCTGCTTGAAAATGAAACGGATGCGGAAAAGCGAAAGGAGTTCACAGATATTATCAACAGCCAGTGCGAAAAGATGAGCTGGCTTATACAGACGCTGCTGAAGCTCTCCAAATTAGATGCAGGCACGGTTGAAATCGGAAGCGACGAGATTGAAATCCGCGATGTGATTGATGAGAGCTTAAAGCCGTTTTTGCTCACGCTTGATTTACGCAATATCATGGTGGATAAGCATATAAAGGATTTCACTTTCACGGGCGACAGGGCGTGGAGCTCCGAAGCACTGCAGAATATAATCAAGAACTGCATTGAGCACACTGCCGACGGCGGCAGGCTTGAAATTGAAACCGACGAAACGACGCTTTTCAGGCGCATAACTATCCGCGATAACGGCTGCGGCATTGCGGCGGAGGATTTGCCCCATATCTTTGAGCGCTTTTACCACGGTAAAAACGCTTCCGCCGAAAGCGTCGGCATAGGGCTTGCGCTTTCAAAGGCGATACTTAATAAAGAAAACGCCGCCGTTTCCGTCACAAGCGAGGAAGGCTGCGGCACGGAGTTTGAGATTAAGTTTTATAAATCTGTAATATGACGGAATTGTAATAATTAATTCACCTGATTGTAAGGTGCTCGAGTTATCATTGTGTCATCGAAAGGAGATACTACTATGAAAATTTTGGAAACAGTAAATCTTTGCAAAACATACGGCAGCGGTGACACAATGGTTAAAGCGCTTGACGACGTCAACTTTTCCGTTGAGCGCGGCGAGTTCGTTGCAATAGTCGGTCCTTCGGGCTCGGGCAAATCAACCCTTATGCACATCCTCGGCGGCGTTGATAAGGCAACGAGCGGCAGCGTTATTATCGACAAAACCGATATTTCAACTCTTGACGAAACGGCGCTTGCAATTTTCCGCCGCCGTCAGATAGGGCTCGTTTATCAGTTTTATAACCTTATACCTATTTTAACGGTTGAGGAAAATTTAACTCTTCCGCTTCTGCTTGACGGCAGAAGGCCCGACAAAAGACAGCTCGACAATATTATTGAACGCCTCGGCTTGCAGGAGCGCTTAACGCATCTGCCCTCACAGCTTTCGGGCGGTCAGCAGCAACGCGTATCCATAGGCAGAGCGCTGATTAATAACCCTGCCTTAATGCTCGCAGACGAGCCGACGGGCAATCTTGACAGCGAAAACAGCAAGGAGATTATCTCGCTTCTCCGTCAGTTTAACCGCGAGCTCGGACAGACGGTTATTATGATTACGCACGACGAGCAAATCGCCCTTTCCGCAGACAGACTGATTGAGATTAAGGACGGCAAAATCGTTCGCGACGAGCACAGAATATGAGGTGAGCACAATGAACATTGTTAACAAACTCACCCTGCGGCACATAAAAACGCACAAGCGCCGCAGCCTGCTCACGATTCTTTCAATCATCGTTTCCGTTGCGATGATTACGGCGGTGTTCACGAGCGTTTTTTCGTTCGTAACGTTTTTGAAGGACGCCACGCTTGCCTATGACGGCAGCTGGCAGGCGCAGCTTTTCTACGATGAAGCGCCAGATATGTCCGCCTTTAAAAGCGATGAAATGATATATTATGCCGGCGCAAACGCTTTTCAGTTCACATATGACAATAATTCTCAGAAAGCAAAGGCATACGGCAACGTTGACGCGGTTGATGAAGCCGCCGTTGATATGAGAAACATTCATATTATTGAAGGCGCGTTTCCTAAAACGGCGGATGAAATCCTCGTTACGGATTCGTATATTGAGAAAAACAAGCTTGATTGGAAGGTCGGCGACAAAATCAGAATTTACTGCACCGATTTTGAAACGGAGCAGGAGGATTTAAGGGAATACACCGTTTGCGGCATTGCTGAGGGCAACGTTAGCTTTTTTGATAACCGTGACGGAGTAATAGCAAACCTTGACGGCAACGTATCTTACGTAACTTTCAGTTATAAAAATCTTGACAAAGCCTTTTACGATAAAGCAGACGCGCTGAAAAAGCAAACGGGCGCGGCAACGATTTCTTACAACACGGATTTGCTTGATTATTCGGGCGTAAACAGAGGCAGCAGCACCATTAAAACCGTTAAAACGTTTACCGCAATCATTCTTGCCGTAATCGTTTCTGCCTCAGTGTTTATGATTTATGACAGCTTTGCCGTTTCGTATCAGGAGCGCGAGCGCTATCTCGGTATGCTTGCATCAGTCGGCGCAACGAAAAGGCAGAAGCGCGCTTCAATATATTTTGAAGGCTTAATCCTTGGTTGCATTGCAATTCCGACGGGTATTGCGGCGGGCTTCCTCGGGATGGCGATTACTTTCAGAAGCATTCAGGATGCCTTTCTTTCAACGTTTGCAATACCGATTAAGGATACGCTCAAGGTGCATTTCAGCCCGTACGTTATTATCGGCACGGTATTGACGGCGGCGCTCACTATCTTTATTTCCTGCTATATTCCCGCACGCCGCGCGTCAAAAACGACGCCGATTGCCGCGATTAAGGGCACGAACACCGTTAAGGTAAAAAAGGCAAGGAAGCTCCGCGTTTCAAAGCTCACGAGAAAGCTTTACGGCTACGAGGGCGAGCTTGCGGTTAAAAACTTCAAGCGTAACAAGCGCCGCAGCAGAACCATCGTTTTTGCACTGGTTATGAGCGTCGTGATGTTTATGTCCGTAACCAATTTCGCACAGCTTTTCACAGCTATGGTGGAGGTTGAGGCGGGCGAGCAGAACGCCGATTTTCAGGTTTATGCCAAAATTGAGGATAAGGACGCAATTAAAGAGTACTTTGACGGCGCGGACGTTGACGACTGCGTTTCATACCTGCAGCAATTGGCTCATATTAAAAGCACCGATTTACTGACGGATGAAGCAAAATCATACTTGGGTGATGACGCAACGATTTATCTGTTTGTTATGGGCAATGAGGATTTTGACAGTTACCTCAAATCCCTTGGTGAAAATCCCGATGAATACCATAACTCCGAAAGCGTAAACGCCATCATCTTTAACAGAATTATTGATAATTCTAATAAGTCGCTAAAAAATTATTCCGCTCTGACCGAAACCGCAAAAGGCAAAACGCTTAGCTGTTATTTAAAAGAGTATAACGAAAAAACCGATGACTACGATTTAATCCGCAACTTCGAAGCAACGGCAGGAGTTATGACTGATAAGGCGTACGACGGCAAGCTGTTTTTGCCGAAGTATATGAATTATCCGTCAGTCATAGTTCCGGAGGATGCAATAAGCGCGCTTCCCGTTGAGAATAACGGCGTTGTGTTTAACATTTTTGCCAAGGATTACAAAGCAGAAATGCAAAAAGCCGAAGAATATTTTGACAGCAAAAATATTGCCTGCGAGTTTGTTGACACCACCTCGCAAATACAGGCAATCAACGCCGTGCTGCAGATAATGAAGGTGTTCATTTACGGCTTCATTTCGCTGATTACGCTGATTGCGGTCATCAACATTATCAACTCTATTTCAAACTCTATGAACGAGCGCAAAACGGAATTTGCAATGCTCAAATCCGTCGGCGTAACGCCGCAGGGCTTTAAGAAAATGATTTACGTTGAGAGCATCCGCTACGGCGCAAAATCGCTTTTATGGTCGCTTCCGATAAGCGTCGGGCTGCACGCGCTTATGTATCGAGCGCTTACAAATGCGGAGGGAATTCAGATACCGTTTGCAAGCAATTGGCAATACTATCTTGCGGCAATCCTTGCAGTATTCGTAATAATAATTGCGTCGCTGCTCTACTCGGCGGACAAAATCAAGGACGACAACATAATCGAAAACCTGAAGCAGGATTAATTACAGACCAGACAGGGGACGGTTCTCTGTCTGGTTTTATTTCAGGCAAAACAAAAAAGGCTATCCGTTTTGGATAGCCTTTAATCTTTGTTTAATTACTGCTCAACGGGGTAAACGGAAACCTTTTTCCTGTCCTTGCCCATTCTCTCAAACTTAACTCTGCCGTCAATCTTGGCATAGAGTGTGTCGTCAGAACCGATGCCAACGTTGTTGCCCGGATGAATGTGAGTTCCTCTCTGGCGATAAAGAATATTGCCTGCAAGAACAAACTGACCGTCAGCTCTCTTTGCGCCGAGACGCTTGGATTCGGAATCACGGCCGTTCTTGGTAGAACCCATACCCTTTTTATGAGCGAAAAGCTGTAAATCTAACTTGAGCATTATTACACCTCCGATATAATCACATTAATGTTTTCGGGATAATCCTTCTGCAGCTCGCTTAAGTGAAGCCTTAAGCCCTGCAGAATATCCTGCGCGGAAACCGGATTTTCGTTTATCTTGAGAAGCAACCAGCCGTCCTTTGCCTCAGCCTTTGCGCTGAGCTTTAAAATCTCCGTAACGGTGTTTGCCGCCATAAGGCACGCGCTTGAAACAAAGGCGCAGATTAAATCCTCCCCGTGGGGCGCGCTCATTGAATGCCCGCTTGCCTCAAAGCCGATAAGCTTGTTATCCGATTGAAAAAATTCAATTTTAACCATAGCATTTACGCATTGATTGCGGTAATCTCAACCTTGGTGTAAGGCTGGCGATGACCCATCTTGCGCTTCTCGTTCTTCTTTGGCTTATAGGTGAAAACAGTGATTTTCTTGCCCTTGCCGTTCTTAAGCACCTTAGCCTTAACGGAAGCACCCTCGCAAGCCTTGCCTGCCTTAATGCCGTCGTCGCCGCTGATTGCAATTGCGTCAAAGGAAACCTCTTCGTTCTCGTCAACGCCGAGCTTTTCAACATAAAGCACGTCGCCCTCTGAAACTCTGTACTGCTTTCCGCCTGTTACGATAACTGCGTACATAAACATTTATTACCTTTCTCAAGACTCGCTACGATAGGTGGAGGCATATGCCAAACTTAAAACCCATAATATGCGGCTTAAAAATATTAACACACTAAAACCGCATTGTCAAGATTAATTATAATAAATATTTAACCAAAAAGCATCAAACAAGGGACAGTCCCCTGTTTGATACTTTTTCGTTATTCAGTTTTGGATTGAGAATTGGAAGCGCTTTCAGACAGGGGTACGTCCCCTGTCCATAAACATCATCCTCATAAGATGCATCAAGCGCTTCGTTAGCTTATGTTAAGTCATATAGGCTGCCCCATTTGTGTGAGGCAGTCGTTTTTGTTGGACTATTCAATTATAAATTACGAAGCGGAATTGTCGCCAAACAGGGGGACGTTCACTGTCCCAAAAACCTCAAAGTAATTTAATCGTCTGCTGTCATACAGAATGCCTTCAGGTGCTATTGGTATTTCCATATTTATTCCTCTTTCCTGTTTCATCTCAAATGATATCAAAAACGGTTTTGTTCGCTTAATTCAGTTAAATATCATTTTTTGGAGAAGGGATTAACCTACTCCAAAAAATGAGTTGCTATTTGATTCATTTAGACAATATAAAGACTCTGTTGCACAAAGTTAATTCACTTCAATAGATAGAATCCAATTATATGAATTTTCATCAAAAAAAGATTCAATTGGTACATATTTTATAGTTACCAGTTCTGCATTTGAAATTAACAATATATCATTTTCATCTAATCCGATATTCTTTGTACGATATAAATAATAAGTATCAAAATTTATACTCTCAACATTAAAATTCAATAAATCTTCATCTAAAGACCGAATATTATATGTCTCAATATCTGTTGGATGTCCTGTTACAGAATAGCAAGAATCACTTGATAATTGCTCGGTATATCTTTTGAAATCCAGAATTGAATTTAAATCTAGAGATATTAAAACTATAGATACGGTAAGCGCTCCTACTATACCTATAAAGTTTAAAAACGCTTCTAGTTTAGTCATTGATAGTGTTCCTGTAAAGTGTTTAATTATACGTATAAGGAATATAAAAGCAGCAAATAAAACAACAAGTCCAAAGAATATCAAAACAATTTCCTTAGGTGATTCTTGTTGACGAATATCATAAACTATCATAATATTAATACTCCTGTACAAACAGGGGACTGTCCCCTGTTTGATTATTTGGTTGTTTGTACAACCCAAGTTGGTGTTCCGGTAAGCCTGTTAATTTGCCTTACCGACAAGTGCTCTCGTTTAAGATGTGGAATATACTTCTTTTGCTTTTCAGATGTCATGGCTTGATATTCATTAACTGAATTGCAGCCCGTGTATTTTTTGATAATACGCTGCGCTTCCTCATCAGTTAAACGAATTTTTTGCTCCTCCATCTCAAGATGAGAATTAGTATCCTCATAAAAATGAAAATCAACAAATTGCTCTGCGCTCATCATT
>CAJOJV010000051.1 GCA_905234995.1 uncultured Eubacterium sp. | reverse complement strand
TTCGTCCGTTTCCACGGGGCAGCTTTTATATCTGTCCTGATACAAATGCCCCACGCGGTTATACTTAACGTTATACCAATAAACAAATCTGCTGCCGATGCGCTTGAAAACCAAATCCAGCGGCTCGGTGCCCTCTTTAATAAGCAAATGCACGTGGTTGCCCATCAGACAGTATGCATAAAGCTCAAAGCCGCAAATCTGCTTGCAATCGGCAAGAACGCGAAGAAACTTTTGATTGTCCTCATCGTCCATAAAAATCTGCTGATGATTTATACCCCTCAGCATTATGTGATATATTCCGCTTTCGCTCTTTTTTCTTATACCTCTCGACATTTTCATCACCAATTAAATTATATATTTCCCTTCCACTTTTGTCAATGAAAAGATGACAGGGGACGGTCCCCTGTCATCTTTTCAGTCTTCTGTCACGTTTTAAATAAACACTTGTATATTTGCCAAAACTTTAGTATAATAGATTCATATTATAAGCAGGCGGCTTTACGGCTTTTGTTTCGCTTGCTTGATTCTTTATCCCGGTGGTGAAAAAATGCTCGGTTCTTACATCAGAGTCAGGGTTGATATGCCCATTGGCTCCGTTGATGAGGAGGGCTACACTTACCCGCTTAATTTCGGCACGATTTATAATACGGAAAACCAAACCGCATTCATATTGGGGATTGACCATCCCGTGCGTAATTTTGACGGCAGAGTGATTGCCCTGCTTAATCCCAAAAAGGGCGGCAGGCAGATTGCCATTGTTGCCCCCAAAAGCACCCGCTATATTATTAACGATATTAAAGAACATCTTGATCTTGAGCGGGATTTTGCTGATTATAAAATTGAATGCCTTTATGAAAGCAGCTGCGGCGCCGTGGTTTACCGCGATATTAAAGGCGAAATCAGATACCTGCTGATTAAAAACAGGCGCTCCGCCCACTGGGGCTTCCCCAAGGGGCATATTGAAATGGGCGAAACTCCGCAGGAAACCGCAGCGCGCGAGGTGCTGGAGGAAACGGGAGTTCACGTTAAGCTGATTGACGGCTTTGAGTGCGTTTCCAAATACAAAATTCAAAACCGCATTGAAAAGCGGGTGACCATTTTCGTGGGCACAACGCACGATACAAACACTTCCATCCAGCAGGAGGAGATTGAGGATTATATCTGGCTGACCTATGACAGGGCGCTGAGCATCCTCAAATTTGAAAACGATAAAAATATCATCACCTCCGCCCATCAGTTTTTAAACGATAATAATTATATTTAAACTAATTATATTATAGGTGACTTTATGCAAGAGGTTTGCAGAACAATACAGGAATTTTTATCCGCCCACGGTATACCCGACTGGCTGGTTGTTTTCATCATTTCCCTGTTCCCGATTTTGGAGTGCAGGCTCGGAATGTTCACCGCAATCGTGCTTTTGCAGATGAATCCGTTCGTGGGCTTCATAATCAGCTTTCTGGGCAACATTCTGCCCATTCCGTTTATCCTGCTGCTCATCAACTGGATTTTTGAGCTGCTCAAAAAGGTGCCCGGAATAAAAAAGATGATTTTCTGGCTTGAGGATAAAACGCTGAAAAAGCGCGATAAGATTGATAAATACGGCGTTTGGGGGCTGCTGTTTTTCGTTGCAATTCCCCTGCCCGGCACCGGCGGCTGGACGGGCGCGCTGCTCGCTTCCCTGCTGCATTTGGACAGGAAAAAGTCCTTCGGCGTTATCGCAATCGGCGTTTTCATTGCAGGGCTTATAATCACAATCCTTTCACTTTCAATCGGCGCCGCCGTATTCGGTTAATATGCAGGATTATCAAAAATATTTTATTGAAAATTTAAAACATTATATTAATAACGAAAAAATCACCCTGCGCCCCGATGCAGATTACAAGCAGCTTTTTGAATTTGCAAGGCTGCACAATTTGGGCGGGGTGCTTTTTTGTGCTGCCAGCACCGCTGAAAATACGGATGCAATTCCAACAGAGGCTTATTCCGCCGCGCAGGAGGGCTTTTTTGATTTGGTTTACAGCGCCAATCTGCAGCAGCAGATATATGCTGAGCTTAAGACTGCGCTTACGGCGGCGGGGCTGCGCTTCGTGCCCTTTAAGGGCGCAGTGCTGAGAGATTATTACCCCGTGCCCGAAAGCCGCGCTATGGGCGATATAGACGTTTTGATTGATATCGAAAACCGCGGCAACGTTCGCAGGGTGCTCAAAGAGGCAGGCTTTACCTGCAAAAATTCAAACGGACCCGTTTGGGATTATGAAAAGGGCGGCGTGCTGATTGAGGTGCACACCGCAATTCTTAACGGCAAGGTCGGCAAAACAAACGCCCCCGAATTTTTTGCAGACGCCATTGAAAGGGCTGATTTCGGCGAAGGGTTAATCGGCACCTTCCCCGCCGATTACCACTTTGCATTTCTGCTTGCGCACGCCGCGCACCATTTCTGGTTTCACGGCGCGGGCATACGCTTTATTCTTGATTTTGCGGTTGCAATCAAATATATGGGTGCCTCGCCCGAAGCGGCGCTTGAAATGCTTGAAGCCGCGGGGCTCGGCGAATTTGCAAAAAATCTTTTAACCGTTTGCAAAAAATGGTTTGATATCGGCATTGACTACGGCTGCAACACCGAAAAAACGGAGGCTTTCCTCTGCAGCTTCGGCGCCTTCGGAACTGATTTCAGAAACAGCGGCACAGTGGTTGCCCGCAAGGCGCTTGAGGAAGGCAAGGAGGGCGGCGCTGCCGCGCGCAGGCTTGCGCTTCTCTTCCCCTCTTACGAAAAAATGAAGGAAATTCCATACATCAAATTCATTGAAGGCAGGCGGTATTTAACCCCGCTTGCGTGGGGCTACCGCCTTGGATACAACCTGAAAAACCGCAGAGCGTTTATGCTGAAAACGGCAAAGCAGCTCGGCACCGATGAAGCCGAGCAAGCCGCAAAGGCGGAATTAGAGTTTTTAAAGGAAATAGGATTAGATTAAAAAAGGCAGCCTTTTGGCTGCCTTTTAGTGGTCAGTGGCCAGTGGCCAGAAAAAAGGATGTTCCAAGAGGAACATCCTTTTTGTTTTATGCTATTTCCGCGTAATTAAATGTTGACTGCGAAATATTAATCAGGCTTGAAAGCGCGTCCTTATAGGCTTGCTGATGCTCGGAGGAAATCTCCGTTCTTATCAGCGAGTAATCGCGCATATTAACGAAGCCGTCGCCGTTTAAATCAACCGCAACGAGCGGAACATTCAGCGCCTCATCGCCCGAAGCCGTGATAACGACCGTTCTTGCAAAGGTTGGCGTTGCAAATACGAGGGTGTGCTCCCCTGCTTCAAGCTCAAGAGCAAGCGCGCCGTTTTCATCCGTCGTGCCCGCAAGCGCGCCGTCAAGATAAACGTCGATTTCCGCAAGCGCCAGCGTGCCGGACTGCGCCTCGGCGCTTTCAAGCACGGTGGTGTTAACCGTTATCGTGCTTGTGGTTTTGATTTCAACGCCGCAAAGCTCAACGCCGTTAATGCCCGCGTTGCCCTTGCCGAGCGAATTAAGCTCATCGCTGAGCTCATAAGCGGCAAGGTTTTCGCCGCCGTTGATGAACAGCTTAATATAAACGGTTTCCTGATTATCAACCGCCGCGGGCAGCGCAAGATTTGAATAAGCCTCAATCGGCTTTGAGCTTTCAATGCCGCGCATATTTGAGGAAGCAACGTAAGTGTAATTAACGCCGTCCAGGCTGTAAGCAACGCCCCAATCGCGCGGAGCCTTGCTTGAGATTGCCGCATCAAGGCTGAGGGTAATGCCCGTGTAGCCGAGGGTTGAGGCCGTAATCAGCCAATAGCCCTTGCCGCTCGGATTATCAGGCGAGCCCGAATATACCCAGCTGTTATCCGCCGTTGCGCTTACCTTAACTCCGTAAGACGAGGTGTAGGTAAGCTCTGCGGCATCCGTGCCGTTCGGGAACATTGCAAGGCTGCCCGTGCCCGCCGTTGCGCTTACGGAAAGATTATCCGCCGCAACACTGTTTGCAAACTTGGTTGAGCCGTAATCAAATTCGGCAACCGTTTCACCCTTATAATAATATCTGCGGGTGTTAACCGCGCTTTGGTCATCGTCATCGCCCGCGAAAACGGAAACGATATATGCGCCCGTATAATACCTGCTGAAGCCGCTGAGCGAAGCAATCTGAATTCCCGTTTCGGGATAAGAGCCCGCCGCAAGGCGCGTGCCCTCCTCCGTCGTTACGGTATACTGCATTGGCTCGTTATCGGGGCTGTAATACTTAATCGTGCCCGTGCTGCCGAAATAATTTGTGCTCTTATTCGTATAAGGCATTCTGAGCTCGCCCGTGCGCGTGCCGCCGATAATAACGTTGTTAATATAAAGATTGCCCTTTGAGGCGTTGTTGTGCAGTCCCTCGCCCGCAAGGGTTAAATCCTGCATAGTTACAAGGCGGAGATAAACCCTTGAAGCGCCGTTAATATTGCCGATGCTTACAGCGCCGAGATAATTTTCAAGAGTGCCGTTTGCGGGAAGTGCAAGATTGCTGCAGCCCGAAACGGTGTTCCAGGAATTGCCGTCAAGGCTGTATTGAAGCGTTGCGCTCTTCGGCCCCTGATTGGTCGTATAAGCGTCGCACGAGAAGGTTATGCTTTCATAGCCCGCCGTCTGAACCTCAAAATAGAAGCCCGTTATGGTATCCCATTTAACGCCGTCGTCGGGCGAAACCGCAAACGCCTTGTTGCCCTCGTTATAGAGCGGAACGTACTGCGCGGTGTTCATTGCTTTTGCAGTCATTCTTGAGGATTCTCCGAACACGCCGCCGTTTGACGGAACCGCGCCGTTAATAACGTCCTCACAATAGGTTTTATAATTAAAGCGTGCAAGCGCGTCGCCAAGATAGGTGAAGGTTTCCGTAACCTCCGCGCTCTTATAAATGCCGAGCTCGCTCCATGCCGTAACCGTTACCGTGCCTGAGCTTACAAGACTGAACGGAGCAAACGCGCTGTTATAGGTGTAAGCTTCGCTTACGGTGCCGTCAGCCGCAGTGAGCGTGTAATAAATATCCACACCCGCGTTGTTATCAATCAGCTCAACCAAATCGTCATTATAAAGCGAGGTTGAAGCCGCGCTGATTTCGGGAGCTTCAAGCCCCGTTACGTCGTTTTCACGAACGCCGTCAATATAAATCTCGTTAACGGCAATCTTGCCGCTTGTGTTCGTTTTGGTAAAGAGATACGAGGAGCCGTCAACCGTGTATTCATCGGCAACCTCAAGCCTTACGATAACGCTTTCGGCATCGTTGCAGGCTGCGGGAAGCGTTAAATCAAACGCATCCTTCATAACCTTTTTGTCGGTCGTTTCAAGGAAGAAATAAAGATCGTCGTCATTAGCCTCGTCGTAAACCGTGCTGAAGGTTTCGCCGCCGTCAACGCTGTATTTAAAGATATAATCCGCCGCGCCCTTTGAAGTTGCGCCAAGGTCGCAGGAGAAGGTAATATCAGAATAACCCGAGGCGGAGAAGGCAACTTCAAAATACGGATATTCCTGCCACGGATTGCTGCTTGACGGGCTCATTACGGGCTGCTGACCCGAGGTGCCGTCCGTGCGTGTAAAGCTGTCCGACCCGCTCCATTCAAGCTTGCTGCGGTCAGTGCCGTTTACGCTTGCATAAAGCTTAGCTGTATCCTTCTGCACGCCCGCGGTTGCATCATAGCCCTTATTCTTGCCGCCCTGAAGGCTTAAGCCGTCGTCCCCGTATTTATAGGAGAAGGTTGCGATATTCTTAACCGTGCCGCTCGGGCGGGTGGTGTCTGCTATCGGGCAGGCGTTACTGCTTATCGTGCCCGTGGCGTTTGTGCCGGTGCCCGTTGCCGTGGCGGTAACCGTTTTGCCTGAATCCGAAGCCGAAACGGTGTAGCTTGCGCCCGTTGAAGCCTGAACGCCGTCAACGAACCAGGTATAAGCTACGCCGTCAACAATCTGAACGCCGTTTGCATCAAGCAGCGTCGGCGTGATTTCATCGCCGATATAGGCGCCGTCAAAAATCGTCAGGCTGCCCTGAGAAATATCCGTGGGCGTAATTGTGAAATTAACCGTTTTTGAGGAGCCCGCATATCTGCCGATACCCGTGAGAGTTACGGCTGCGGAGCTGCCCGCGTTAATATTATTTGCATAAGAAAGCGTGTAATCCACGCCCTCCTCAAGCGCAACATTTCCGAGAACGGAATTATTGTAGCTTGCATTTACGAGCGGCTTAATCTCGCTGCCCGTGTAGCTGTAATTCGGAATTGCCTCAACCGTGGCGTCGTTAATATCAAGCGTGCCGAACTCGCCGTCAATAAAGGCGTTTCTCTGGGTGAACCAGCTTTCGATTTCGGTAATATAGGTTTCGGTATCGTATTCGCCGTTATGAAGTCCGTAGCGGATATTGTTCATCCTTGCTGACGGAGCAACGGTTTCAACATATTCGCGAACGCTCTTTAAGGTGCCCGTCGGGTCCGTTTCGTTGCCGAGCAAAATTTCCGTTGCGGGGCGGATTGTGTGATACCAATCCTCCTTAGCCATTTCCCAGAAATCGCTGCAATTCGTTGCCAAAGCGCCATAAAAGCTGAGCGGAGCCTGGTTATCGTTTGAATATGAGGTTGTGCTGTCGCCCGCTCTCCAGCGGTAAATGCGGGTGTTTTTGGTGTACCAATCCGTCGCCGTGTTGCAGTCAACGCCCCAGCGGCCCGAGCTTGAGCAGCAGCCGATTGTGTTATCCATATCCCAGACGGGGCCTGCGTGCAGCTTAGTATCCACGCTGTCGTAATCCTTCCAGAAATATGTGGATGAGGTGGAGCTATCCATATTCTTGAAATATTCCTGAGTCCAGTAATACTTAACAGCGGAATCCGAATCAAGGATATCATCCCAGCTGTAGCCCGTATAATCCGTTCTCAGATATCCCGCATTAGTGCTTGCCCAGGTTGAGGGCGCGGGGTTTGTGACTGATTTTGCGCCGTAAGTATAAACGCTGAAGTTTGAAAGGGACGAACAGTTCGTCGTCGTTGAGCCGCTCGGCACGGTGCCGCCGTTATAAACCGAGGAGCCGAGCGCATAAAGCAGATTCATACTGTAATCAATCTGATGGCGGCTGATATAATCGTGGCTCTTAACGGTCCAGCCCTGGCGGTTATAGCCGCAGAGGCCTACGCCGTCAGGCCAACGCTGGCTGATTTCAAGCTCATAGAGATAGCCGCCCGTTAAATCCGCAGGGTCTGTTAAATTAGTGGTATTGTCGGACATCATTGTGTATTTTCGCGAGCCGACGGCGTGGGCATAAGAGGTTGACGCGGTAATTACATAGTTGTTTGTAACCGTAACGGCTTTATTATCGACATCCTTAACAACGGTTGTGATTTCGTTGTTCGCTTCCATTGCCTCAAAATCGGCAGGAGTTGTTACGCCGTTTGCATCCGTCGTGCCGTTTGCAAGCTCCAGCGCCTCAAAGGAGTCGTTGATTGCAACGCGGTTTGATTTAATTTCAACCTTTTCCGCAAGGAAATAATTGCCGAAATATTTACCGTTTGCATAAACGTCAACGGGCTTGCAGATAACCTGATACTGCACGCCGATATATTTTGCAAAATCATAGGTGAGCTGATTGTTGATTAAATACTTATCCTTTTCATCAGCGTTTGCAAGCAGCACCCATTTCTTTGCCTTGCCCATTCCGAGCAGAGAGGTTGAGGTTGCAAGCTTGATGTTATACGGGCGTTTGGTGCCGCTCCAGGTACCGTTGCCGCGCCCCTGGATTTTTTCCATAACGCCGTTATAATTAACCGCGCCGTTTTCATCAACGACGCGAATCGTGCCCGCTTCGGAAACGGTTTTATCCGTGTCAATATTAGCGGTGTTGCCGCTCGTCGTGGTGAAATAGAGCGTTGCAATATTTGCGCTTTTATACACCTGCAGATTATAGCTTTCGCCATCCAGCGTTAAGGTGAAGCTTCCGCCCGATGCAATGCCGTATTCAAACACATCTGTGGTCTGCCCGTTTGTGAAGGAAACGGTCTCGGTGCCGCCCTCAACGGGATAGGTAAGCGAAGCCGAGCTGCCCGTGAAAAAGACCTTAAGCTCCTTAACGTCCATCTCCGTCGGCAGGAATAAATATGCATCGCTGCTCGGCAGAGTGGTGGTCGTGCCGCTGCCCTGATTGTATGTGGTCGTTGCCGCTTCAAGAAAATGCGCGCGCACCGTGCCGAGGTCGCCTGCCGCCGAGGCGTCATAATCCCCAAGCCAGAAATCAAGCGTTGCCAATTCGGAATCCTTGGTTGCGGACGCGGCTGAAAGAGGCCAGCAGCGCAATCGCAAGTATCAAGCTTAAAAGCCTCTTTGATTTAGAAAGTTTTTTCATTATAATTACCCCTTAATTTTGATTATTTGCGGGAACCAAAATTAATTATCTGTTACATAAGCAACGCCGCCGCTGAAGGAAACGGCTTTTGAGGTTGCCTTATATCTTGCGCCCGCAGCGCCGAAATTAACCGTGTAGCTGCCCGAGGCGCTGACGTCGCTGCCCGAATAAAGCAGCGCCTGAATTTTTTCATCGCCCGAATTATAAAAGCTGCCGATGCTTATAGTGCGCTGCCTTGTGGCATAAGCGCTGATTGACGGCTGCGTGTTCGTTGAGGTTAAAATGGTTGAATTCTTGCCGAGCGGAACGTATGCCTTAACCGTGCCGCCCGTAATTCTGAACGTATCTGCATTGCCTGCGCTTGTGCGGATCCCCTGATAATCGGCGGAGGACGGAGAAACAGAGGCAGTTGCCTCAAGCGCGCGGTATTCCTTTTCGTTATTATAAACGTCCGCATAAAATTCGCTGCTTTCATCGGCAAGCACCTCGTCCACGCTGCCGAAGGTGCCGCTGTTGATGTTCTGCAAAAATTCCTCGTTATTAACACGGCGCACCTTAACGCCCCACTTAGGCTTAACGGAGGTAACTTCAACATTAAGCGTGCCTGCACGGATGATAACCGCATCGTCAGCGTCAATACCATCGCCCGTGGTTGGCGAGGCAGCGCCCGAAACCGGGTTCAGCGTTACGGTTGAGCCCGTGGATTTATCCTTGTTGCCGCTGTCGTCCTTAACGTCCGTATCCATAATAAAGGTGTTGCAGCGGATAGCGTCGCCGACGGAATTAACGGTTATTGTTGCATTTTCCTCAACATCAAGCGTGCCCTTAACGCGGATGCCCTTAGCCGCCTGAGCGGTGATATTCATTGTGCAATTCTGAATTGCAACGCTGCGCTCAGCCTGAATGCCGTTTTTGTTTTTGGCATTGATGTTAACCGTGCCGTGCCCCTTGATTGAAAGCTTGCACTGGCTGTGAATTGTGCCGCTGCCCTTTGCGACGTTGCCCTGAGCCGTGAGATTATTCGTCGTTCCCTCAACAAAGGAAAGCACTGCGTTCGGATTATTTTTACTTGCGGCGGTGTTCTGATAAACGAGCACCTCGCCGTCGCTGTCCGTATCGTTAATAACGGTGTCAGTATCCTGAAATTCAATTGCAAAGGAATCGCTTGAGGTGATGTCAACCCCCGCCATTCTTACCCTTGCAAGTCCCTGATTACCGAGCTGAACGATAATTTTGCCGTACCAGGTGGAATTCTGATTTTCCTGCGTGATGTAATAATCGCCGTTGCCGACGAGATAAAGCGCGCCGCCCGAAACGTAAGCCTTGCTTTTAGCGTCAATATCCGTTATCGGGGAATTTGCATCAAGCCCGACTGCGGCAGTTGTGTTTGCCTTAAGAATAACGTTGATATCGGCAAGGTCGCTGTAATCCGCAAAGCCCACAATGTTATCCTGCTCCTGCTCGGGAGCGTCTGCTCCGCCCGCAGTGGTCTGCGCGGCAGAGGTCGGCGTATCGGCAGGCGAGCTGCCCGTTGGTGTTGTTTCGGTTACGATTGTGCCGTTTTTGATTGCGGCTTTTGAAAGCACGGTGCCCGTTGACTTTTCGGCAACGGTATATTTGCCGTCGCCGTTATCGGTTGCGGTAACCTCAATC
>CAJOJV010000050.1:6088-14783 GCA_905234995.1 uncultured Eubacterium sp. | reverse complement strand
TCCATATCCCCGTCCGTCGTGCAGGTTGCGGGATTATTAACCGTACCCGTATAGCCTATATGCGGATGGGTTGCGTCAGTTGTGTAATGCGCGTCGGCATCCTCAAAAGCGTCGTTTCCGTCGTTAACCGTAATATCAAAATCGTTGCTTGTCCCTCTGTAATAAACATCCGTTAAAGCATTATCATAATAGAAGGCGCTGTCGCCGATTTCATCCGTTCCCGTGTTTACTATAACCGCTTCTAAATTCTCGCAGTCATAAAATGCATATTCGGGCACGTCTGCTGCCGACAGCTCAACGCATTGAATTCCACTGCCCGAAAAGCTGTAATCCTCAAGCGCCGCGCAATCGGATAAATCAATATTGCCGCTGATATCAAGCATAGCTAAATCAAGCTCAAACATATCGTATTTATTCGTGCTTGTGTTCAGCTTCCAGTTCACCTGATCCCATTCGCCCGGCTTTGTTAAATCCCAGCCAAGCTCCGTTAAGTTATTTCCCTGATTTGCAAAAGCATATAGTGCGGCATAATCATCCGCATTAAAGCTGCTTACGGGTAAGTTGAAAACCTGGTGTTTGTATTCAACCGTTGCGCCGGGTTTATACAAAATATTTTCCAAAACAGTGCTTGTAAAGACATTATCAATATTTATGTGGTTATTCTCACAGCGAACGGTATAAAGCTTTGTCATTTTACTGTTAGTGCCCGAAGGCAGGGTTAAGCTGCTGATTTCACAGTTTGAACATTCAAGAGTCTCAAGCTTGTTGCATCCATAAAGATTCAATGAGGTTATCTCGGTGTCCTCGCAATACAGCTCTTCAAGCTCTGTAAAGGCTGATAAATCAAGCGCGCCCTCAACCTCTGCACCGCTTATATCTAAAACCGTAACTCTGTAATCATTTCCCCTTTTCTCAATCATTGCGTTGTTTTGCAGCTTTTCAGTATCAATATCGCCCTGCAAATTGAGCCAATCCAGTGAATCATTATTATCGCCTATATTAGCAAAGGCTTTAAGCGCATTTTCCTCGGCCGAGTTAATATGCACATTTGTAGGTAATGATTGAGGATAATAATTAACGTAAACATCATCAAACATTAACTCAATCATCACTTTATAAAAACTATTATTATATGCCGAGGTATTGTATTGATACTCCTGAATATCAAGATAGTTATAGCAGCAGATAACCGAGGTCCAATTGGTGCTGTTGCTTAAATCAAGGGAAGAAAGCTGATTAAAGCTGCAATCCAGCTTTTCCAGACTTGAGCAGCCCGTCATTGTTATCGAGGTTAGATTATTTGCAGAAACGTTAAGGCTTTCAAGCGCAGTAAATCCGCTTACGTCAAGTGAGCCCTCCAAGCCAAGATATGGCAACTCAATTGTCTCAACTCTGCCCAAAGCATTCCAAGTGATTCCTTCCCATGTTGAGGGATCGTTCAAATCCCAATCAAGTATATCGTTGTTATCTCCGTAATTAGCAAAAGTTGACAGTTTTGTTACCTCATTGCTGTTATAGTCAAAAAGATTTCGTAAGCCTCGATTTAAAACGCCATAATCGTTGTTTAATTGTCGATTTTGATTATTAATAATACTTTCATATGATGTTAAAGTATTAAACCCTCCGGAACCCTTTTCAGCAGCAGATAAGTATTTTGAGCTACTATGTGCTTTTGTGATGGTGGAAATGTTAATAATTGCACTCGACAAGATTCTGCGTACATTGACATCTTCGCATCCATAAATTGATATAGGTTCATTTCTACCATATACAATTCTTCCATTTTTCAACTCCAAAAGACCATTAATAACATCATACAATGATAAGTTTACTTCTCCAAAAACTAAATCTTTTGTATAATATTGAGAAACGCTTTGCCATTCTGATAAAGCGTTTTGCATATCAAAAGCAAAATTGTTTGAAACAGAAAGATTGTTTAAATCATTTGTAGAACCAAAGAAGGTTTTTCCATATTTCCAATAGTCCCAACCAGGAGCGGGATTTGTTAAAGGCACAGTTGGCACCAAGTCTTCTGTGAAACAAAAATTAAATATATTATCATAGTTTTCCATCGAACTATTATGCTTTTGAACATTTGGTGTTGCAAAGGTATATGCAACAACCGAATTGAAAAGAGGAATATCCGTTGCGTGTGTTCCTTTTATTCTATCTGTTGCCTCTTTAGCATAAATATTAGCTACTGCTGCACCTCGGCTGTGTCCAGTTATTATTAGATTAATATTTGCATCTGGATTGGCGTTGTTCAATTCTTTATAACAATCATTTATATCTGATTTTATGCTTTCTTCTGCAGTTTTAAAATTTTTATGATAAATCCATTCTGAGTTATAAGATGTACCTGTTATTTCAATGTTGCCCTTCAGTTCTTCTGTTAAAAAATCCGTTCCTCGCAGAACGCAGAACAAATCAATATCATTGACGCTATTTTTTCGTTCTATCAAAATCATCTTTATTAAATCTTTGTCTTTGTTATCTTCGCCACAAAATATAATTTTACTGTTTGGTAAATTTACATTATTATTGTTAGTTTTAAACAAATCATTTATAGAATTATTAAGTTTCTTAGAGTTTTTTTCATAAGCAAGAACTGACAAATTAGCACATATTGCAAAATCTGCTTCATCAAAACAATCATACCCTATAAGGGGGTCATAAATAGGATAAGTTACGGACTCTCCTTCCATAAAAATTTCAACATCTGTATGGTAAGAACCGCTTGCTATACCTGTACATGTTCCCTCTACAGGATTAACAATAAGCACGATATATGAATAATATGTATCATTATTAAAGAAAATACAAAATTCACATGTAAAGGATTCTCCATTACCACTTTCATATATATTTCCCTGAACAGGCTCATTAATTATGTCGTCAACATCATTATATATATCAGTAGCATTAACACAGCCAATAAATATATCTCCTAAAATTTTATTAATGGAAAATGTACAATTAATTGAATGCGAACTATCAAGAAGCGCTATTCCTGAATATTCTAAATAATTCTGCGTTTCTACACGGTTATCATTAGCAAGTACTTGAGTACATGAACAAATGATTATTACAGCAGTAATTAAACTAATGACTTTTTTGATAATCTTCATAATTATTCTCTCCGTAAAACTATTTTATCTCTTTAAAAGCCAATTAAAGATTTATTTTCAAAAGTATCTGTATAATTTGCAAAAGTATTATTTCTTTTAGCATAAGAATCATCATTAACACAAATAATATCTAAATGCAAATCGTTTTCACTTACACTAAACTCATTTGAAAATTCATTTCTAACTCTTGCATTTATTTCTTTAACTGTCAGGCTACAACTGTTATTATTTTTTACATATAAACAAATATCTGCTTTATTATTTAAAGACTTTCTGATTTCGTTCTTAGTATAGAACTCCAAATAGTGTTTAGCGGAATCATTAGTGATAACATTATTTTGATAACACGAATACATATCAGAAACCTTTATACGTATTCCGCATATTTCATCATATACTTGTTTTTGTAAAAATTCGGTTGTCCAAAGTTCCAAATCCTCCAATTGATAATCGTCAAAGAATTTTCTATTGTTTCTTGTTGTTTCGCCATAGGAATCTTTTGCATATTCTACATTAAATAATCTGTTGTTTTTCTCATACTCCCATCTAAAACTTGTAAGTGAATATGTAGGCAATATAATATATGGATACTCAATAAAGGACTTTGGAAAAACTACTCTTTTTAGTTTATAACTATAAATTGGTTCATCGTATTTATTTGCAAGGTAAGCAGCAGGCGCAACAACAATAAGATTGAGCGCAGTAATTGCCGCAAGCAGCACTATTACAAGGCAGGATACGCCTGCCTTTTTCTTTTTGCTCCACTTCTTTCTTATTTTCTTTTCAACGCCTTGGGTTTCATTTTCAATGTTTAAATTATTATTTTCTTTCATACCTCACCTCAAAATTTCTCCCCCCATTAATTTTAGATTAAAGCATTGTCTTAATTTGTCAATAAAATGTACAAAAATGCACAAAAAACGACAAAAAATGCAGAATTAATTTAAAATCGGGGGCTGACAAATGAAAATAATTTATTCTCAATATTATAATTCTATGCGCTTTTAATAAAAAAGCGCAGCCGAGGCTGCACAAAAAACGCATTACTCCACAGTCGCCAAACAATTTGCAATCTGCTATAAAAGAACAGAAGGAATTAAGAGCAAGCGTTTTTATCAAAGAAAAACGCTTCTCCTGCCCTTATAACTATTTAATTGCAAATTATTTGGCTCTTTAATTTTATCATTTTAAATTATTTTAGTCAACAAAAGAAGAAATTCAAAAATGCTGAAAATAAAAAAATACTAATTATTATAAATGCTTGTTGAAATTTTAATGCCGAGCGTTTATAATATATGTCAATGTGTTTTTTTACTGAAAGGTGAAATATATGAAAAAAATATTTTCATTGGCATTATCGGTTTTGCTGATTGCAGCGGTTTTCAGCGCCTGCTCCTCAAAGCCCGGCTCGGCTATGACTGAGGAAAACGTGACCGCAACGGTGGACACTGCATTTGCTGCACTGCAGGAGTTTGACAAAGATGCGCTTGACACTTACGTTGACTCCCCCACTCTTGACGTTATAATGGGCTTTGCAAAGGACCACGAGCAATTCACTGAGCTCGGCAAGGCTATCTTCGGCTCGCTGAGCTATGAGATAAAGAGCATTGACCTTGAAAACAAAACCGTTACGCTGACGGTTAAGAACAAGGAGCTTTCAAGCATTGCGGCTGATTTCACGCGTGAGCTTTTAAGCAAATATAGCACCTTTGACCTTCTGGCGCAGCTTAACAGCGACCTTTGGCTGAACAACAATTTATCCGTTTTAACCGAGAGAATTTCCGCCGCAGAGCTTCAGGCAGACGGCGTTGACATTACCCTGAGCATTACACAGGAAAAAAGGCATTTGGTTTTATCCTTTGACGATGAGGCTGAAAATGCCGTTTCGGGCGGAGCGCTCTCCGCCATCAAGGATTACATCAAACAATAACAATGAGGTGAAAAAATGGCAAATAAATTTCTGACAACGATTTTCGGAGATTACTCCGCAAAAGAGGTTAAAAGAGTTCAGAAGCAGACGGACAGGGTTATGGAGCTTGAGGCTAAATATCAGCCGATGAGCGACAAGGAGCTTGCCGCGCAGACGGACATTCTTAAGAAAAGACTTGCAGACGGCGAAACACTGGACGATATTTTGCCCGACGCTTTTGCGGTTTGCCGCGAGGGCGCATGGCGCGTGCTCGGAATGAAGCATTTCCGCGTGCAGGTTATCGGCGGTATTATTCTGCATCAGGGCAGAATTGCCGAGATGAAAACGGGTGAAGGTAAAACCCTCGTTGCAACCCTGCCCGCATATCTTAACGCGCTTGAGGGCAACGGCGTGCACATCGTTACCGTTAACGATTACCTTGCAAAGCGCGACAGCGAATGGATGGGCAAGCTTTACCGCTTCCTCGGCCTGAGCTGCGGACTTATCATTCACGAAAAGACCAATGCCGAAAGGCAGGAGGCATATAACTGCGATATTACTTACGGCACCAATAACGAGATGGGCTTTGACTATCTGCGTGACAATATGGTTGTTGAAAAGGAGCAGAAGGTTCAGCGCGGCCATAACTTCGCAATCGTCGATGAGGTTGACTCAATTCTTATTGATGAGGCAAGAACTCCGCTTATCATCAGCGGCAGGGGCGACCAGAGCACGGATATGTACCGCCGCGCAAACGAATTTGCAAAAAGCCTTACGATGAACAAGGTTGAGCAGATGGACGAGAAGCAGGATACCGAGGAAACCTACGACGGCGATTACGTTGTTGACGAAAAGGCGCGCACGGCAACCCTTACCCAGAGCGGCGTTAAAAAGGCGGAGGCGCATTTCGGCGTTGAAAACCTTATGGATATGGAAAACACCACCCTGCTGCACCACATCAACCAGGCTATTAAGGCAATCGGCGTTATGAAGCGCGACGTTGATTACGTTGTTAAGGATGGGCAGGTGCTTATCGTTGATGAATTCACGGGCCGTATTATGCTTGGCAGACGCTTTAACGAGGGTCTGCACCAGGCGCTTGAAGCAAAGGAAAACGTTAAGGTTGAGCACGAGAGCAAGACCCTTGCAACCATAACCTTCCAAAACTATTTCAGACTTTATACAAAGCTTTCGGGTATGACGGGTACCGCCATGACCGAGAGCCAGGAATTCAGCGAGATTTACAAGCTTGACGTTGTTGAAATCCCGACGAACAAGCCCCTTGCGCGCGAGGATTTGCCGGACGTTATTTTCCAGACGGAGGCGGGCAAATTCAAGCACGTTATCGAACAAATTCAGGAATGCCACGAAAAAGGACAGCCCATCCTCGTAGGCACGATTAACATTGAAAAGAGCGAGCTGCTTTCAAAGCTGCTTAAAAGAGCAAAAATTCAGCACAACGTGCTCAACGCAAAGAATCACGAGCGCGAGGCTGAAATCGTTGCTCAGGCAGGTAAGCTCGGCGCAGTTACCATTGCAACCAATATGGCGGGCCGCGGTACCGATATTATGCTTGGCGGTAACGCGGAATACCTTGCAACCGCTGAGATGAAGAGAATGCAGTTCCCCGACGAGCTGATTGCCGAGGCAAAGGGTTATGCCGAAACGGATAATGAGGAAATCCTTGAGGCAAGAAAGACCTTCCGCGAGCTTGAGGAAAAATACAAAGAGCAGATTAAGGACGAGGCAGAAAAGGTTCGCGAGGCGGGCGGTTTATTCATTCTCGGCACCGAGCGCCACGATTCACGCCGAATTGATAATCAGCTCAGAGGCCGTGCAGGCCGTCAGGGCGACCCGGGTAAATCCCAGTTCTATCTTTCAACGGAGGACGACCTTCTGCGCCTCTTCGGCGGCGACAGAATGAAGAGCATTATGAGCCGCCTTTCCGTTGACGAGGATATGCCGATTCCGAGCAAGATGATTTCAAGCACGATTGAATCCTCACAGAAAAAGGTTGAGGGCAGAAACTTCGGCATCAGAAAGCAGACGCTTCAGTATGACGACGTTATGAACCGCCAGCGTGAGCTGATTTACAAGCAACGCGATATGGTGCTTGACGGAATGGATTTAACCGACCAGATTAATAATATGCTTAACACGAATATTGAGGAAAACGTTTACTTCTATTGTGTTAAGGACAGCGATAAGAAAGACTGGAATCTTAAGGGGCTCAAGGAGAAATACCGCTTATGGCTACTTTCACCCGAGGAATGCGATAAGCTTGACAATATGACTCAGGATGAAATGATTGAATTTATGCAGGAGACGGGCGCAGAAAGACTTGCAGAAAGACGCGAAAATCTCGGCGATGAAATCTTCCAGGATCTTTCACGCAAGGTGCTGCTGCACAACGTTGACAGCCTTTGGATGGACCATATTGACGCTATGGACGTGCTCAAGGAGGGTATCCACCTTCGCTCCTATGCTCAGCAGGATCCCGTTGTTGCCTTCCGTATGGAATCTTACGATATGTTTGACGAGATGACGAGGGAAATCAGGGAGAACACCGTTAAGATGATGTTCACCGTCGTTGTAAGGCGCAGAGAGGACGTTGAGCGCAAGCAGGTTGCAAAGATTACGGCAACCTCCTCCGGCGGAGACGACAGCACGAAGCCCGAACCCGTAAGAAAGGGCAAGAAAATCGGACCTAACGACCCGTGCCCCTGCGGAAGCGGCAAGAAATACAAGAAGTGCTGCGGCTCACCTGAAAAATTAGCGCAGCAATAGAATAAGTGACCAGTAGTCAGTGATTAGTGGTCAGTTAAGGGGCGACAGAGGTCGCCCCTTTTTATAAATAATAAACCTCAACTCAACCGTTGGTTTGTTGACTTTAAGACAAAACGGAAATACAATTATCTCAGAAGGAGGCGATACTATGGATCAGATTAGAATCGGCGCATTTATCGCAGAGCGCAGGAAGGCGCAGGGCTTAACACAGCTGCAGCTTGCAGAACAGCTGGGCATTACGGACAGAGCCGTTTCCAAATGGGAAAACGGCAGAAGCCTGCCCGATTCGGGGATTATGCTTGACCTGTGCCAAATCCTTGAAATAAGCGTTAACGAGCTGCTTAACGGGGAGGTTATGGTTATGAAAAGAAATGATAAGAACGTTGAAAAAACCCTGCTTGAATTAGTTAAACAAAAGGAAGAAGCGGACAAAAGATTATTATCGGCAGAAATCGTTATAGGCGTGTCGGCAAGCTTGGTATTATTTGTAATAATATTTATTGCTGCATTTGCGGAAATGGCTGACTGGCTGAGGATAGTGCTGATAATAACCGGCTTGGTGCCCTTCACAATCGGAATGTTTTTTGCATTAAGAATTGAGCAGACGGCAGGCTATTACGAATGTGCAAAATGCCACCATAAATACGTGCCGAGCTATCGGAGCGTTTTACTTGCAATGCACGTGAACCGCACGCGCTATATGAAATGCCCCGAATGCGGCAAGTATAGCTGGCAGAGAAAGGTTATTAAAAAGTAATTGATAAACCCGAGTTTGTCGCGCTGCGCGCGAAATGATGTTGTGCTACGCACAATGATATAGCTTTGCTATGATATACGCTTCGCGTATGATGTATGCCTGCGGCATATTTCG
>CAJOJV010000050.1:0-6051 GCA_905234995.1 uncultured Eubacterium sp. | reverse complement strand
ACGATGGGACTCCCCTATTAGGGGAGATGTCGCAAAGCGACAGAGGGGTCTGCCGTCTCTGCAAGAGAGGCATCGTTCCCTACGGTATATTCTTATAACGCCCCGACAAATCCCAATCTGTACAACAAAAAAGGCGTTCCCGAAGGAACGCCTTTTTGATTTGCTTTTGCTTAGCCAAGCTCTGCGAAATACTTAATTGTTCTAACCATCTGAGAGGTGTAGCTGTTCTCGTTATCATACCAGGAAACAACCTGAACCTCAAACTTATCATCGCCGATAGGAAGAACCATTGTCTGAGTAGCATCAAAGAGTGAGCCGAATCTCATACCAACGATATCCATAGAAACGATAGGATCAGTGTTATAACCAAAGCTCTCGTTTGAAGCAGCCTTCATAGCAGCGTTAATGCCGTCAACAGTTACGTCTGTGCCCTTAACAACAGCTGTGAGAATAGTTGTTGAGCCTGTAGGAGTAGGAACTCTTTGAGCAGCGCCGATAAGCTTGCCGTTGAGCTCAGGAATAACAAGGCCGATTGCCTTTGCTGCGCCTGTTGAGTTAGGAACGATGTTTGCAGCACCTGCACGAGCTCTTCTGAGGTCGCCCTTTCTGTGAGGACCGTCAAGAATCATCTGGTCGCCGGTGTAAGCGTGGATTGTGCACATAATACCGCTCTGGATTTCTGCATAATCATTAAGAGCCTTTGCCATAGGAGCAAGGCAGTTTGTTGTGCAGGAAGCAGCAGAGATGATTTTATCATCAGCGGTAAGTGTTTCGTGGTTAACATTATAAACGATTGTCGGAAGATCGTTGCCTGCAGGAGCAGAAATTACAACCTTCTTAGCACCTGCGTCAATGTGAGCCTGAGCCTTTGCCTTTGAGCAATAGAAGCCCGTGCACTCAAGAACAACGTCAACATCAAGCTCGCCCCAGGGAAGCTCTGCTGCATTTGGCTTAGCATAGATTGTGATTTCCTTACCGTCTACGATGATTGAATTCTCAGTAGCCTCAACTGTGTGCTTATTCTCACCGATAACACCCGCATAGCCTCTCTGAGCTGTGTCATACTTAAGAAGATGAGCAAGCATTTTAGGATCGGTAAGATCATTGATAGCTACAACCTCATAGCCTTCAGCATCAAACATCTGACGGAAAGCAAGGCGGCCGATACGACCAAAACCATTAATAGCAACTTTTACCATTGGAATCTACCTCCGAAAATAAATTTAAAATATTGCTAAATATTTCACATAATATTTTATACTGTTTTATTACGAATAGCAAGCACTTTTTTCCATTTGTTACACCTTTGTTAAAACTGAACAAAAAGAAAAAGCAATTTCAAAATAATATATTTATATTATTTACTGCCCCCGGCTTTTTTCATAAGCGCGATAATCGGGATAACGGCAAACACCGCAACCGCCGCCGCGGCAAGGAAAATATTGGGGGTCGGAATTGTTTTAACCACGCCCAGCTCCTCATAGGTTGCATTATTATTTGCAATAACCGCCGCGCCGATATACGGCCCCGTCACCATAGGAATCAGCACCTGAAAAAGCATTCTGATTCCCTGAAAAAGCCCGACCTTATCTGCGGGAGTATAATCCCTGATTGTGCCCACAACTGCTGCTGAAAGCACAAGATAAGCGCCCATCATAACCGTGCCCGCAATAATCAGGAAAATAAGATTTGCACCGCGCACGAAAAACATTGCAATGAAGCCGACAAGCAGCACCGCAAGGCAGGGCAGCATAAATTTAACCTTGCCGAATTTATCAATCGCTCTGCCAAGCAAAACGGAAAGCACTGCCGAGAGAATTAATATTCCGCCGAGCGGCAGGGCATAATCCTTTATGCCGAGCGTTTTTTCAAGATAAATTATGATATACGGCATAAACACCTGATATGCAATATTCAAAATGCAGAACACTGCAAAGGTGATATAGAGAAGCCCGTTTGACTTCACTGTTGAGGGCTTGAAGCCGTAAAAGATATTTTTAAAATAATTTTCATTATTTGAGGTGAGACTCGGCTTATCCTTAAGAATAAAGAAGCCGAGCACGCCGCCGAGGCTCGTTACCGCGCCGACGATGATGAAAAAGGTTTGCCATTCGCCCTTTTGCTTAAACCCGTCCAGCACGCCGAAAACAAGCAGCATTGCCGCCAGGGGCATTGCCTGCATAACGGTTTCCGCCCTGCCGCGGTTGGTTTCATCCGTAACGTCCGTAACCCAGCTGTTAAACGCAGCGTCCGAAGCGGTTGAGCCGAAAAAGGTCATAACGCAGTCCATAATAACAATCAGCATTGCCGCTGCGGAAACGGCGTTAACCGTGTGAAAAAGCCTGCTCGTGCTGTCAACGGTTATGAAACCGAAAGACGCGGTTACGATACCCCAGATAATATATCCTACGGTGATGAACGCCTTGCGCTTGCCCATTTTATCCGAAAGCGCGCCCATAAAGAGCGTTGTTACCGCAGCAGTGATTGCGGAAGCCGCAACCATCAGCGCAATATCGTTTGCCGTGCCGCCTATCACGTCAAAGAGATAGACGTTGAAATACATATTCTCAATAACCCACGCAAGCTGACCGATTAAGCCGAATATTATTATACCCGCCCAAATCCTGCCGCCGAGCCCTCCGGCTTTTTTCTTTTTATCAGACATCTTTTCACCCTCTTAAAATACAGGCAAAGCAGGCACAGGCCGCTTTGCCCTTTTCATTATTATTTAGCGTGCGGAGCTTCGCAAGTGAGGCGAATGCCGAGCTTTTTGAGCACGTTTTCATCAACCTGCGCAAGCAGCACGGAGGTGTGCATTTCGCAATTCTTAAGCTTCCAGAGCTGCTCAAGCGCCGCCTTTGCGTTAGCGTCCGAAACGGCTGAAATTGAAAGCGCAATCAGCACCTCATCGGTATGCAGCCTCGGATTATGATTGCCGAGATGATTAACCTTTAATTCCTGAATAGGCATAATAACCTCGGGTAGGATGAGCAGCTTTTCATCATCAATACCTGCAAGATGCTTTAACGCATTAAGCAGCATTGCGGAGGCGCAGCCCATAAGCTTTGAGGTTTTGCCGGTGATAACCGTGCCGTCATTAAGCTCAATTGCTGCGGCAGGCTCGCCCGTTTCAGCTGCCTTTTTTCTTGCGGCGGGAACGCAAATTCGGCTTTCCTCATCAATGCCCGCCTGGTTTAACAGGAGCTCTAATTTATAAATCTCCTCACTGTTTTTAGCGCCCTTTGCGGCAGCCGCGCAGGCGGTGAAATAGCGGCGGATGATTTCCTGCTTTGAAGCCTCGCGCACAGCTTCGTCATCAACGATGCAATTGCCCGCCATATTAACGCCCATATCCGTGGGTGATTTATACGGGCACGCGCCGTAAATCTTATCAAAGGTTGCCTTTAATACGGGGAAGATTTCAACGTCGCGATTATAGTTTACTGTGGTTTTGCCGTAAGCCTCAAGGTGCCACGGGTCTATCATATTAACATCGTTAAGGTCTGCGGTTGCAGCCTCATACGCCATATTAACGGGATGGGAAAGCGGAATATTCCAGATCGGGAAGGTTTCAAATTTTGCATAGCCCGCCTTAACTCCCCTCTTATTCTCGTGGTAGAGCTGGGAAAGGCAGGTTGCCATTTTGCCGCTGCCGGGGCCCGGAGCGGTGATAACAACAAGCTGGCGTGAGGTTTCGATATAATCGTTTTTGCCGTAGCCCTCATCGCTGACGATTTTTGAAATATTTGAGGGATAGCCGTCAATCGTATAATGATGATAAACGGCATAGCCCATTGCATTGAGCTTTTCCTCAAAGGCAATTACTCTGGGCTGAGGGGTATATTTAGTCAGCACAACGCTGCCAACCATAAGCCCAATATTTGTGAATTCGCCGATAAGGCGGCACACGTCTACGTCATAAGTAATGCCCAAATCCGCACGCAGCTTTGCCTTTTCAATATCCTCGGCGCTGATAACAATAACGATTTCCGCCTCATCCTTCAGCTTGAGGAGCATCTGCAGCTTACTGTCCGGCTCAAAGCCCGGCAGAACTCTTGAAGCATGAAAATCATCAAAAAGCTTGCCGCCGAATTCAAGATAAAGCTTGCCGCCGAATTCCGAAATTCTTTCACGGATTCTGCTGGACTGCATTTTTAAATACTTATCGTTATCAAAACCAACCTTATACATCTTTCTTCCTCTTTCCGCAATAGGGCAGAGTAAGACGAATCCCAACACGGTTTAAAATGGCGGATTTGCCTTTTCTCTGCGTTAAAAATACTCGGAATACGAAAGTATTCCTGCGTTTTTTGCCTTGACCTAAGCCAAATCCGTTCATTTTAAACTGCCTTGCACCTGAAATGCTTGGAGTTAAGATGAAATTTGGGATTTGAGGTCGCAGCTTTACTGGCGTAAAGCAAGAACGAAAATGCCGAAGTTCGCTTAAATACGAGTATTTCAGGCGTGTTCGGATTCGTCTTGCTCTGCCTAAAAAGAAAAGCGGCTGCACAAAATGTACAGCCGCCCTGTACTTACATATTATAAAGCAACGCGTTTTATAAATCAATAGTCAGGCAGAAACTTTTTTATTAAATAATTATTATTTTTCTGCATAAACATTGAAAATCTTTTAAGGATAGTTATAATTAGAATAACAAAATTTTGAGGTGGCGCTATGAAAACGAAGCGAACACATTTAGATAAGCTTAACACCCTGCTGTTCGGCAAGGATTTAAGAATCACTGAGGGCGACCAATATAAGGAGGAGCGTGAGTTTGATTACACCTCCTATTACCCTGTTGAGAATTATATTTCACAGCAGGAGCTTCCGAGCGAAAATGCATTTTTTGCAACTGATTTCGGCGCTGTGCCCAATGACAAAAGTGTTGACAACGCTGAGGCAATCAACGCCTGCATTAACGCCTGCGCCGAAAACGGCGGTGGCTTTGCGGTTGTTAACGGCGGAGCTTTTACATCAAGAACGATTGAGCTTAAAAGCAACGTAGCTCTGTTTGTTGCGGCAGACAGCTCAATAATAGCGCACGAAAGCGGCGAGGGCTTTTCAAACAAGGCGCTGATTTACGCTAAGGACTGCGAAAACATAGGCATTACGGGCGGCGGCACGATTAACGGCAACGGCCACCTTTTCGGCAGAAAGCCGCTGCTTGACAAAAACATAACCGAGCCTGCCGAGGTGATTGACGTTATTCAGATGCGAATTGACAGCCGCGCTCAGCTTCGCTTTGCACACCCGTCAAAATACGGCAGAATTATTAATTTTGACGATTGCAAAAATATTCATTTTAACAACATTATTCTTAAGGACAGCGCATACTGGACCTGCCGCCTTACAAGGTGCAACGATGTTGTGATTGAAAATTTTGTTATCAACGATAACCGCCACGTTGCAAACACGGACGGCATTGACCTTATGCAGACGGGCAATGTTGAAATCAGGCACTGCTTCCTATCCTGCGCTGATGACGGAATCGTGCTGAAAAACGCAATCTGGGAGGGCTGCAACGGGCCTATGGAGAATATCCACATCACGGACTGCGAGGTTATCAGCTGCACCAACGCCTTTAAAATCGGCACGGAAACCACTTATCCCGTCAGAAACGTGCTTGTTGAAAACTGCAAATTTTATATGACGGATTTATACCCGGGCACGGTTTCGGGCATAAGCATTGAAAGCGCTGACGGCGCCGAGGTTTGCAATATCACTGCAAGGAATATTGAAATGGAGCGCTGCACCTGCCCCGTTTTCATTCGCCTTAACAACCGCAACCGCGCCGCAATCGTTAACGAGCAAAGCGCAACCGCGATTGAATTCGGCGTTAAGGCTGAGGGCGGCGGAACGGATGCAAAAACCTTTGATATGAAGGGCGAAATGCACGATATACTGATTGAAAATATTAAGGCAAGGGATATTGAAATTCCCGTTATAATTGCGGGCTTTAAGCAGCACGGCAAAATAAAGCGAGTTAAAAACGTTGCGCTGAAGAATTTTGACCTTGCTTACCGCAACGCCATTGAGGTTTACGATAAACG
>CAJOJV010000049.1 GCA_905234995.1 uncultured Eubacterium sp. | reverse complement strand
GCCGAAGGAAGCCTTGCCGATGGGGCAGTGAATGATGTTTGATTTATCAAGGCGGTATTCAATCTTACCTGCCTTAGCCTCCTGAACAGCCTTAGCAACGTCCATCGTTACCGTGCCTGCCTTGGGAGAGGGCATAAGACCGCGGGGGCCGAGAACCTTACCGAGACGGCCAACGAAGCCCATCATATCGGGGCTTGCGATAGCAACGTCAAATTCCATCCAGCCACCCTGAATCTTTGTTACGAGGTCTGCATCGCCGACGATGTCTGCGCCTGCCTCCTCAGCAGCCTTAGCAAGATCGCCCTTTGCGAAAACAGCAACTCTAACGTCCTTACCCGTGCCGTTGGGGAGAACAACCGCGCCGCGAACCTGCTGGTCTGCATGACGGGAGTCAACGCCCAAACGAACGTGAACCTCAACGGTTTCATCAAATTTTGCAGTTGCGGTTTTGATGGCAAGATCAAGCGCCTCTGCGGTGTCATATAAAGTTGAGCGGTCAATAAGCTTTGCGCCGTCAACATATTTCTTTCCGTGTTTCATATCAATACCTCCACTATTAGTACACAGGATTAGTCTTCAACAACTATGCCCATGCTGCGAGCGGTGCCTGCAATCATACTCATTGCCGCTTCAAGATTAGCTGCATTGAGGTCGGGCATCTTAGTTTCGGCAATCTGCTGAATCTGAGCCTTTGTGATTGTTGCAACCTTATTCTTGTTCGGAACGCCTGAAGCCTTGTCAATGCCGCAAGCCTTCTTGATAAGAACTGCTGCCGGTGGGGTCTTTGTGATGAATGTGAATGAACGGTCTTCAAAAACTGTGATAACAACAGGAATGATAAGGCCTGCGTCATTCTTAGTTCTTTCATTGAATTCCTTTGTGAAAGCCATGATGTTAACACCATGCTGACCGAGTGCAGGACCAACCGGGGGCGCCGGTGTTGCTTTGCCTGCAGGGATTTGAAGTTTAATTAAACCTACTACCTTTTGAGCCATTATTTTTTCCTCCTAAAAATTGTGGTATGGCGGGGAAGCAACCCCCTCCCACGCGCTTAATAACTTAAGCGCATAAAAAGCAGATATACTGCTGATTACCAAAAGTATAAAATTTTTTAATCCTCAACCTTTTCCAGCTGGTCGAGTTCAAATTCAACAGCGGTTTCACGGCCAAACATTGAGATTGTAACCTGCGCGCTGTTTCTGTTGACGTCAACGCTGTCAACCGTGCCCGAAAAGCCTTCAAGCGGGCCGTCAATAACATTGACCATATCGCCCTCTTTATAAGCAACCTCAATGCTGACCTTCTCAACGCCGAGCTTTTTAACCTCCTCCTCAGTTAGGGGAACGGGCTTGCTTTCGGGACCGACGAAGCCTGTGCAGCCGCGGATGTTGCGGACTACATACCACGTGTCGTCATTCATAACCATCTTAACGAGCACGTAGCCGGGGAAGATTTTTCTTTCCACCTCTTTTTTGGTTCCGTCTTCTTTTATTTCAACGACTGTTTCAGTCGGAACCGAAACCTCCTGAATTAAATCCTGAAGATTTCTGTTTTCAACAACAGTCTGAATATTGCTTGCAACCTTATTCTCATAGCCTGAGAAGGTGTGAGCAACATACCATCTTGCTTCTTCCATTAATGTTCGCCTCCGTTAAACTGAATGCAGAAATTAATTTTATTCTGCCTCGTCAGCAGCGGTGGTGGTTTCCTCTGCAGTATCATCAGCTGCTTCATCAGTGCTGTCAGCATTCTCGCTGTCTGCGCCTTCAAGCAATGCGTTAAGCGCATCCTCAGAGCTTGCAGTGGTTGTTTCGGCAGACGTGGTGGTTTCAGCCTTATCCTTGAGGGTTCTTAAGCCCTTCATTCCGAGGGAAAGACCGGTATCAACCGCATAAATTGCCAAACCGACGATAATAACAACAACCAGAACGATGATTGAATTCTTAACGGTTTCCTTAGCGGTTGGCCAAACTACCTTTTTGCGCTCTGCGTTAACACCCTTGAAGAATCTTGCGATGGTTTCAAAAAAATTCTTTTTGTTTGACTTTTTCTTATCAGCCTTTTTGGAATCCTTCTTTGCTTTGGTTTCCTCAGACTTTGAAGTCTTATTCTCAGCCATTGCTATCCTCCGTTACTTGGTTTCTCTGTGAAGAGTGTGTTTTTTGCAGAACGGGCAGTACTTATTCATTTCAAGCCTGTCCGGAGTGTTCTTCTTGTTTTTCATGGTGTTGTAATTTCTTTGCTTGCATTCTGTGCATGCTAAAGTAATCTTCACTCTCATTTTTACGGCACCTCCGTTTTCATTTCGATATTTTAAAATCTCCCTCACGAGCCTTGCTCTGAAAAAAGGGCAAAAAAATTAACCCCTTTTCGAGGTAAGGAAACTATAACACATTGGGGCAAAACAGTCAAGAGAAATTTTGAAAAAACTTTAATTTTGCCATAATAAATTTATATTAAAATATTTATAGAAGGGATTTTTGAGCAAATTAACAATTAACTTGCAATTGCCGCCTGCTTATTATATTATATATGGGATAAGATTTCAAGCTGACTGAACGGGACTTTCTTATGAACATTGTTATCATCGGCGCGGGGGCCTCGGGGCTTGCCTGCGCAATAAGATTAAAACAGAATATGCCTGCTGCTGAGGTTACGGTGCTTGAACGCCTTGAGGCGCCCGCAAGAAAAATCCTTGCAACGGGCAACGGCAGATGCAACATAACGAACGCCGAAGCGGAGAATTACAAAGAGGTTGAAGCGTTTTTCGACTCTCTCGGGCTGATGCTGCGCTTAGATGAAAGCGGCAGGGCTTATCCCTATTCGGGCAAGGCGCAGACCGTTGTTGACGTTTTGCTTTCTGCCTGTGCAAAGCTCGGCGTTGAGATAATCACCGAATGCACGGTGCAGAGCGTTGACGAGGATTTGACCGTTTGCACGGACAGCGGCATTTTTACTGCGGACGCGGTTGTTTGCGCAACGGGAGGAAAGGCGCAGAGCTCGCTCGGCTCCGACGGCAGCGGATATGCTTTATTAACGGCGCTTGGGCACAGCGTGACGGCGCTCTCCCCCTCCCTCGTTCAGCTGAAATCATCAAGCAAATACCCTAGGAAAATCAGCGGCACGAGGGCGAAATGCAGGATTGCGCTTGAGCTTGATGGGCAGATTGAGGCTGAGGAATTCGGCGAAATTCTGTTTACCGATTACGGGCTTTCGGGCATAGCCGTTATGAATTTATCCGAAAAAGCGGGGCAAAATTTTGCGACCGACGAGCCGAAAAAATGCGTTGCCGTGCTTGATTTAATTCCCGAAATGAGCGAGGAGGAAATCAGAAATCACCTTGAGCGCTTCGGAAATCTGACAGGAATACTCGGCACTGCGCTGAACGATATTATTATGAAGCAGGCGGAAGGCAATTTTGAACGCGCCGCAAAATATACGAAAAGCTGGCGGCTGATTATCACGGGCACGAAGGGCTTTGATTTTGCACAAATAACCTGCGGCGGAATACCGACGAGCGAGGTTGACGGGTTTGAGTCTTGTAAAGTAAATAACCTTTACATAACGGGTGAGCTGCTTGACAGGCAGTTTGAATGCGGTGGCTTTAACCTTGATTTTGCGTGGCATTCGGGCATTGCCGCGGCGGACAGAATTACCGAAAAGAACAGGGATAATTAACTCAGTATGATTAGAATAAATGAAATCAGGCTTTCGCTTGATGAGGACGAAAAGGAACTTAATAAAAAAGCGGCGAAGCTTTTGCGTATTAACGAAAAATATATCAAGAAACTGACGATTTACAAAAAGAGCATTGATGCGCGCAAAAAGGACGACGTGCATTTCACCTACTCCGTTGACGTTGAAATCAGCCTTGACGAGGAGCAGATTGCGGCAAAATGCAAATCGCCGAAGGTCAGCCTTGCAAAGCCTTATGCTTATGAAATTCCCGAAAACAAGCGGGTTTCAAAATACCGACCGATAGTCGTGGGCTTCGGGCCTGCGGGTATGCTTGCGGGGCTTATTCTTGCCGAGGCGGGACTGCGCCCGATTATCCTTGAGCGCGGAAAAGCGATTGAGGAGCGCCAGTGGCAAAACCGCAGGCTGAACGAGGAGAGCAATGTGCAGTTCGGCGAGGGCGGCGCGGGCACCTTTTCCGACGGAAAGCTGACAACGGGAATCAAGAGTCCGTATATCCGCAAGGTGCTTGAGGAGCTTTACGAGGCGGGCGCGCCCGAGGAGATTTTATATTCCGCAAAGCCGCATATCGGCACGGACAGGCTTGCCGTTGTGGTTAAAAACATACGCAAAAAGATTGAGAGCCTCGGCGGCGAAGTGCGCCTTGAATGCAAGCTTGAAAAGCTTATAGTTTATAACAAATTCATTCAGGGAATCACCTACTCCTGCCGCGGCGAGAGCTTTGATATTGAGGCGGACAGCGTGATTATGGCAATCGGTCACAGCGCGAGGGATACCGTTGAAATGCTGTATAATCTGGGAGTGCAGATTATGCAAAAGCCCTTTTCCGTGGGTGCAAGAATTGAGCACCCGCAGAGCCTTATCAACAAGGCGCAATATGGCGAATTTGCGGGGCATCCGAAGCTTGGCGCGGCTGATTACAAGCTTGCCTGCCACGGCTTGCACGAGAGAGGCGCATACACCTTTTGTATGTGCCCGGGCGGCACGGTTGTTGCCGCAGCGAGCGAAAAAGAGGGCGTTATCGTTAACGGAATGAGCAGCCTTGCGCGTGACGGCGAGAACGCAAACAGCGCGCTGCTGGTTGGCATTGAGCCTAAGGATTTCCCGAGCGAGCACCCGCTTGCGGGCATATATTATCAGCGCGATATTGAGCACAAGGCCTTTGAGCTTGCGGGAGGAGATTACAAAGCGCCCGCGCAGCTTGTGGGCGATTTTCTGCAGGGCAAGGAGAGCACTGCGCTTGGCGAGGTTAACCCCACCTGCCCCACCGGCGTTACGCTGACGAAGCTTGATTACTGCCTGCCCGAGAGGGTTTCGGCAACTATGAAAAGCGCGATTGTTGAAATGGACAAAAAGCTGAACGGCTTTAATATGTACGATGCGGTGCTGACCGCACCCGAAACGAGGAGCTCAAGCTCCGTGCGCATTTTGCGCGATGAATTCTGCCAGTGCAACATCAGCGGGGTTTACCCCTGCGGCGAGGGCGCGGGCTATGCGGGCGGCATTATTTCCGCCGCGGTTGACGGCATTAAATGCGCTCACGCCGTGCTTGGTGATGAGCATTAACTGAGGTTGTTTTATGACAAGCGATAAACTGAGCAAATATCTTTTTTGCTATTTCACGGGCAACGAGCCTGAAAATGAAAGAGTGCACTTTGCCCTTTCCGAGGACGGTTATCATTTCAGTGCGCTGAATAACAACGAGCCGGTTATCACGCAAAAGCTCGGCAAAAAATGCTGCCGCGACCCGTTTATTCTGCGCGGCGAAAACGGATTATTTTACATCCTTGCAACCGATATGCGTTGCTATGACGGCTGGGCAAACAACAATTCGATGGTGTTTTGGGAAAGCAGAGATTTAATCAACTGGGAGAATGAAAGGATTATTGATTTTTCGCAGTTTCCCGAAACGAAAAACGCCAACCGCGTGTGGGCGCCGCAGGCAATGTTTGACGAGGAAAAGGGCGCATATATGCTCTACTGGAGCCACCAGAACGAGGGCGACGACCTTGTCACGATACCGTGGTTTGCATACACAAAGGATTTCAGAACGCTTGAAACGGCGCCGCAGATTCTCTATAAGCCGAAGAGCGGGCTTGCCGCCATCGACGGCGATATAATCAAAAAGGACGGCAAATACTATCTCTTCGTTGCGGACGAGGAAAAGGACGGCACCTGCCTTTTGATTTCCGAGCATCTGAGCGGCGAATACGAAGAAACCGAGGATAACAAAATCAGCGTTGCAAAAACGAAAATTGAGGGCAACTGCTGCTACGAAATCCTCGGCGAAAATAAATATGTTATGATAGCTGACCGCTTCGTTGACGGCGGATATTTTATGCAGGAGAGCAACGACCTTATCCACTTCACTGAGGTTGAAGAAAGCCGTTTTTCGCTGAACCACCTGCACCCCCGCCACGGCTCAATGCTGCACATCACGGACGAGGAATACGAAAGACTTTTCAATGCATTTAATTGATAGATAAGTGGGATTTGTCGGGCTAGTGACCAGTGGCTAGTGCCCAGTTGTCGGGCGGGACACCCGCACCCGATTATAATCGGAGCGAAGCGACCCCTAACTGACCACTGACCACTGGACACTGACCACTTCGGGCTCTGCCCGACAAACTCCGATTTGCATAAAAATAAGGCTGACCTTGGTCAGCCTTATTTTTGCGTTTATGACAAATGATGGATGAAAATGCCTGAGAGGAGCTTGGGCTCAAACCAGGTGGATTTTGGGGGCATAATTTCGCCAGCGTCTGCGATTGAAATTAAATCCTCAACCGTCGTTGGATACATTGCAAAGGCAAGCTCCATATCCGAATTTGCCCTTTTTTCAAGCTCGCCGAGGCCCCTGATGCCACCGATAAAATCAATGCGGTCGTCCTTCTTCGGGTCATAAATACCGAGAATCGGGGCAAGCAGATTTTCCTGCAAAACGGAAACGTCAAGCCTCTTTACGGGGTCCGTTTCATCAACGATTTCGGGCTTTGCGGTGAGCAGATACCACCTTTCATCAATATACATTCCGAAGGTGTGGCGCTCCTGCGGCTTTGCCCTGCCCTCAACGGGCTTGATATCAAATTTCTCCGAAACGAGATTAAAGAATTTATCCCTTGAAAGCCCGTTAAGATTGCGGACAACGCGGTTATAATCCATAATCTCAAGCTCGTCATCCGGGAATGCAACCGCAAGAAAGAAATTGAATTCCTCCTCGCCCGTGAAATCGGGATTTTCCATTCTTCTCATTCTGCCGACGTGAACTGCGGAAGCGCAGCGGTGATGACCGTCTGCAATATAAAGCGAGGGAACGCCCTGGAAAAGCCTTGAAAGCTTTGAATTAACGGCAACGTCATCAACAACCCAAACGGTTTGCGAAACGCCGTCCGCATCAAAATCGTAAACGGGCTCGTTTGCGGAGGTGTAATCCTCAATTATTCTGCTGATTTCGTCGTTTTTTCTGTAGGTTAAGAAAATCGGACCTGTGTTTGCATCCGTTGTATTAACGTGATTAATTCTGTCCGCTTCCTTTTTGGCAAGCGTTTTTTCGTGCTTTTTGATGATGTTGTTTATATAATCCTCAATCGCCGCGCAGCCGACGAGCCCCGTCTGAGCTCTGCCGTTCATAATCTGGCGGTAGATATAAAAGCAGGGTGCGCTGTCCTGCACCAAAGCGCCGCTGTTTTCAAGCGCAAGCAGGTTTTCCTTTGCCTTCTGATAAACCTGCGGGCTGTAAACGTCAATACCCTTCGGCAAATCAATCTCCGCCTTATCAACGTGAAGGAAGGAAAGCGGATTGCCCTTAACCATTTCCCTTGCCTCGCTGCTGTTCATAACGTCATAGGGCAGGGCGGGAATCAGGCTCTGGTTTTCCTTTGCAGGTCTGAACGCGCGAAACGGTCTGAATACTGCCATATATTTTCTCCTCTTAGTTTGTTATTTATTGTTTTCATAAATCAGGCGCAAGCCGTCAAGCAGCAGATTATCATCAACGATGATATCAAGGCTGCAGTTTTTTGCAATTGATTTTCCGAGACCGCCCGTTACGATAACGGTTGCCTTTTCGCCAAGCTCCTTTTCAAAGCGGGCAACCATACCCTCAAGCATAGCCGCAGAGCCGATTACCGAGCCGCTTTTCATAGAATCAATCGTGTTTTTACCAATCACGTTCTGAGGCGCGGAAACGGCGATTTGCGGCAACAGAGAGGTGCCGCTTGCAAGCGAATTGATTGCGGTCTGCACGCCGCACATAATTGCGCCGCCGAGGTGCGCGCCGTTTTTATCAATAACGGAAGCCGTGGTTGCCGTGCCGAAATCAAAAACGATTGCGGGAAGCGGATATTTATTGATAACCGCAACGTCGCCCACCACCATATCGGCTCCGAGCTCCGCGGGATTATCAATCTGAATATCAACGCCCGTTTTCACGCCCGGACCGACAATGAGCGGCTCAACGCCGCAAACGAGTTTTATTGCCCTTTTGAGCGTTCTTACCAGCGGAGGAACGACGCTGGAGATAATTGCGCCGTCAATGCTGCCGATATTATTAAAATCCATAAACGCCTTTATGCGCATTGAATATTCAATATCCGTTTGGCTGATATTTGTTGAAACGCGGCAGGAGGAAACGAGGCTTTCCCCGTCAAAAACGCCGAGCACGATATTCGTGTTTCCGACATCAACTGCAAGTAACATAAAGATACCTCATACCAAAACACGGGCGGATAAAAATACCCGCCCTGTTAATTCAATTTGATTATTTGATTACGCGAACTCTTACAACGCCGCCGATATTCTTGATATCCTCAACGGCTGCATCGGAAACCTCTGAATCAACATCAATGATGCTGTAAGCGATTTCGCCCCTGTTCTTATCCTCAAAGTTTGCGATATTAATGCCGTCACGGCTGATGGTTTCAGTGATGGTGGCAATCATATTCGGCTGATTCTTGTGGATAACGGTGATTCTTGCAACGCCGCTTCTTTCAGCACTTGCAAAAGGAAGGTTAACGGAGTTTTTGATATTTCCGTTTTCAAGGAAATCAATAAGCTCCATAGCGCCCATTGATGCGCAGTTTTCCTCGCTCTCGGGAGTTGAAGCGCCGAGATGAGGAAGCGCGATAACGCCGTCCACGCCGATTAAATCAGCGCTCGGGAAATCGGTTACGTAAGCAGCCATCTTGCCCTCCTCAAGAGCGGCAATGATATCCGCGCTGTTTGCGAGATCGCCTCTTGCAAAGTTGAGCACGCGAACGGTATCCTTCATCTTTTCAATATTTGCAGCGCCGATCATCTCCTTGGTTTCGGGAGTGAGCGGAACGTGAAGAGTGATATAATCAGCAATCGGGAAAAGCTCATCAAGATTGTTATTAACCGTTACGTTCTTGTTGAGGCTTTCAGCTGCCTCGGGTGAAAGGAACGGGTCATAACCGATAACGGTCATGCCAAGGTCAACGGCTGCGTTTGCAACAAGACGGCCGATTGCGCCGAGGCCGATAACAGCAAGAGTTTTTCCCTTGATTTCCGGACCTGCGAAAGCGGACTTGCCCTTTTCAACGCTCTTGCTTACGTTTTCATCATTCTTAATGGTTTTGCACCAATCAATAGCCTTTGTGATTTTACGGCTTGAAAGAAGCAGGCCGCAAACAACGAGCTCCTTAACGGCATTTGCATTTGCGCCGGGAGTGTTGAAAACGACGATGCCCTGCTGGGTGCACTTATCAACGGGGATATTGTTTACGCCTGCGCCAGCTCTTGCGATTGCAAGAAGGCTTTCAGGCATAAGCATATCGTGCATAGCTGCCGAACGAACCATAATTGCATCGGGATTTTCAATATCATCGCCGTAAGCATACTTAGTTGTGTCAAACTTAGAAAGGCCTACGTTTGAAATTTTGTTTAAGGTTTTGATGTTAAACATTATTTGTTTTCCTCCTCAAACTTCTTCATAAACTCAACAAGCGCCTCAACGCCCTCAATCGGCATAGCGTTGTAGATTGAAGCACGCATACCGCCAACTGAACGGTGACCCTTAAGGTTAACGAAGCCTGCTGCATCAGCCTCTTTGATGAACTTAGCATTAAGCTCGTCTGAATCGGTTACGAACGGAACGTTCATAAGAGAACGATCCTCGGGAACAACGGTGCCCTTGAACATTTCGCTGCTGTCAAGGAAATCATAAAGAATCTTTGCCTTCTTTTCGTTGTGAGCCTTCATACCCTCAAGATCGCCGAAGGTTTCCTTAATCCACTCAAGCACGAGCTTGCAGATATAGATAACCCAGCAAGGAGGAGTGTTATAAAGAGAATCGGCATCTGCCTGAACCTTATAGTTCATCATAACGGGAGTGATATCCCTTGCATTGCCGAGGAGATCCTCGCGGATGATTGCAACAACAAGGCCTGCGGGAGCAACGTTTTTCTGAGCGCCGAAATAAACAACGCCGAACTTGGAAATATCAAGCGGCTCTGAAAGCGCGCAGGAGGAAACGTCTGCAATAAGCACCTTATCGCCAACCGGAGGAAGCTCATTGAACTTTGTGCCGTAAATTGTGTTGTTGTAGCAGATATAAACGTAATCTGCATCCTCGCGGAAATCCTCTGCCTTCGTCTTAGGAATATAGCTGAAGGTTTTATCAGCTGAGGAAGCAGCGGCAACAACATCGCCGTATTTCTGAGCCTCCTGATAAGCCTTCTTTGCCCACTGGCCCGTGATGATATAATCAGCCTTGCCCGTGCCGTTCATAAAGTTGAGCGGGATTGCAGAGAACTGAGCAGAAGCGCCGCCCTGAAGGAAAAGCACCTTGTAGTTATCGGGAACCTGATAAAGCTCTCTCATAAGAGCCTCTGCCTCTTTGATGATATCGTCAAAAACCTTTGAACGATGGCTCATCTCCATAACGGACTGACCGCAGCCCTTGTAATCCAGAATCTCCGCGCCTGCCTTTTCAAGCACGGAAACGGGAAGGGTTGAAGGACCTGCACTGAAATTATAAACTCTTGCCATAATGTATATCCTCTCTTTCAATTAATAACATAGCAATAGCCGCAATTTTTGCGTTCAATCTATTATATAATTATTTATTTTTTTGTCAATCTATGTTAAAAATCTTTGTTCAAAATAACAAGAGCTTGATAAAATTTTAACAATATTGTTTTTATATGTAAACAAATATGTTTATCATTTAAACAAATTGAAAATAAACATAACAAAAGAGGAATACGCGTAAAGTGGTCAGTGGCCAGTGACCAGTGGTCAGTTGTTGGGTCGCTACGCTCCGATTGTATTCGGGCGGATGGTATCCGCCCCTACGACAAATGCGGAACGCGGAATGCCCGCACCCATTGTAGGGCAAGGTGCCCACACCTTGCCGCGGGACGCCGAGGTCGTCGTCCCCTACATTCAGTAACGTTATTTGTTTCCGACAAATTCCAATTTATGCACTAAAAAATGCTATCCCGAAGGATAGCATTTTTTGTTTTACGGATTTGTGCATACTCCGTCGTTATTGAAGGTATAGGTTTTTGAGCCTATCCTCTGCGAGGTGTTGCGGAGCATTGCGCCGTTTGATTTCAGATAATACCAATCGTTCTTATAAAGAAGCCAACCGGTGTGCATCGTGCCGTCGCTCATCATATAATACCACTGACCGCCGGTGTGCACCCAGCCCGTGCACATTCTGCCGCTTGCTGCGAAGAAATACCAAGCGCCCTTTATCTGCTGCCAACCAGTTACCATTGCGCCGTTTGACTTGAGGTAATACCACTGACCGCCGTTAAGAAGCCAGCCCGTGTGCATAGCGCCGCTATCAAGCATAAAGTACCATACGCCGCCGTCCTTTACCCAGCCTGTCTGCATTGCGCCTTCATCATTGAAGAAATACCATTTGCCGCCAACGCTCTTCCAGCCTGTTGCAGGCTCGTCTGCAGTGTAATAATACCAAGTGCCGTCCTCAAGCACCCAGCCGTTTTTAGCAGTGGATTTCCACAGAAACTTAACGTTAATCGTTTCAGTGCCGTCTGCAATAACGGGAGTTTCGCCTACGTTAACCTTTACGCCGTTAACCTCAAGCCCGTCAAAGGCATAGCCCTCGGGTGCGGTTATCATAGCCGCGGGAGGATTGAGAAGCGAGCCAACCTCAAATTCATCCGCTGGGATTTGAAGGCTGTCTACCCACAGCGCGCCCGTCGTGCCGCCGTTTGCGTTAAAGTTTACCGTTACCATTGAGGGTGCTTCCTCAATAACGATATTTGCATCGTCAATGCCGGTGCCCGTTGTGAAGCTGAGCGAGCTGTTAATATTAACATTCGGGATATTTGTTGCGCCGCTTACAGAATTAACTTCAAGTCTGCCGCCGTCCATAGTTAAGGTTGCGTTAATTGTGCCCGTGTCGCCGACAGGCTGGCAGAAAATGCCGTAGCCCTCGGTTGAGGTTACGGTTACGTTACCCGAAACCAAATTAAAGGCGTGCGCCGAATCATCGGTGTTGCCGAAATGAATTGCATTATTCGGGTTCGTAACGGTAACAGTGCCGCCGTCAACGGTAATCGTGCCGCCAACGTTTGAAACTATGCCGTTATATGATGAGCCCGTACGGCTTACGGTTACCACGCAATTCTCAAGGAAATTGATATCGTGATTAACCCAGATGCCTGCCGCGGAGGAATTGGTTACGGTAACCTCTGCCTTATCCATTACGGTAAGGTCGCCGCCGTCAACGTCCCAGGAGCCGATGTACGTACCGTAATATGAATTATTAATATCAAGCGAGCCTTCGCCCGAGATAGTAACGTTGCAGCCGCCCGCAGCGTCAATACCGTCGTTATTATATTCGCCTTCAATAACGTTTTCGCCATCAAGGCTGATTGTAAGCTGAGAAAGCTTGCTGTTAATAACGCCGTACAAACTGCTTTCGCTGTCTGCACCGCTCAGATTTGCGTTGCTGAGAGTTAAGGTGCTCGTTTCAGAGTCAAAAGCAACGCTGCCGTTGCCGAGAACATCTGAAGCATTTGCGCTTGTAACTCTTGTGCCGCCAACCCAAAGGTCGTAAGCAGTTACTGCGGGAGCAAACAAATCAACGTCACAAGAAACGGTTAAGGTGTCATCATCATTCGCCTTAACATAAACCTTATGCGTGCCCGATGGAATATAAAGTTTATCAGGCGAACTTGTAAAGCTGCCCAAACTCTGCGTATTTTTCATAGTAACTGTACTTTCAAAATTAGTCCAGCCATCAGTCATATATTCGTAGCCTGTTTCATAGTCACGAACAAAGGCATATGCAGAATTTGTAAGATTTAATTCTGCATAATGAGTTGTATCACTTACGTTGAAATACCTTGTTCTTTCCGCATCAGTGCTGCCGAAAGCTTCACAATAAACCCCAAGGATGTACTTTGTGGCAGCCTCTTCGTGCTCAGTAACAAAAATGCAGTTGTAGAACCAATCATCGCCGCCGTCTGAATTCGGGCGGAAATAAACGTCATAATTACCGTCTGCAGAAACGGTGTATTCATAGCCCATTCCCGGCGGGTAGACGTCCTGAATATTTGTTCCGTCCGCC
>CAJOJV010000048.1 GCA_905234995.1 uncultured Eubacterium sp. | reverse complement strand
GTCAATATCTTCGCCTTTAACAATTAGTCTGTGCGTTTGATAAGGCTGAGAGAGTGTTACGCTGTTATCACTGATATATACCTCGTAGCCGAGAGCCTCTGCATATTCTCTGTTAACCTCAGCGCACGACAGCGTATCGGCAAGCTCCTCGGCACAGCTTTCAAGCAGCAAATCGGACGGCATAATAAAATCATCGCCGTTGATAATAACACCGTCATCAACGCTGAGAACCATATTGGGGATATAATCGTCATCGTATTGAGCAACAAGCTGTTGAAATGCCTGCGTGCTTTGATTGAAGGAAAGCTGCTCCGCTTCCTTTGCAATATCCCTTGCGCTTAAAGCAATAACGGGAAGGACAAATACCAAAGTCAGAAAAACCGCAAATGCCTTTTTCATAAAATCGCCTCCGATTAGTAGTCCCAAAAAAGCAAATAAAGTTGACATAAAAATAAAAAATGCGCAGCCGAAGCTGCGCACTAAAAACACATAGCTCCAACTGTCGCCAAACAAATTAAACACATCGCAAAACTAAGCATGTGAAACAGAGCATGTATTTTTACAAAATAAAAATACACACTTAGTATTTGCGAATAATTATTTAATTTGTTTGGCAATTTCATTTTAGCACATATTTTTTACAATCGCAATATTTATTTATATAAATAACGGCAGGAGCAAAACTCCTGCCGTTGCTGTCGTTATTAACTTAAATGTTAAGCGCTTTGGTTTCGATTTCCTCGTTGAGCTTTGCAAGGAAATCCTCAGCGCTCATTGCGCCGAGCTCGCCGCCGTGGCGTGAACGAACGGAAATCGTTGCGTTTTCAATATCCTTATCGCCGGCAATAATCATATACGGCACCTTTTCAAGCTGTGCTGCGCGGATTTTGAAGCCGATTTTTTCGCTTCTGTCGTCAACCTCGCAGCGGATTCCCTCCGCCTCAAGCTTTGCCTTAACCTCGTAAATATAATCAAGGTGTCTGTCTGCAATCGGCAGCAGCTTAACCTGAACGGGAGCCATCCAGGTCGGGAATGCGCCTGCGTATTTTTCAATCAGCAGGGCAAGCGTGCGCTCGTAGCAGCCGATAGAGGTGCGGTGAATGATGTAAGGATTTTTCTTCTGTCCGTCGCTGTCAACGTATTCCATTCCGAATTTTTCAGCCAGCATCTGGTCAATCTGAATTGTGATAAGCGTGTCCTCCTTGCCGAACACGTTCTTAATCTGAATATCAAGCTTCGGGCCGTAGAAGGCAGCCTCACCAACGCCGATTTTGTAATCAATTCCAAGGTCGTCAAGGATGTTTTTCATAACGCCCTGAGCCTCGTCCCACTGCTCCTCTGTGCCGATATATTTAGCCCTGTCGTTCGGGTCCCACTGAGAGAAGCGGAAGGAAACGTCCTCGTATAAGCCAAGCGTTTTCAGCATATATTCGCACAAATCAAGGCAGCGCCTGAATTCGTCCTCAAGCTGGTCGGGGCGGCACATAAGGTGGCCCTCCGAAATTGTGAACTGGCGCACGCGGATTAAGCCGTGCATCTCGCCGGAAGCCTCGTTTCTGAAAAGAGTTGAGGTTTCATCGTAGCGCAGCGGCAGGTCGCGGTATGAGCGCGGCTTGTTAAGATATGCCTGATACTGGAAGGGGCAGGTCATCGGACGAAGCGCGAAAACCTCCTTGTCCTTTTCAGGGTCGCCCATAACGAACATACCGTCCTGATAATGATCCCAGTGGCCGGAGATTTTATAAAGGTCGCTCTTTGCCATATAAGGCGTTTTGGTAAGCTGCCAGCCGCGCCTTGCTTCCTCATCCTCAACCCAGCGCTGCAAAAGCTGAATGATTTTTGCGCCCTTTGGCAACATAATCGGCAGACCCTGGCCGATGTAATCAACGGTTGTGAAAAGCTCAAGCTCTCTGCCGAGCTTATTGTGGTCGCGCTTCTTTGCCTCCTCAAGCTGAGTTAAATGCTCCTCAAGCATTGAAGCCTTCGGGAAAGCAATGCCGTAAACGCGGCAGAGCATCTTGTTGTTTGAATCTCCGCGCCAGTAAGCGCCCGTGGTGTTCGTCAGCTTGAAGGCCTTGATAACCTTCATATCCATTATGTGCGGGCCTGCGCAAAGCTCGGTGAATTCAGCCTGCTTGTAGAAGCTGATGGGCTCGCCCTTGTCTGCGTGCTCGTTGATAAGCTCAACCTTGTAAGGCTCGCCGCGCTCCTCCATAAGCTTAATCGCCTCCGCAGGCTCAAGCTCAAAGCGCTCAATGTCCGGATTTTCCTTGATGATGTTTTTCATCTCAGCCTCAAGCTTTTCCAAATCCTCTGCTGAGAAAGGCTTATCGCCGCAGTCAAAATCGTAGAAAAAGCCGTTGTCAATTGCAGGACCGATGGTCAGCTTAACCTCGGGGTAAAGCCTTTTAACCGCCTGTGCAAGCACATGCGCGCAGGTGTGGTTAAACGCCTTTCTGCCGTCCTCGTCATCAAAGGTTAAAACCTCAAAATCGCAGTCTGCGTCAACGATTGCGCGCAAATCCTTAACCTCGCCGTTAACCTTGCAGGCACATGCGTTTCTGAAAAGACCCATTGAAATATCCTTGGTGATATCGACAGCGCTGATTGCGCCCTCATATTCCTTTACCGAGCCATCCTTTAATGTGATTTTCATATTTTTTCCTCCAAAAAAATAAAGCACCCTGAAAAAATCAGGGTGCAAATAATTACACGGTTCCACCTGAATTGCACAGCAAATGCCATGCCGCTCAAAGCCCTTAACGCGGGCGAAACGGCTGTTATTGGCAGCACTCGGGGATGGTGGCTTGCGTTCTTTTATGCCGCTGTTTCAGCTTATTCAGCAGCTCTCTGAAATAAAAGGGAAGCGCAGTCTTGTTCCCGTCATTGATTTAAAAAATATCAACTTTCTGCAAATATTATAGCACTAAATTCTTTCTTGTCAAGAGTAATAACTTCGCAGTAAACTGTAATAATTTGTTAACAAATTGTATATTTTGTTTTACTAAGGCTTGACAGATACAATATATAGGTGTATTATAGTTGCGAACTTTTGTATACTCCCGCATATTGGGCGTGTTCAGAGGCTCGCAAATTTGTATTTAAACTGTACCTTTTCTGATGATTAACGATTAAAAAGAATTAAAAAACAGAAGGAGGTGCTATTGATATGAGTGTAATTGTAACAGTTGCTATTGCAGCATTAAGCGCATTGGTGTTCCTTGTAATCGGCTTCATCGTCGGTGTTATTGTTAAGCAGAAATCCAGTGAAAAAGAGATTGGCTCTGCAACGCAGGAAGCAACAAGAATTGTTAACAATGCTTTGCAGGAAGCGGAAAATGCAAAAAAATCCCGCCTGATTGAAGCAAAGGATGAAATTCATAAGCTCCGTTCTGACGCGGATAAGGAAATCCGCGAAAGAAGAAGCGAGGTGCAAAAGCAGGAAAACCGTCTTAATCAGAGAGAAGAATATCTTGATAAGAGAGCGGATTCCATTGAAGCTAAAAATGAAACTTTAAGCCAGAAGCTTAAAGAAGCAGACGAAAAATTACTCGAAATCGATAGCATCAAGAAAAGCCAGTTTGATATGCTGGAAAAAATTTCAGGGCTTTCCAAGGAGCAGGCTAAGGAGCAGCTTCTTGCTTCGCTTGAAGAGGAGTTAGACACTGAAAAAAGCCGCCGTATTCTTGAGTATGAGCAGATGGTTCGCGATCAGAGCGATGTGCTTGCAAGAGAGATTATCGGCACGGCAATCCAGCGCTGTGCGGCAGACCACACAGCAGAAACAACCGTTTCGGTTGTTGCCCTTCCGAATGATGATATGAAGGGCAGAATTATCGGCAGAGAGGGAAGAAACATCCGCTCTATCGAAACCATCACGGGCGTTGAGCTTATTATTGACGATACGCCTGAGGCTATTACAATCAGCTCCTTTGACCCCGTCAGAAGAGAGATTGCAAGGCTCACTCTTGAAAGACTTATTCAGGACGGCAGAATTCACCCGACGAAGATTGAGGAAATGTTTGATAAATCCACCCGTGAGGTTAATGCGATTATCAAGCAGGAGGGCGAAAAGGCAGTCCTTGCCGCAAACTGCGGCTCAGTTCATCCGGAGCTTGTTAAGCTTCTCGGTAAGCTGAAATACCGCACCTCTTACGGCCAGAGCGTATTAAAGCACAGCCTTGAGGTAAGCTATATTGCGGGTCTTATGGCGGCAGAGCTCGGCGCAGATGAAAAGCTTGCCCGCCGTGCAGGTCTTCTTCACGATATCGGTAAAGCGCTTGACCATGAGATGGACGGCAGCCACGTTGCTCTCGGCGTTGAATACGCCCGCAAGTATAAGGAAAACGAAGCGGTTATTCACGCAATTCAGGCGCACCATGGCGACGTTGAGTGCAAAACCGTCGTTGCCTGCCTCGTTCAGGCGGCAGACGCAGTTTCCGCTGCGCGTCCCGGTGCAAGAAGAGAAAATATTGAAAATTACATCAAGCGCCTTCAGCAGCTTGAGGAAATTTCAACAAGCTTTGCAGGCGTTGAAAGGGCGTATGCAATTCAGGCGGGCAGAGAGGTTCGCGTTATGGTCAGCCCCGATGCCGTTAATGATGAAAAAATGCCCTTTATTGCGCACGAGATTGCAAAGAAAATCGAATCCGAGATGGAATATCCGGGTCAGATTAAGGTTAATATCATCCGCGAATCCCGCGCAGTTGATGTTGCAAAATAAATCAGATAACAAAAATCAGCGGTTGTCGAAAGGCAACCGCTTTTTCTCTGAAAAATGAAGGTTGTATTATTTACTGAATTGTTATAAAATATATATGTTATTATTCTTTTTTGGAGTTCATATGTATTTGACAACTATTTTTTCAACGGCTCTTTTTTTGCTTTTTTTCATCTTTGCAATAAAATTCCGAAAAGCTGAAACTATATGCACAAATAATGAAAAGGCGGATAAGTTTATTGATGTGGCGGTATGCCTTGCAGTCGCGGTTGGTTTTTCCGCGTTTTTTTCGCTCTCGCCTTTAAATAATGATGTGCTGTCAACCGATTCATCCGTATTCATTTATATAGGAAAAAAGATGCATCAGGGCTATGTGCCTTATAAGGATTTGTTTGACCATAAAGGACCCGTGATGTATTTTATTCAGTATGTTGGCACCTTTGGTAAGAATCAGCTGATATTGTGGCTGCTTGAAATCGCCGGCATCTTTGCAACCGCGGTGTTTTTACTTAAATCCGCAAAGCTGTTTACAGGCAAAAAAGCATTTCAGTATTTCGCGGTGTTTTCTTCAATAGCAGTTTGCGGAATGGATACCTTTGACGGGGGCAATTATACCGAGGAATGGGCGCTTCCGTGGATTGCGGCGGCAATGTTCATTTGCCTTAAATCGCTTAAGGAGGATAAATATTCTCTAAAAAATATGTTTTGGCTCGGCGCAGGCTTCGCCTTTGTTTTCCTGCTTCGCGTAAATATGGCGGTTGTATGGGTTGTGTTTGTGCCGATTATCGGCGTTAAGCTTCTGGCGGAAAAGCGCTTTGCCGATATTTTCAGATGCGTATTCGGTTTCATTACAGGTGCCGTGATTATCACAGCTCCGGTCCTTATTTATGAATTTGTCACGGATAGCTTTGCCGATATGATAAAGTGCTATTTCACCTTTAATCTAACATATACGGCTTCTGATTCAACCGTCGTCAATATAATTGCAATTGCGCTCGTTCTCCTTATGGAGCTGAACATCCTTCTTATGGCGTTTGCTTTGGTTCTTTCTCTTATGAAAAAGCAAAAGGGTAAGCTTTATTGGTATAATTTTGCATTCTTTTTAGCTTCGCTTTTTTTCACATCCATCAGCGGCAGAGCTTATGAGCATTATGCAATAATTCTTATTCCCGCAATGACGGTTCCGTTAATATTATGTGCGGAATTTATTGCGGAAAAGCTTGATAAGGAGAAGAAAACGATAAAGCCCGCAGCTGTTAAAGCGGCGCCGCTGTTATGCCTCTGCCTTGCGGTTATTACGTCCTTTTATGCTGCAAAAGCAGTTATTAACAGCATTGATTATAACGACAGGTATAATTCCGAAATATCAGATTATATCAGAGAAAATACAAATGCAGACGATGATGTGATTATTCTCGGCAACTATGCTTATTATTATTATGAATGTAACCGCAGCACAAAGAATAAATTCTTTTATCAGACTCCTCCGTTGATTGTCAGCGATGAATTATATGCTGAATTCCTTGAGGAGTGTGAGAAAAAGCCGTCTGATTATATTTTTGTTGCCCAAAATACCGCGGAGTACGAAACGCGCATTTCAAATCTGTGGGATTACGTCAGACTGCTTGAGGCAGGCACGCAAAACGGCAGCTATACTGCAGAAAGATTTGAGGATTTCACAGTTTATAAAAGAGTAAAATAGCATTCAGGAGTTATTAATGGATAAATTATATTTAATAATACCCGCTTATAACGAGGAGGCTAATATTGAAACCGTGCTTGCCGAATGGTATTCTGTCGTTGAAGCCCATAATGCAAGCGGTGAATCGCGCCTTGTAGTTATTGATGACGGCAGCAGGGATTCCACATATGAAATAATGCAGCGCTTTGCAAAAACGCATACGCTTTTCGTTCCTCTGACGAAGCCTAACGGCGGTCACGGAGCAACGGTTTTGTTCGGCTATAAATATGCACTGGAAAACGGCGCGGATTATATTTTTCAGACGGATTCGGACGGCCAGACTCTGCCTTCTGAATTTGAACAGTTCTGGCAGTGCCGCGAGGAAAACGATATGGTTATCGGTTGGCGCAAGCACAGGCAGGACGGAGCTTCAAGAGTTTTGGTTACAACGGTGTTGAAACTTGTTATCAAAGCGATTTTTCACGTCAGCATCAGGGACGTTAATACGCCGTTCAGGCTGATAAAGGCTGAAAAGCTTAAAGAATGCGTTAAGTATATACCCGATAATTTCAATCTTTCAAACGTTGCTCAGTCAACAATTTTTGTTAAGAAAGACTATCGGGTCAAGTTCATACCGATTACTTTCAGACCGCGCCAGGGCGGTAAAAACTCAATAAATCTGCCAAAAATCGCAAAGCTCGGATTTAATGCGCTAAAGGATTTCAGGGCAATTAATAAAAGCTTGGAGGTAAGCTGATGATTAAACATATTGTTTGTTTTAAATTAAGGGATAATTCTCCCGCGGAGGTTGAAAAGGCTGCGGATATTCTGCGTTCAATGGACGGCAAAGTGCCCCTGCTCAGAGATATAGAGGTCGGCACGGATTTTCTTCATTCGCCCCGCTCATATGACATCATTCTGCAGGTGCAGCTTGATGATGAGGCGGCGCTTGATGCGTATCAGAATGATGAATATCATTGCTCGGTTGTTAAGGCGCATATGCACACGGTTGCCGAAGCCTCCGTTGCGATTGATTATTATATCTAACCTTATAAGCCTTCCCCCTCGGGGGAAGGGGGACCGCTTGCGGTGGATGAGGGGTTAAAACTCTATGCCGCGCTGTTTTAACTAAGATGACAGGGGACCGTCCCCTGTCACGTTTTTTATGCTTGACAAAGCATATACCTCGTGTTAGAATGTAAATACATTGAATAGCGAGGTATGATTATGAAATACAGTAAGGAATTATTAAAGGGCAGCACGCCGATATTGCTTTTATCCGTGCTTGAAAATCAGGATTTATACGGCTATAAAATCATCCGCGAGCTTGAAATCAGGAGCGAGAACGCCTTTGAAATGAGCGAGGGAACTATGTATCCCATTCTGCACGCGCTTGAAAAGGAAAAGCTGCTTGAAGCCTATTGGCAGGAGGTGGACGGCAGAAACCGCAAGTATTACCATATCACCAAAAAGGGCAAGGCTCAGCTTCAGGAGAAAAAGGCAGAGTGGCAGGATTTTTCTGCAAGCGTAAACAAGGTGCTTAATTTCGCGTAGGTGCAGTATGAATATAGATGATTATATTAAATCAGCCGTTTCCTCTGTTTCCTCAGCACGCTCAAGAAAAATCATTGAAGCCGAGCTGCGCGAGCATTATAAGGACAGGCTTGATTATTATACCGATGCGGGTTACGACCGCCTTCAGGCAGAGCAAATGGCGCTTGCAAGAATGGGCAGCCCCGAAACCGTTGCCTTTGATATGGCAAAGCTGCATAATGATAAAACAAATATTGTTATTAGTATTATTTCAATATTAATAATTGTTTTCAGGGCTTTAATTTCTTTTCTTTCAATATTAGGAATTGAAGGGCGTCTTTCATTTGTATCATTGCATCTGGAATTTGCCTTAATTATTACTTTAATTGTAATGATAGTTATTGCAATAAAAATGCGAAATCGCTTTCTTTCGTGTTTCACATTTTGCGTTTATTTATTAATTCCCGTTTATAATGTCTATCTTTCAGCGGGCAGCGATTATGGTAGCAATAAATATGTTAGCTCAATAGTGGTTTCGCTTATCTATTTCATAACAGGAAAGATTAACAGATTTGCATTTGTTTCACAAAAACTTGCCGACGTTAGGGTTGCAGATTGGGTTGTCGTTCTTTCAGTTATCATCTTTTTTGCAGTTGCGGCAGTAATGCTTGCGGCTATAATTCTTTCCAACAAATCCCGCCCCACGATTAAGCAAAAAAAGCAGTTAACCGTTTTAACTGCAATTTTGTTCAGTCTGCTGGGCATAATCGCGGTTTTGCGAATAACTATGTATTTTGAATCTGCTCAATATCCGTGGGAAACGGGGAATGACTGCATAACAATTGTTGAAGCGGATAAGCCTTATGATATAACAAAGCAATACATTGAAAACTATAAAATCTATGATGTTATGTATGACTGGTCGGATTATCTTCCTTTCAATGAGGATTTACCTAGCGATTACACAGAAGAGCAATTTGACTCAATTATAATCACTTATAAGATAAATAATAATTATTTGGAATATACTCCGACTAAAGAATATGTTTATGTTATTTCATCGCCTGATGAAATAGTGTTTACTGAAAACGGAATTGAGGGCGTTGAGTACAATCCCGAAAACTGGTTTAATACAAATCAAAAACATCAATTTGCTTTCCCGATAGAACAGAACGATTATCCGATTAATATTAATCACGTAACCATTTTACCACGGGAAGAATAATTAAAGGGCAGGATTATCTGACCTAGTCAATAGTTAGTAGACACAAAAAAGAATTAAGCAGCCAGTTCAATGCGATATTGGACTGGCGGTTTTTTATTCAGTTTTCTTAACGGTTT
>CAJOJV010000047.1 GCA_905234995.1 uncultured Eubacterium sp. | reverse complement strand
TTCGCCGTTTTTATAATAGGTGCGGGGCACGCGGCGGGAAATGCGGCAGGGGATTTCGTAATTGAAGGAATGAGCCTGAGCTCCGAATTCCTCCATCGTTATTTCAGTATCTCCCTGCTTGCCGATGAGGATAACCTCGCTGTTTAAATCGCAGTAAATATCGGTCACGTCAACCATAAACTGGTCCATGCAAACCCTGCCCACAATCGGTGCAAGCCTGCCGTTAATAATAACCTTGCCCTTGTTTGAAAGGCATCTCGGATATCCGTCAGCATAGCCAACTGGGATTGTTGCAATCACTCTCGGTTCGGTGGTTTTATATGTGCCACCGTAAGAAATCTCTCTGCCCGCCTCGAGCGTTTTGATGTATATGCGTTTTCCAGCTCATAACGGGCTTCAGGTCAATAAGGCTCTTATCCACCTCGTCCGAGGGATACAGCCCGTAAAGGATAATACCCATTCGGCACATATCAAATTTTTTTTCAAAATTCATAATTCCTGCGGAATTATTGATGTGCTTAATCGGGATATTAACCCCGCGTGCTTCAAGCATTTCGCAGAAATCCTCAAAGCGCTTTTGCTGCGCCAGCGCCTTGGTTAAATCAGCCTCGTCCGCAGTTGCAAAGTGGCTGAAAATTCCCTCCGCCTCAATATTCGGCAGCGCCGCAATTTCTGCGCAGATATCCGCGCTTTCCTCCGTGCACTGGAAGCCGATTCGGCTCATACCCGTGTCAAGGCAGAAATGAAAAGGCACGCTCTTGCCGAGCGCCTCCGCTCTGCCAGACAGCGCCTTTGCATCGTCAAAGGAGAAAATCGGCACGCGGATTTCGTTATTGATTACCTCGTCAAACGCACTTTTGTCAACGTGACCGAGGATAACTATCGGCGTGCACAACCCTGCCTTCTTCAGCTCAATCGCTTCCTCAATACAGGCAACGCCGAAGAAATCGCATTTGCCCTCAAGAAAGCGCCCGAGCTCCGCAGCGCCGTGGCCGTAAGCGTCCGCCTTAATAACGGCAAGCAGCCGAACATCGTTGCCAAGCTTCGCCCTCGTGTTATTCAGATTATACTCAATTGCGTCTAAATCAATCGCAGCTTCGGTGCGAAAATACATTTCTATATCTCCAATTATAAATCAATATCCAGCTCAACGGGGCAGTGGTCAGAGCCCAAAACCTCGCTGTGAATTTTAGCGTCCGTCAGCTTATCGTTCAGCCTTTCGGAGCAGATGAAATAGTCAATTCTCCATCCCACGTTCTTTTCGCGCGCCTTAAACATATAGCTCCACCAGCTGTAAGCGTCCGCCTGCTCGGGATAAAAATATCTGAAAGTATCGGTGTAACCCGCATCAAGCACGGCGCTCATCTTGCCGCGCTCCTCGTCCGTAAAGCCTGCGTTGCGGCGGTTGGTTTTCGGGTTTTTCAAATCAATTTCCCTGTGCGCCACGTTAAGGTCGCCGCAATAAATAACGGGTTTTTTCTTATCAAGCTCGTTTATGTAATTCAGGAAAGCGTCCTCCCAGGTCATACGGTAATCAAGCCTCGTCAGCTCCCTCTGGGAGTTCGGCACGTAAACGGTAATCAGGTAATAATCCTCAAATTCAAGGGTGATAACCCTGCCTTCCTTGTCGTGCTCCTCAATGCCCATTCCGTAGGTCACGCCGATGGGCTCGCGCTTCGTAAAGATTGCCGTGCCTGAATAGCCCTTCTTTTCGGCATAGTTCCAGAAGCAGTGATATCCCTCGGGCGCAAAATCAATCTGCCCCTCCTGCAGCTTGGTTTCCTGCAGGCAAAAGGCGTCAGCGTCAATTTCCTTAAAGAAATCCTCAAAGCCCTTATTAACACAGGCGCGAAGCCCGTTAACGTTCCAACTGATAAGCTTCATAATGAAACCCCTTATTTATAATATATATAAATAATATCACAAATAAATATGCGTTTCAATATGAAAATTGGGATTTATAGGAGTGTTGCAGTTATTAAAAACCGTAGGGGCGGGTCTCCGTGCCCGCCCGAATACAATCGGAGCGAAGCGACCCGAAATACGGCAAGGTGTGGGCACCTTGCCCTACTATGGGTGCGCACCAGACAGGGGACAGTTCCCCTTACTGTTTATAAATAAGAGTTGCAAATTATGTCGAATTAATTGGATGAAAAATATTTGACATAGTATTGACCGAATGATATACTGAAATTGCCAAATGAAAGTTTTATATGTATTTACCAAAACCTGGGGAGCATTTTTATTATTTGATAAAAATGCTTGCTCGCAATTAATGCTACCCTGTTTTGGTGCGTATTACATTGACTTTTGTTTGGCGACAATCGAGCAGCGTTTTTTAGTACGCAGCTTCGGTTGCGTACTTTTTTATTTGGCTTCCTGCAGGTGTCAAAAATAACATTATTAATTTTTGGAGGAATACTATGTCATTAATAGCAGATATTTATTATGGTGATTATAAAGCCTGCAGACCAATGGGCGAAGAGGAGTATAAGCTTGAGGCGGATAAAAAGCACCTTGACCAGCGTATTGCGCAATTTGCAAAAACGCTTAGCGAGTAGCAGCAAAAGGAATTAAAGCTGATAACAAATGCCCGCAGAGAGCTCATTTCAAGGGAATTATAATCAAACAGGGGACAGTCCCATGTTTGATTATCACAACGCTATTGCAGCGGGGCGTCGGGGTCGCCGCCCCCTACAATGTATAGGTTCGTTCTTTCTGAAACGACTTTATAAACTTTGGTTATACTGAAAAAACGCTTCCCAATCGGGAAGCGTTTTTTCATTGAATTATTTGAGTAAGGACTTATACATCTTGATATACTCATTAGCGGATTTGCCCCAGCTCATATCGCAGCGCAGTGCGCGCTCAACAAGCACCTTGCGGGTTTCGGGGTCATTGTATGCGTCAATCGCTCTGTAAATTGCGCCGAGCATATCGTAAGCGTCATAGGTCTTGAAGGTGAAGCCGTTGCCCTCGCCGTCGCCGCTGTCGGTAATGGAATCCTTAAGACCGCCGGTTTCGCGAACAATCGGCAGCGTGCCGTAGCGCAGCGCAACCATCTGTGAAAGTCCGCAGGGCTCGCTCTTACTCGGCATCAGGAACAGGTCTGCGCCCGCATAAATCTTTCTTGCCAAATCGGGAACGAAGCCAAGACGAAGACCAACCTTGTCGGGGTACTTATCGTGCAGCTCTCTGAAAAAGCTTTCATACTGCCATTCACCTGAGCCGAGCACAACGTACTGAACATCTCTTTCCCAAAGGCTCTTTTCAAGCACTTCCTTCATAAGGTCAACGCCCTTGTGGCCAACAAGGCGGGTAACGATGCCGACAATCGGGGTGTCAGGCTTAACCGCAAGGCCCATAAGCTTTTGCAGCTCTTCCTTGTTCTTTGCCTTGTTTGAGAAATCGTCAGCACTGTAATTTGCCCAGAGTGACGGGTCGGTTTCGGGGTTGTAGCTGTCAACGTCAATGCCGTTAAGAATACCGCAAAGCTTCCAGCTTCTCTGATTTAAAATCGGGTCAAGCCCGTGTGAATACCACGGGTCAAGAATTTCCTTGGCGTAGGTCGGCGAAACGGTCGTAACCTTGTTTGCGCACTCAATGCCTGCCTTAAGGAAATTAACGAGCCCGTCATACTGAATTAAATCATAATGCTCGGGAGCAATGCCGAGAACGTCCTCTAAGAGCTCGTTGCCGTATTTGCCCTGATACTGAATATTGTGAATGGTGAAAACGGTTTTGATGTTTTCAAAGCCCATTCTGTTTGCATAATAGCAGCTGTAGTAAAGCGGGGTTAACGCGCTCTGCCAGTCGTTGCAGTGAATAATATCGGGTTTCCAGTCAATTGCAGGAATGATTTCCAGCACGGCTCTTGAGAAGAATGCAAATCTCTCCGCATCGTCATAATGACCGTAAATACCGTCGCGCTTAAAGTAATACTGATTGTCAAGGAAGTAGAAAACAACGCCGTTCAGCTTTGCTTCAAAAATTCCGCAGTACTGCCTTCTCCAGCTAACGGGCACGGAAATAGAGGTGATGAATTTCATCTTGTCCTTATATTCCTGCTTGATTGAATCGTAAAGCGGCATAACAACTCGACAGCCGATGAGCCTCTTGCGCAGCGCAATCGGAAGCGAGCCTGCAACGTCGCCTAATCCGCCCGATGCCATCCAGGGATTAGCCTCGGATGCAACAAATAAAACTTTCATACTTTAATCCTCCGTGCGAGCCTTATGCCGTTAAATCCTCGTGCCCTTTGAAAGAGTAACGGGGAAGGTTGCGGCGCCAGAAAGCTCAACACCGTCTTTAATATTAACGTCCTTATCTGCAATAACGCAGTTAAGCTTTGCATTTCTGCCAACGTAACCGTCCTGCATAAGGATTGAATTCTTAACGATTGCGCCCTCCTCAACCTTTGCGCCCTTGAAAATGATTGAATTTTCAACGGTGCCGTTGATGATGCAGCCGTCCGCAACAAGCGAATTGTTCAGCTTAGCGTCGGGACCGTAAAGGGAAGGCATATCGTCTCTTTCCTTAGTGTAAATCGGAGCGTCCTTGCTGAAGAGCCTTGCTCTGTTTTCCTTCTCAAGCAGCTTCATTGAAACGTCGTAGTAAGCCTGAAGCGAGGAAATCGTGCCCACGAAGCTGTCGGTTGCGTCGTAAGCGTGGATTTTCAGGGTCTTGAGGTTTGCCATAATTACGTTTCTCTGGAAAGAGATTTCATTCTTTGAATGAGAGGTGGTAACAAGGCTGTCAAGCAGATACTTCTTCATAAGGATGATGTTAACGCTGTGGAAAATATCGCCCTCGTCCTTGCGGTCAAGCGAAGCCTCAATAATTCTGCCGTCGTCGTCAACCTCGTCAAAGCAAAGGATGGAGCCGATTTTATCGGGCATCGGGGCTTTAACGCCAACGATTGTGATGTCAGCGCCCGAAGCCTCGTGAGCGTCAAACAAATCCTGATAGTTAAGCGAAAGCACGTTGTTGCAGTCGGAAAGAACAACGTAATTCTGCGTGCTCTGCTCCAAAAAGCCCTTGTTGCCGTAGATAGCGTCAATGCGGTTGCCCCACATCGTTGCCGTGCCGATGTTGAACGGGGGAAGAATGAATAAGCCGTCGTTCTTCCTGCTCAGATCCCACGGCTTGCCCGTGCCAACGTGGTCCATAAGGGACTGGAAATTAGCGTTTGTGATAACGCCGATTTTTGTTATACCGCTCTCAACCATATTGGAAAGCGGGAAATCGATAAGCCTGTAACGGGAGCAGAAGGGAACGGAGCCCATAGTTCTCATTGCAGTTAAGCTGTCAAGAGCCTCTTCGTGAATGTTGGCAAAGATAATGCCTAAAACTTTTTTTCCGTTCATTCTTAAACCTCCTCACCTGATGCAATCATATCACCGGGCTTAACGAATTTGCCCTTGCCGATTTTAGCGTCCGAGCCGATAACGGCAATGCCCCAAGCCTCGGGATCGTCAAGCAGCTCGGGAATTTCGCCGATTTTGGCGTCCTCATCAATAACGGCGTTCTCGGCAACGATTGAATAATAAACCTTCGCGCCCTTCTTAATTGTTGCGCCCGGCATAATAACGCTGTATTTAACGTCAGCGCCTTCCTCAATCGTAACGTCGCTGAAAATAACGCTGTAATCAACGTCGCCCTCAATTTCGCAGCCCTCGGAGATTGAGGAATTCTCAACCTTAGCCTCTGCGCCGATATAGTGCGGCGGGCTCATCGGGTTGCGGCTGTAAATCTTCCAGCTCTGGTCGCTTAAATCAAGGTCAACGTTCGGATTGATAATGTCAAGGTTAGCCTCCCAGAGAGAAGCAATCGTGCCAACGTCCTTCCAATAGCCCTTGAACGGGAAGGCAAACATTCTCTCGCCTGCGTTAAGCATCGTCGGAATAATGTTTTTGCCGAAATCGTTTGCGCTGCCCTCGGTGTTTTCATCAAGGGTAAGGTATTCCTTCAGCTTGTCCCAGCTGAAAACGTAAACGCCCATTGAAGCCTTGTTTGATTTCGGCTGTGCGGGCTTCTCTGCAAACTCATAAATCTTGTCGTTCTCATCGGTTGCAAGAATACCGAAGCGGGAAGCCTCCTCCCACGGAACCTCAAGCACTGCGATTGTGCAGGCAGCGTCATTCTCCTTGTGGAAGTCAATCATCTTTGCGTAATTCATCTTGTAAATATGGTCGCCCGAAAGGATAACAACGTATTCGGGGTCATATTTCTCAATGAACTGAATGTTCTGATAAATAGCGTTTGCCGTGCCCTTGTACCACTCTGCGCCGCCGATAGCCTCGTAGGGTGAAAGCACGTGAACGCCGCCGTTAAGCCTGTCTAAATCCCAGGGCTGGCCGTTGCCGAGGTAATCGTTAAGCTCAAGCGGCTGATACTGAGTTAATACGCCAACGGTGTAAATACCGCTGTTAACGCAGTTTGAAAGCGGGAAATCAATAATTCTGTAATTGCCGCCGTAAGGAACAGCGGGCTTTGCGATTTTCTTTGTAAGCACCCCGAGACGGCTTCCCTGACCGCCTGCGAGGAGCATTGCAACAACATTTGTTTTAGCCATAAGAACCTCCTGAATTCTATTTTTTAATCTTTTTAAGGAATATTGCGTTCAGACCGCCGAGCTTAACGCCGATGCTCTGCTCAAAGCCGTGCATAGGCTCGTCTTCGGTTTTGTATGTTCCCGAAAGTCTTGCCTTTGAGCCGCCGAATTTCTGCAGGTCGGAATCAAAAACAACCTTATATGTGCCTGCCTCGGGAACGCCGATTCTGTATTCCTCGTGTGCGTTCGGCGTGAAGTTGAACAAGCCGATGATTTCCTCACCCTTCTTGCTCATCCTGCGGAAGGCGATTGTGGAATTAGCGTTGTCATCGCTTGAAATCCAGCTGAAGCCCTCCCAGCTGTAATCAATCTCCCAAAGCTCGGGATGCTCCTTATAAAAATGATTAAGCGCTTTTGTGAAAGCCTGAAGCTTTTTGTGCTTTTCATAATCAAGCAGCAGCCAGTCAAGCCCTTCCTTGTAAGCCCATTCCTTAAACTGGCCGAATTCCTGCCCCATAAAGAGCAGCTTCTTGCCGGGGTGAGCCATCATATAGGAAAGGAACAGCCTCATACCGTCAAACTTCATGTCGTATTCGCCCGGCATTTTGTTAAGCAGGCTTCCCTTGCCGTGCACAACCTCGTCGTGGCTTATCGGCAAAATGAAGTTTTCGGAGAAGGCGTAGAAGAAGCTGAAGGTTATGCAGCTGTGATTGCCCTTTCTGAACAGCGGGTCCATAGAGGTGTAGCGCAGCATATCGTTCATCCAGCCCATATTCCACTTGAAGTTGAAGCCGAGTCCGCCGATATCCGTCGGCATCGTAATCATCGGCCAGGCGGTGGATTCCTCGGCAATCATCATCGTTGACGGGTGCTCCTTGAACATTGCGCTGTTAAGAATTTTGAAGAATTCAACAGCCTCAAGATGCTCGTTGCCGCCGTTTTTGTTGGCAACCCATTCGCCGTCTTTTCTGCCGTAATCAAGGTAAAGCATTGATGCAACCGCGTCAACTCTTAAGCCGTCAAAATGATATTTGTCAGCCCAGTACATAGCGGAGGAAATCAGGAAGCTTTTAACCTCGTTTCTGCCGTAGTCAAAAACTCTCGTGCCCCATTCCTTGTGCTCTCCCTTGCGCATATCGCTGTATTCGTAAAGCGGCTCGCCGTCGAATTCATATAAGCCGTATGCATCCTTCGGGAAGTGAGCGGGCACCCAGTCAAGAATAACGCCGATGTCAGCCTGATGGCAGCAGTCAATGAAATACATCAAATCCTCGGGTGTGCCGTATCTTGAGGTGGGAGCAAAATATCCCGTAACCTGATATCCCCAGCTGCCGTCAAACGGGTATTCCATAATCGGCATCATTTCAATATGGGTGTATCCCATTTCGCTCACATAAGGAATAAGCTCGTCAGCCATTTCTCTGTATGAAAGGAAATCGCCGTTTTCGTGCTGCTTCCAGGAGCCAAAATGAATTTCGTAAATATTAACGGGCTTTTCAAGGATGGTGCCCTTGGAATTTTTATCAACCCACTTTTTATCCTTCCACTTGTAATTCGGAAGCTCATAAACCTTTGACGCAGTTCCGGGCCTTGTTTCCGCGTGAACTGCATATGGGTCTGCCTTGTAAATTATTTCTCCGCTCTTGGTTCGGATTGCATACTTATAACAATCATAAATATGCACGTTGTCAATAATCCCTTCCCAGATACCGGGAGCAATCGGCAGCATATAATTGGCGTCCAGATTCCATCCGTTAAAATCGCCGACAACGGAAATAGCGTCAGCGTGCGGAGCCCATACTCTGAAAGCGAAGGTGTTACCCTTAATCTTATGAACGCCGAAAAGCTCATATGCCCGATAGTTTTCACCTTTGTTAAAAAGATAAATCGGGAATTCGTAATCCTTATTCATATCTCCCAAACAATCATCTCCTTTTCATATGAATTGGGCGGCAGGGCGGTAGTTTTAACCTGTTGAAAAAAACGAGAGATTATCTGCTCTTTCAAAATTCCGTCCATTAACCCTATTATTCAGTTTCATTGTATCATCTCGCTTTTAAATAATCAAGTGTTTTTTGTTTAGTTTGTTACAAAATTTGTAAAAAATTTTTTAATAATTGTGCAAGTTGCTACAAAACTACTAATTTTTTTGTTCAATTTAAATCAAAAGTAATTAATTTAATAAACTTGAATAAAAATGCACCTCGCATTTTTTAAAAATTTGTGCTTATTTTCATTGTGCTAAACGGCATTTTCTATTGATTGATAATGTCAAAATATGTTATACTTAACCTTAGTTTAGATTTTTAAGATATTAATTTTAGTCAGGCGGCAGAGGGGTGAGTGCGCTGAAGGATATTATTATCGTTTATCCCGAAAGGGAAACGGCGCTTGCCATTCGCTCCTTTATTGTAAAAAACGGCTTCGGCGTTTCCCGAATCTGCTCGCATGCCTCAACCGCTCTGGAGTTTGCGGGTATATGCGACGGGCAGGGGATAATCGTTTGCCCGTTTATTATGAGCGATATGAGCGCGGTGGATTTGGCTCAGCAGCTCCCGCCGGGCTTTGACGTTATTGCGTTTTCGAAAAACGGCGCGGAGCAGTATACGGATAATCTGATTACAATGCCCGTCCCCGTAAACAGGTTTGAATTCATTCAGGTATTGTCCGTTCTCTATTCCAGCAAGGCGAGCTTTGCCGGAGCCGAAGCGGAGGATGAACGCGTGTCCGCTGCCAAGCAGGCGCTTATGGCTGAAAAGGGAATGTCGGAAATGCAGGCGCATAAATATCTGCAAAGGGAAAGTATGAAAAGCGGCAAAAGGATTTTGCAGCTTGCGGCTGAAATCCTTGATAATCGCGGAGGGAACATATGAAATTCACAAAAATGCAGGGCTGCGGCAACGATTACGTTTACGTTAACGGCATTGAGGAAAAAATTGCAGATGAAGCCGCCGCGGCAATTAAGGTTTCGGACAGGCATTTCGGCATCGGAGCGGACGGCTTGATAATCATTAAGCCCTCGGATATTGCGGATTTTGAAATGTGTATGTATAATGCGGACGGCTCCCGCGGCGCAATGTGCGGCAACGGAATTCGCTGCGTTGCAAAATTCGTTTATGATAACGGCTTAACGGATAAGAAAACGATCGCAATCGAATCAATGGGCGCGATTAAATATATTGACGTTTCTCTTGAGAACGGCAAGGTTGCCTCAGCAAAGGTTGATATGGGCGCGCCTATTTTAAAGGCAGCAGATATTCCAGTTATCTGCGAAACGGAAAGGGCAATAAATCTTCCGCTTGAGATTGACGGCGTTGATTATAAAATCAGCTGCGTTTCAATGGGCAATCCCCACGCAGTCGTTTTTATTGATAAATCACCCAAGGAAATTGAGCTTGAAAAAATCGGCAGGCTTTTTGAAAATAATCCGATTTTCCCGAACAGGGTTAACACGGAATTCATTTTTGTTCAGGACCGCAAAAATCTTGAAATGCGCGTCTGGGAGCGCGGCTCGGGCGAAACGCTCGCCTGCGGCACGGGTGCGTGCGCGGCGGCAGTTGCGGCAATCATCAACGGGCTTGCAGATAATGAGGTCACGGTTCATCTGCTCGGCGGTGATTTGCAGATTAGCTGGAGCGGAAGGGAAGAGGACAGCGTGTTTATGACGGGTCCCGCAACCACCGTGTTCAGCGGAGAAATTGAAATTGATTAATTTTTAGGAGGATAAAATTATGAGTATCAGAATTGCACTTATGGGCTACGGCAACCTTTCAAGGGGCGTTGAGTCCGCAATTAATCAGAATGAGGATTTGGAGCTTGTTGCGGTTTTCACAAGAAGAAATCCTGAGGGCGTTAAGGTCAGAACGGCGGGCGTTCCCGTTGTCAGCGCAGATGAAATTGAGGCGTGGAAGGATAAGGTTGACGTGCTCGTTCTCGGCGGAGGCAGCGCAACGGATTTACCCGTTCAGACTCCGAAATATGCTTCAATGTTCAACGTGGTTGACAGCTTTGACACCCACGCAAAAATTCCGGAGCATTTCAATAACGTTGACGCTGCTGCAAAGGCAAGCGGCAAGGTCGGCATCATTTCAATCGGCTGGGATCCGGGTATGTTCTCACTTCTCCGTATGGTTTCAACCGCAGTACTTCCCGAGGGTAATAATTACACCTTCTGGGGCAAGGGCGTAAGCCAGGGTCATTCGGACGCTATCCGCAGAATTGAGGGCGTGCTTGACGCAAGGCAGTATACGATTCCCGTTGATTCTGCAGTTGACGCGGTAAGAAACAGCGAAAACCCGACCTTTACGGCAAGACAGCAGCACACGAGAGAGTGCTTCGTCGTTGCAGAGGAGGGCGCAGACCTCGCTCGCATTGAAAAAGAAATCGTTGAAATGCCGAATTATTTTGAGCCTTACGATACAACCGTTCATTTCATCTCAATGGAGGAAATGAAGGCAAACCACAGCGGGCTTCCTCACGGTGGCTTCGTTATCAGAAGCGGCGTAACGGGCTTTGATAAGGAGCATAACCACGTTATTGAGTATAATCTTAAGCTTGATTCAAACCCCGAGTTCACGGGCTCTGTAATCGCAGCATATGCAAGGGCGGCTTACCGTCTTAATAAAGAGGGCGCAACGGGCTGCAAAACCATTTTTGATATTCCCGTTGCTTATCTCTCAAGCCAGTCCGCAGAGGAGCTTCGAGCACATCTGCTGTAAATTTGTAAATCTTTAATTTTGGAGGATATAAATATGACTAAAACCGAACAGCTTTATGAAGGCAAGGCAAAAAAGGTTTGGGCAACCGAGGACCCTGAAATCGTTATCGTTGATTATAAGGATGACGCAAC
>CAJOJV010000046.1 GCA_905234995.1 uncultured Eubacterium sp. | reverse complement strand
GCCGAATACAACGTCAATCTTATGAGCCACAACCTCTTCAATAAGCTCTCTTGCGGGCTTAAGATACTGACGCGGGTCAAAGTGGGTCGGATTCTCTGCAAAATGCCGGCGGATTGCAGCAGTCATTGCAATTCTGATATCGCTGTCAACGTTGATTTTGCAAACTGCCATTGAGGAAGCCTTGCGGAGCATCTCCTCGGGGATGCCGATAGCGTCGGGCATTTCGCCGCCGAACTGGTTAATCAGCTTGATATGGTCCTGATTAACCGATGAAGCGCCGTGAAGCACGATCGGGAATTCGGGCAACTGCTTTGCAACCTCCTCAAGAATGTCAAAGCGAAGCTGGGGCTTCTGGCCGGGCTTAAACTTATATGCGCCGTGGCTTGTGCCGATTGCAATTGCAAGGGAATCAACGCCTGTGCGGGTTGCGAAATCATAAACCTCTTCGGGGCGGGTGTAGGAAGCGTTTGCAGAATCAACTGCAACCTCATCCTCAACGCCTGCAAGCGTGCCAAGCTCGCCCTCAACGGTAACGCCGTGAGCGTGTGCATATTCAACAACCTTCTTTGTAACGGCGATGTTTTCCTCATAGGGAAGGGAAGAGCCGTCAATCATAACGGAGGTGAAACCGCCGTCAATGCAGGATTTGCAGGTTTCAAAATCAGGGCCGTGGTCAAGGTGAAGCACAATGGGAAGTCCTGTTTCCTCTGCGGCAGCCTTAACCATTGCAACAAGATAATCGTTTGAAGCATACTTGCGAGCGCTTGATGAGCACTGCAGAATAACGGGAGCCTCAAGCTTCTTTGCCGCACGGGTAATGCCCTGAATGATTTCCATATTGTTTACGTTAAAAGCGCCGATAGCGTAGCCGCCCTCGTAAGCCTTTTTAAACATTTCTTTTGTGGTAACAAGTGGCATTTTAAAAAATCTCCTATGTATTTATTTGGGAAAACCCATTGCAAGTATTATACTATAGATATGTGTATATTGCAAGGTATTTTTAGAGGTTAGTTCGGGACGCCGAGGTCGGCGTCCCCTACATTCTCTCAATTGCGTTTCAGGAAAAATGTAGGGGCTGCCGACCTCGGCAGCCCGCATTATTTATATATGCTTACCCTTAAGCAACGGGGATAGCGGCTTATAAACCAGCATTGAAACCGCAACGCTGATAAGCCCCTTAACAAAGGTGAAGGGCAGATTAAAAATCAGCAGCGCTTCAAAAATGCTTTTAACGCTCGGCAGGATTAACTGATACATTCCGAGCACCGCCTCCTCCGGGAAGCCGAGCACGCTGTAATAAAGCGGATAAACGAGCCAGAAATTAATCGGCACGCAAACCGCCGCCATAACGAGCGCGCCCACCAAGCCGCCGAGAAATGCGCCGAGCCTGGTTTTCTTTTTGCGATAGATGAAGCCTGCCGTGCCCGCAAACGCAGCGCCGAGCAGGAAATTTGAAAGCTCGCCAATCCACATAGAGCTGCCGAACGGAGTGTGAATAAGATTTTTAAGCAGCTCAATGATAATTCCCGCCACGGGTCCGTAAGCAAATGCACCGAGCAGCGCGGGCAAATCGGAAAAATCAAGTTTGATAAAGCTTGGCATAATCGGGATTGAAACCTCGATAAACTGCAGTATAACCGCCGCCGCGGTCAGCATTCCGCAGCCTGCAATCAGGCGATTTTTCTTGATTGTTGATTTTGAGTTTGACATAGTTCTACCTCTCTTTGCGGGCAAAAGAGAAGCCCGAAGCGCTTTCGTGCTTCGGGCGTAAATGTTCTGACTTTGAAAAAATATTTCAAACATTTTCTCTCATCCGGACTATACCGTCGGTCACGGAATTTCACCGTGTCAGGCGCGTTGCGCTTCGCAGACTATACTGCCGGTGGGGAATCTCACCCCGCCCTGAAAATATTTTTATTGTTGATATTATATGCGCGCAAAACTAATTTGTCAAGCGCCGCACGGAAATAATTATCGGAGCGCAGCGACCGCTAACTGACCACTGACCACTTGTTATTCGGGAATATGATTTTCCTGCTCCTGCATCGTAACGCTTTCCTTGGCGTTAACACCTTGATATTTATCCTGATAATAGTTTTCCGGCGTGCAATCAAAGCTGCCGTCCGGATGAAGCGTAATAATCGTGCAGCCGCGCTGAGAGCCGATTGTTGAAATGCCCTTGTATGCAAGGTAATCTATTGAATAACCGTAGGTCATTCTCACGCCCTTGTAATAAAGGGAGAAGTTGTTCAAATGGTCGTGCCCGTTAAAAATGCCCTGCGTTGAGCCAAGCTCAAGCACCTTGTCAAAAAAGCCGTTGTTTAAATTTGAGCAGTAAATAACGGCTTCGCTTTCGCCCGCCTTGCCGTAAACGTATTGCACGTTTTCGGTGTCCTCAAAATTATTGCTGCAATATTCCGTCCACGCGTCTTTCATTTCCGCAAGCGGAATGTGGAAAAACGCAATTGATTTCGGAATGTTGCCGCCGTTATCCTCGGCAAGGGCATAAAGCGTTTTTTCATACCATTCAATCTGGTCCTCGTGGATGCAATCGTAAACCCAGTTGATTGTGCTTGCCAACGAGGTGTCAACGTAATCGTTGGAATCAATCATAAAGATGCTCTGGGTGATTTCGCCCGCGGAGGTTTTAACGTTGATAACGTAATTGCCCACGCCATGCACGTCAGGGTCGCCCGCTTGGAAAAGGCAGTGCGGATATTTATCGCTTTCATAAAGCTCGCCGATTTCCTCGCGGGAATAATATGAAAACGATTCCGTGTCGTGATTGCCGAAAACGGGAGCCCAGTAAACGCCGAGCTGCTCCATCATATCGGCAAAAATCGTTGCCGCGGTTTTGTTGTTAATCGTGCCCGCCTGATAGGGAATCGGGAATGCAATATCGCCCGAAACGCAAACCAAATCCGGCTGCTCCGCAGTAATCATAGCGGCAACGGCATTGAGCGCCATCGTGTCCACCTTATTGCTCATAAAGCCCGCGCCGATGTGAATATCCGTCAGCTGCATAACCTTGAAATCGCCGTCCGTAACGAAGGTGTAAAAGCCGTTGTCATCAAGGCTCGGCTCAAGCTGCGCCGTGTAAGCAACGGGCGCAAGGCTTTTTGCAAAATTCCTTTCGGATTTAACGGTAACGGCGTTAGTAACCGTTACGCCGCCTGCAACGAGAGCAATCAGCAATACGATAACGAGAAAGAAAATTCCTATTCCCTTAAGTATCCTTTTGCCGCGCGGCTTCTTTTTCTTTTTTGTTTTTACTTCTGCGTCGTACATTTTTATACCCCCAAGTATTAATAGCTGTGCGGGGCGCCGAGGTCGTCGCCCCCTACATTTTTTAGTTAGGTTTCTAATCGTTTATCAGTTTTTTTGCTTCTTTTATAACGTCCTTAATTGCGCTTGCGGATATAATCGCGCCCAGCACGAGGGCGAAAATGCCGTCCGCCGCGAAGCCGATTTTCGGCACGACGATAAGCCCGATAAGCGTGAATGCGGTAATGCCGCAATCAAGCAGGCAGTCAAGCACAAGCGCGCGGATAATGCCCGAATCAATGCGTTTGTTGAAGCGGGAATATATCAGCGCCATAAGCGCTTTTGCAATAATCGTTGCCCCGATAACCGCCGCATATTTATAGGAATATGAAATCGGAATCGGGTAAAGCGCCCTTTGCAGACCGTTGTAGAAAAAATAAATTCCCGTGCCCGCAATGATAAGCTCAATCAAAAAGGTGCAAAGGCCTTGCGCGCGCAGCGACTGCCGATCGTTCAGCCTTGAAAGCAGCAAAAATGCAAGCAGCGCAAGAGCGCAGGAGCCGACGTCGAGCAGATTATTAACCGCGTCGCAATAAATGGAAAGCGAGGAGCTGCTGATTGAAACGTAAAGCTTTGCAAGAAACAGCCCGAAATTTGCGCAAATTCCGAAAACCGCCGCAAGCACGCCCGCCTTTTTCACTGCCCTCACTCCTTGTTAAACTCTTAACGATTTATTTTATCATAAAATGCTCGTCCGTGCAACCGAATTATTTTCGCGGTTGACAAAAGGGCGCAACAAAATTATAATTCAATAAGAGGTGAAAGCAATGATTGATGAAGAAATGGTTTATGACCTTGCGGATTTATTTAAGGTTTTTTCGGATTCCACAAGAGTTAAAATTCTTTGCACGCTGTTTGAAAGCGAGCGCAACGTTACGGAGCTTTCAAACGAGGTCGGTGTTTCGCAGACGGCGGTGTCGCACCAGCTGCGCCTGCTTAAGCAGAACCGCCTCGTTAAGTATAAGCGCGACGGCAAGCAGATAATTTATTCCCTCGCAGATGACCACGTTAAAACCATAATCGACTGCGGCATTGAGCATTTGGAGGAATAAGAATTTTGGATTTGTCGGGCTCCGCCCGACAAACTCGGATTTATAAGCAAAAAACAAGGGTGTTTATACACCCTTGTTTTCTTTATCCTTTTTGCTGAAGGTGATGATTTTATTTTCCTCGCCCTTTATCAGGCGCTTGATGTTTTCCCTGTGCTTATAAAGCACGATAACGGAAAAGACGATTGAAATTGCAAGCGCCGTCAAGCGAAGCGGCATTTCCTGCTCGCCGAAGGAATTCTTTGAAATGATATAGTGCTTAATAATGCTGAATTCCTTATCAAACAAAAAGAAGGTGCACACGGGGTAAACCACCGCGAATGCGATTGAGGAAAAGGAAATGTATTTCGTGATGAAAACGACTGCGAAAAACAGCGCCGCGCCCAGAAGAAACAGACGCCAGTCAAGAATGCAAATCATTGCCGCGCAAACGGTTATGCCCTTGCCGCCCTTGAAGCCGAAAAAGCAGGGGTAAATATGCCCGATAAAGCAGAAAAAGCCGGAGACAACCTTAAAGAAATATTTGTATTTTTCAAAGTCAGCGGCGTCAATATGGCTAAAAATCAGCCACACGATGAGATATGCAATAACGACCTTTACGAAATCCAGCACGAAAGCCAGAATTCCGTATGCTCTGCCGTAGGTTCGCACCATATTCGTTGCGCCCGCATTGCCGCTGCCCGAGTTGCGGATATCCTCTTTTTTAACGAAGCGGCTGATTATTATTGAGCTGTTCAAGCTGCCTATGAAATAGGAAATAACCGCGCCGATTAAAAGCCAGATTAAAATGTTCATTTTATCACCCGTTTCAATTAATATATGAATTATACCAGCATTTGCGCCGAAAGTTAAGTAAATTCGGATTAGTTTATATTTATTTAATAGATAAGATATCTAAACTAATTATAAACTAACGCGCTTTTAAATTGAAATGTTAAAACATATATTGTAGAATGTAAAAAAATTCAGGAGATATGCTATGAGAGATTTTGTTTTGGCAACCGATTCCTCCTGCGATTTGCCGCAGGAGCTCGTTGATAAGTTTGAATTAACAGTCGTTCCGCTCACCGTAAACATTGACGGCAAGGTTTATAAGAATTATCTTGACGGGCGCGAAATCGGCTTTAAGGAATTTTACGATTATTCAAGGGCTAAGGCGGACATCAAAACCTCCTGCCCGAGCCTTGAGGCATTCAACACCGCGTTCACGGATATTCTTGAAAGCGGAAAGGATATTCTTTATATCGGCTTCTCATCAGCGCTCAGCGCAACGACTCAGAATGCAAGAACCGTTGCGGATGATCTTGCACCGCTTTATCCCGATGCAAAAATTATCGTTGTTGATTCCCTTGCGGCTTCAATGGGGCAGGGGCTTCTGCTTAAATACGTTTATGAGGAAAAGCAGAAGGGCGTAAGCATTGAGGAGCTTGCGCAGTATGCCGAGGATACGAAGGGGCACATTTGCCATTGGTTCACGGTTAACGACCTTATGTATCTCAAGCGCGGCGGCAGAGTCAGCGCAACGACGGCAATTGCAGGCACTGCACTCAACGTGAAGCCCGTTATGCACACGGATGATGAGGGCAGGCTGACCAACGTCGGCAAGGCGCGCGGCAGAAAGGCTTCGCTTCAGGCGCTGCTTGAGCATATGAAAGAATCCGCAATCAATCCCAAGGAGCAGACGATTTATATCAGCCACGGCGACTGCGAGGATGAGGTTCGCGATTTTGCAAAGCTGATTAAAAAGGAGGTCGGCTTCAAGGAGGTTGCAATCAACTACGTGGGCCCCGTTATCGGCGGTCACACCGGTCCCGGAGTTGTGGCGCTCTTCTTCTACGGCACTCAGAGATAAAGCCAATAATCAAACCCCTGAACACTTTTGTGTTCAGGGGTTATTTTATACCGGCACTATGTACAAAAGGGGTACGACCCCATTTGTACATAGGTGTAATATTTTTTGAGAAAACAGGTAACGAAATATACTCAAAGTATAATTGGCGTTTTAATTACGGATTAACGCAAGCTCCTGACGAATTGAATTTATAAACCTTGCCCTTATAGGTCAGGTCTGCGGTTCTCATCGCGCCGCTCGCCTCAAGGTAATACCATTTGCCCGAGGCTTTAACCCAGCCCGTTGCCATTGCGCCGCTTGACTGCAGGTAATACCACTTACCTCCAACGCTCTGCCAGCCCGTCGCCATTGCGCCGCTTGACTGCAGATAATACCACTTGCCGCCAACATACTGCCAGCCCGTTGCCATAGCTCCGCTCTTGCTCAGGTAATACCATTTGCCTGCGGATTTAACCCAGCCCGTCTGCATAGCGGCGGTTTTGTTGCTGAGGTAGTACCATTTGCCGCCGTCGTAAATCCAGCCTTTCTGGGCAACGCCGTCCTTATAGTAATACCAATTGCCGTCAATGTAATTCCAGCCGTCTGCAATTTCATCTGCAAGGGCAATATAGCGCTCAAGTCCCGTCAGAGCGTCTGCAGTTGCATAAACGGCGTCGTAATCCGCAATGAAGCCGCCGGTTTCGCTGTCATAGAAATTGAGAAGCATTTCGTATGCCTCGTCCGCCTTTTCCTTGTCGCCGATTGCTGAATATGCCGCAAGCGCAAGACCGGTCGTATCCGCATTAGCGCCGGTATAGCTGTTGATATAACCACCGTCGGAGCGATAGCCGTCCAGCACTGCCACGGCCTCTTCAATGTATTCGCCGTAATCCTCCGCAACGGGTGCAAGCGCAAGGATGAAAATTGCGTTATCGTCGCCGCTCATCCAATCGGCGCTGCCCCAGAAAACTGCACCCGTGTCTTTAACGAAATAATTGCAAAGCGCGTCCGCATAATAAGCCGCGGACTCCTCAAGATAGAAATACACGCAGGCGGCGATTGCCTCAACATAGTTGTACGGACTTGAAACGGCGGGATGCACGCTCAGCATAAGCTCTGCCTTTTCCTCGCTGAAGCTGCTCGGAAATTCGCCGAGAGCAATGCAGGCGGAAATAATCTGCACCTTCGTGTCAAAGCCCACTTCGTTGCTTGCCAGTGCGTCAGCCGCGCTTGTAAGGAATGCGTCCTTGTATGTGCTGACGTCTGCGCCCGAATTAACGATAAGCTCAAAACGCTTTGCCGAATCTGCCGTAAATCCGCTTTCCGAATATTCGCTTAAAACGAAAGCGGCGGCAGAATCAATTTTGTTCTGCACTTCATTTTCTGTTGCTCCGAATGCCGTTACGGAAGCGGACGTAACAAGCATTACTGCAAGGAGCGCTGCTAAAATTCTTTTCATATTTATAACCTCACCGTTATATTATTTACATTTCGAACGGATATCCTGACTTTATGCTTCAGACCTCGGCTTCGCCTTCCCCCGAAAAACAGAGTGGCAATGAAGCCTCGTAGCACTAACAGTAGAGTGAGCTGTTGCAGATTTTCACCGCATTCCCCGTGAGAAAGAAGCAGAACTTTCTCTCAATGCAGTTAGTATTATATAACCGAAACTGCGTGTTGTCAAATCAGGGCGGATATGGTATCATACTGCTATGAAAAGAAAGCAGATAATTATAATTTTGTGCGTGGCGCTTGCGGTTTGCACCGCGGCAATTACCACGCAGGCGTTCAGTGCAAAAACGGAAAAACCAACAAAAGCAAATTTAATAACGACCGTTTATGAGCAGAGCACAGCCGCCGAAGCCGAAACGCTTAATCAGGCAGAAGCCGAGGCGGAAGGCTCAACCAAAGAGGAAAGCTCATCCAAAGCGGAGAGCACGACCGCGGCAGGGCAGAGCACAACGGCGCAGCAGCAGACGACCGCTAAGGAAACCACAACGCAGAAGCCCGCGGAAACGACGACGGAAAAGGAAACCGAAACCAAGCCCGCAGAGATAAGCATAACTCTTTCAATCACCTGCAAAAACGCCGTGCAATACGGCAACACCTCCGTTCCGCAAAACGGGGTGATTCTCAGCAGCAAAACCTATACTGCCGAAGAGGGCGCAACCGTGTTCGACGCGCTCAAAGCGTTATGCGAAAAAAACGGCATTGCCCTCAAATACGATAAGCCGTATTATATTCAGGGCATAGGCGGGCTCAATGAAAAGGACTGCGGCGCAGGCAGCGGCTGGATGTACCGCGTTAACGGCGCCACGCCGATGAAAGCAGCAAATAAATATATCCTCGCCGACGGCGACGAGGTTGAATGGTATTACGTAACGAACAGCAAAGACAACTAAAACAAAACGGGCGGTCGGGGTCGCCCGCCCCTACAAACGCTCAGTAAGGAATGTAGGGGGTGCCGACCTCGGCGCCCCGAAAAAAAGACCGCTCCAACGGGGCACCCGTCATAAAGAAGGCGGCTGAGTTCAAAAAAACTCAGCCGCTCTATTGTTTATTAATCTCAACAAATCAGAATTTAGCTAACACATTTTAATTCAATTACAACTATTTCCGGCCTGTTATTGAAACGAATAGGCATGATGCTGTTGCCGATTCCTCGGCTGACAATCATAGTTGTGTTATTTCGAGTAAATTTACCAGCGTCATATTTCGGAAAGAGTCCCTGATTAGGAGCAACAATACCGCCTATAAACGGCAGTCTGAATTGCCCTCCGTGTGCATGTCCGCTCAACACCAGATCAATATTTTCTTCAACATAAGCCTCAAACATCTCCGGGCGATGAGACAGCAGTATACAATATTCCTCGGATAAGTTCATTTGGTTTAGCTTTGTTTGAAGTATGCTTTGCTTAACGGCAGTATCCCTTTCTGTAAAATCCGGATCATCCAATCCGGCGAGCTGTATCGTTTGACCGTCTTTTTCTAGTCGGATTACCTCATCATGAAAAATCTGGACATTCTCGGCAAACAACATCTTCTCCAGTTCAGAGAATTGCGTGCCAATCCAAGCCTCATGGTTACCGGTAACATAGTAGCATGGGGCAATCTGCATCAGTTTGTGCACAAGAGCAATAGCTGTTTCCATGTCGGTCCTATTTGAGTCAACTAAGTCTCCAGTAATTGCTATAATGTCTGGGTGTTCTTCCTCTAATTTTCTTGTTATCTGACTATTGTCACTGCCAAAACGCGCATTATGCACATCTGATACTACAGCAATCTTAAAACTATCAAAAGAATCTGGTAGCTGATTACTCGTTATATTATAGTGAGTAACACCTACAGTCGCATTTCCCCATATTGTCCACAGAACAAGTACCAGAAGCAGTATCGCAAGGATGACGGCTAAATACTTTTTTACCATTCTTTTCACCCACAAACTTCGATTTGTCTGGTTTATTATAACATATGGCTTTTAGAATGGCAAATAATTCAGTCACAGACTATGGCGAGCATAGGATTTGTAAAGACAAATCCAAAAAAACAGACCGAATGATAATTGGTCTGTCATTAATGAAATATTGCTATGCAATATGAAATAATTTGCCAGAGCAAATTGTGAAATATCTCGCTGTGCTCAATATGAAATAAAATTAATCAACAAAACGGGCGGTCGGGGTCGCCCGCCCCTACAAACGCTCAGTAAGGAATGTAGGGGGTGCCGACCTCGGCGCCCCGAAAAAAAGACCGCTCCAACGAAGCGGTCTTTTTGTTTTAATATGAATTAAGCAGCTACGCCTGCCTGCAATGCATAGATTGAGGAAAGGTCGGTTGAGAAGCTGTCAACATACCAGGTGCTGCCGATTTGCGCGGTAACAACGTTAACGGTTGCGATAACGGCTCCGTCCTCGGTTGCAACGGTAACCTCAACGCTGCTTGCCGCGGTGATTTCGTCAATCGTAACGCCGTAGGTTGCAAGCACGTCAGCGTCAAGCGTTGCCTTGTAAGCGTCAAGGTCAAGCTCCTGAGCCTCGCCAGCGGTGGTTGTCAGCTTGTAAACAAGCTTCGTAACCTCCTCAAGCTCGCCGTCCGCGCCGACAACCTCAGCAAGCTGCTCGGTGCCGTAAAGCGTCTGATAAAGACCCACGGAAGCTTCCTTAAGGATTGTTTTGCCGTCAGCTGCATATTCGGTGTCCGTGCCGGTCAGCTTATCGCCGAAGGTTGCAACGTTTGCCTCAAGCGCGGTGAAGAATACTTCATCGGACATATAATCGTCACCGAAAACGGCAGCCCTTGTTTCAACAAGCTTTGCCATATAATTGGTGAAGAAAGCGTCATAATTATCCCAGGTAACGGTTTGCATAAGCTCAACGTAATATGCAAACATAGCGTCTGTGACCTGACCTGCAAGCGTGCCGTCATCATTAAGAGTAGCGTCGCTCTTGTGCTCATCAGTGTCAAGACCGTTAGCCTTAACCTCTTTCATCGCGTCCTTATCAAGATCTGAGGAATAGCCCGGATAGATAACGGGATAAATGTAATTCTCGCGGATAAAATCGCCGTATTTTGCATCCTTAGAAACAAGCGCATATTTGTATGCGTTATATCCGTCGCCCTTCTGAGCAACAGCGTCAACATAGTTAACGGCAATCTTTTCGGGAGAGAATGCAAGATATTTGTTTTTGAAGGTGAAAACCGTGGTTGTTGCCAGAATTGCGGCAACCAGAACAAATGCTATAACGGCATAGAGGCCGTAATTGAAATCTTTATTTTTATTAGCCATAATCAATTACCCCCCCTGTTATTCAGCCTCTGCAATTTCTGCAGCTTCCGCCTCAAGCTGAGCCTGAGCAGCAGCCTCTGCGTTTGCAAAAGCACGCTTTTCCTCAAGCGCCTTGGTGATGGTTTCCTTTTTCTTGCCAACATTATCGTAGAAGAAAATCGGAATAGCCTGGAATACAACAAATACTGCAGGAATGATTGTGTAAATCATAAGCAGACGGTTGAGTGTGGAATCGCTCTGCTGTGCGTAAGCAACGTTCGGGTCAGTTGAAATCTGATATTTTGACCATGTGTAAAGCAGCCACGGGCCAAGACCCTTTGTGAATGCAGAAGCAATTTTTGAAAACAGACCGTAGCCTGCGTAAGCAATACCGTCCTGCCTTTTGCCCGTCTTATACTCAATTTCATCAACGCAGTCTGCAATCATAATATTCGGCGTGGTGTTTGTGTTACCGTGCTGAATACCGCAGAAGAAATTGATTACAAGGAATGGAACGATGAGTGTCTTGTTAAAGCCGATTGCGCTTGAAACAAGATAAAGAATTGCAAGTGAGGTTGCGCCGTAAATGCAGAACATAATGTATGTTTTCTTCGTTGAGAATTTCTTCAAAACGAAATTAACAAGCAGCGTACCTACTGCAGTACCTATACCCATCGGAAGCAGAAGCGCAAGCTTCAAATCCTTTGAGCCGAGAAGGTAAATAGCTATGTAAAGCGAAACGGTGCCGTAAACGCCGCGACCAAAGCCGCAAAGCTTCGTCAGCGAAACCATAAGCAGATTCTTGTTGCCGAAAACAACCTTAAGCGAATCCTTGATGCTTACCTTTTCCTGTGTGAAGGGAACTCTTTCCTTGTTGTTAACGAAGAAAATCATAACAAAGAGGATTAAGCCCAGCGCGCAGATGGCAGTTGAAATTACGAGGTCAAGACCCTGACCCTCAGCGTTTTTAAACTGCTGCTGGCCCATAACCGCCTTCATAATGATGCCCACAACCATAATTACAACCATACCGCCCGACTGGCCAACGGAGCGCAGGAAGGAGGCGATTGAAATTGCGGTTGAACGCTCGCTCGGATTCGGAGAGCTCAGAGAGCCAAAGCAGTTTGCAGGGCTTTCAACAGCTGTGCATACTGCTGTGTAAAGGCTGTAAACAACGAACATCCAAATGATTGCGAGGGTTTGTGATTTTACGTTTGGTGAAACAAAAACAAGCATTGCAATGATTGCAAGCGGAACTGCGCCGAAGCCAACCCAGGGCTTAACCTTACCGAACTTTGTTCTTGTGCGGTCAACCAAATAACCGATAACAAGCTCGCAAACAGCGCCGACAAAGCCTGCAACAAGGAACACGGTTGAAATAGCGTTGGACATAACCGCTGTGTCAAAGCCCTTGCCCTTGAATGCGAAGTCTGCAAAGAAGGTTGCGGTGTAGTCAGGCATCCAGCCCGTTAAAAGGGCAACGCCGAACAAACCGATACCAAAGGTAATTATCTCTGAAAACTTCATATATTTCTGTTGCTGTTCTTTTTGTTCTTTCTTTTCAGACATAAAATTCTCCTTTCAAATTAAATTAACAATTTATTTTAACAAATAATTAAAACAAATTCAATATATTTTTTAAACTATTTATAATTGTTTTTGTGAAAACTTAACAAATCAGCTCATTCGCCGAACTCCTTTTCAAGAATTTCTGCTGCCGAACGCACAATTTCGGGGCAGGGGCGCTTTTTATAATACTGCTGTGTGCGCTCTGCCGGAGCAGCTCCCTCGGCAGCCGCCTGCTTCTGTGTTAAGCCTAAAAGCTCGCGGCAGTAAAGCGCGCCGTTTTGCTCCTTAAACTGCTCTGCAAGATTACGCACTGCCTGATAATTAATCGCCTTCTGCACTCCGTTTGCCAAATCAGCCGTGCCCGTTTCCATTCCGCAAACAAGCACCATTCCGCTGAAGGCGCCGCAAACCTCGCGCATTCTGCCCATACCGCCGCCGAAGCCTGAGGCAAGCAGCAGCGCGTTTTTTTCATCAATGCCGTATCTGTCTGCAAAAGCAAGAAAAACCGCCTGCGCGCAGTTGCACCCGTTCATAAAATATTCGTAAGCTCTGTCAGCTCTTTCGCCCATAATAAACACCTCATAATATTTTTCTAAGCCAAAAAAACGCCTCCGAAAACGGAAGCGTTTTGATGATAAACCGATTATCTCTTTGAGAACTGCGGTGCGCGGCGAGCGCCTTTGAGACCGTACTTCTTTCTTTCCTTCATTCTCGGGTCACGAGTGAGGAAGCCGGCCTTCTTGAGAGCGGGGCGGAGAGCCTCGTCATACTGAAGAAGAGCTCTTGCAATACCGTGGCGGATTGCGCCTGCCTGGCCGGATACGCCGCCGCCGTTAACACGGCAAACGATATCAAACTTCTCTTTTGTGCCTGTTAAAACGAGAGGCTGATTAACGATAAGCTTAAGGGTGTCAAGACCGAAGTAATCGTCAATATCTCTGTCATTAATAGTAACCTTACCTGTGCCGGCATAGATGCGAACACGAGCAACGGATTCTTTTCTTCTGCCTGTTCCGTAGAAATATGGATTTGACTCGTACATACTGCTTTACCTCCCCTTAAAATTCCCAAGCAACTGGCTGCTGAGCCTCGTGCTTGTGGTCTGCACCCTTATAGATGCGGCATCTTGTGAGCTGCTTTCTGCCCTGCGTTGTGTCGGGAATCATACCCTTAACAGCAAGCTTCATAGCGAAATCGCTCTTTTCCTTCATAAGGGTTGAGTACTGAACCTCCTTGAGGTTGCCGATATAACCCGTGTGGTGCTGATAATACTTCTTCTCAAGCTTTGCGCCCGTAAGAACAGCCTTGTCTGTGTTAATGATGATAACGAAATCGCCGCAATCAACGTGGGGTGTGAAGATTGGCTTCTGCTTGCCTCTGAGAAGCACTGCAGCCTCTGCAGCTACCTTGCCGAGGGGCTTGCCTGCAGCGTCAATAACATACCATTTGCGTTCGATTTCATCAGCTTTTGGCATAAATGTTGACATTTAACTTTCCTCCAAATACTAAAGTTTTGCCTTTCGGCGTGCTCACTAATAATAGCACAAGGCATTTTTGTTGTCAACAACAAAATTAAAATAATTTAGCAATACTCTCAAATGCTCCGTTTTTCTCTGTTATTCACTATAAAAACTAATTTATAAAATACAAAAGGGCGCCGTTTAGGCGCCCTATCTGACCACTGCTCACTGGCCACTGACCACTTATTTATAAATCCCCCTGTTAACATCAACGTACTTGCTGTTAACGCCGTTGCAGCTGCCGTGCTTGGAATACTGCCACAAATCGTAGCTGCCGAGGTAAGAAACGGTTTCGTTATAATCCGCAACCCATACGTAAATATTTTTATTCAGCGCGGTGGTGCGCACGTCAAAATTCAATATTGAGGAGGAGGAATAAACGCCCGCAAGAAGCCCCGCCTTGTTAACCTCCTCGCAAAAGGCGTTGATGATATTCGCCGCCTCCTTTGCGGAAAGCCCCGCCTCAAAAAGCCTGCCCGTCTGATTGCCGCTTGAATCATATGCGTATTCAAAATCAATAAAAACCGGCAGAGCGGGGGAAAGGCTGCCGAGGGCTTTAACGGCAAACCTTGCCTCCTCGCGCGCCTCAGCCTCGGTGGTTGCCTGCGAATAAAAATAAATTCCGAAGGGTATGCCCGCCTCGTCCGCCTCGGCAAGGTTATATGCAAAAAGCTCGTCCTCAACGATTTCACCGTTGCCCCAGCCGCGGTAGCCGCAGCGGATTATTGCAAAATCCGTTGCCGCCGCAACAGCCTGCCAGTCAATATTCTGATTGTGGCCCGAAACGTCAATGCCCTCCGCGTAATCGCCCTCGCCGCTGAAAAGGGCGGGCTTATCCGCACGCGGAGAGCTGCCGTGCATAATCGCCGCGGAAATAATACCTATTATTATAAGCGCGCAAAGAAGCAGTGCCGCGCGGGTTTTTCTGCTTTTAAGGTTAATCGTTTTTATTTTCATATTGGTCTGATACTGATTTCGCCGCTGCGCAGCGTTTTGATTTCTCCGTTTTCGGTTTTAACGGTCAGCCCGCCGCGCTCGTCAATCGCAAGCGCCGTTGCGGGGGTAACCCTGCCGTTTTCGATAAAGTTAATTTTTCTGCCGAGGAGCATACTGTGGCTGCGGTAATAATCTATGTATTCGGCAGTGTCGCAAAAGGCGATTTCAAGCAGCTCCCGCGCGATTGCGCCCACGAGCTCCGCCCGCTGAATTTTTCTGCCGAGACAGCCGGCGTTTTCAACCTCCTCGGGGAAAGTCAGCGTGCTTATATTTATTCCTATGCCGATGATTACGGCGCTCACGGTGCCGCTTTCAAAATCCGTCACGGCTTCGGTTAATATTCCGCAGATTTTTGCGCCGTTCAGATAAACGTCGTTCACCCATTTTATTTGCGGCTTGGCGTCCGTCAGCCCTTCAATAGCCCTGCAAACGGCAACTGCCGCCGCAGTAGTTGCGCCGACTGCGTTTTGCAGCGAAACCTTCGGCTCCGTCACAAAGCTGAAATATATGCCCGTGTCCGCGGGGGAGTAAAAGCTCTTTCCCTGCCTGCCCCTGCCCGCGCTCTGCTCGTTTGCAACAATCAGCGCGGGGAGCTGCGCCCCGTTGTCCGCAAGCAGGCGCTTTGCCTCGTTGTTAGTGGAATCAATCACGGGGTAATACAGCACCTCAATATCGCGGTTGAGAAAGCGATTAACTCTTGCGGCTGAAAGCAAATCGTTGCTTTCGGAAAGTCTGTAGCCGCGGTTGCGCACGGCGGCAATATCCCAGCCCTCTTTTTGCAGCGCCTTAACCGCCTTCCAAACGGCGGCGCGGCTTTTGCCGAGGTCTGCAGCAAGCTGCTCGCCGTTTACGTAATCTCCGTCGGCAATCAGTCTTTCAAGCAAATCTTCCTTTAAACTCATATTTTTTCCTCAATAATAATAGCGGGCGGATGGTATCCGCCCCTATGCTATTAATTATTCCAAAGTTAACGTGATTTCGGTAAGCTCGTCCTGCGGATAGCTTTTATCAAGCTTCAGCGTGAGCACCTGCTGGCTTCCCTCGGTGGAAATTGCAGCGGTCTCAACGATTGAGTAAACGACGTCCTTAACGATGACCGTTGCATCATAATGCGGCAGCTTAGTCAGGCCTTCGTCAAACGCAATTCCCGCCTTTGCGTAAATCCTGATTTCCCTGTTTGAAAGCACAACCTTGTCAATCGCATTGGCGTTTGCTTTATAGGCGCTTACGGTGAAGGAGTCGGAAGCGTCCTTAGGCAAGACTATTGAAAGCGCGCTAAGGGTGTTGCCCGTGAAGGCGTCCTTTGAAGCGTTGGTGTAGGTCCTGCTCCAGTCCTTTTCGGCGACCTTAAGCGGGTCGCTTGAATAATAAGTCATATCGGGCGTGAAATGCAGGCTCTTGCTGCCGATGGAAAGATTGCCGTTTGTAATATTGATAACGCAATCAATGCTGCCGATAACAATGGGCTGCTCAAGCTCGTTGTACTGAACGTAAACGTTAATGCTTGCCGTGGCTCCGCCGTTGTCCAGCGTTTTATCAAGGCTGATGAGGCAGGGGCCGTAATCCCAGTCGCCCACCGTACAGTAAGCTGTTTTATCCGCCGTTTTCGGCGCCGTAACGAACCACGCCCATTCCATATTATACGGCAGCCCCGTTTCAACGTTATAGTTGAAATTAACGTCCCTGTAATCCATAACGAGCTGAACCCGCTTGGGCGAGGAGGAGGGCTGTGAAAGCTGTGCGTGAACTATGTTAAACAGCTTTGAATACCAGCCGTTGCTGTTGGTGTAATAAACGGTGTAGTCATAATTGCCGTCAACGTCAACGCTCGGCGTCAGCACGTAAAGCCCATAGGTGTCAATATCGTAGTAGCTATCCTTATTATCAAGCGCAAGAATAACGATATCCTTGTTGCCGTTGTGGTTGAAATCGTAATATTCAAGCTGCGGCTTTGCTTTTGAAAAATTCTCGTTCCAGTCGGAAAACTCGGTTTCCTGCCCGTTCTGCTCAAGAATGATATAATCGCCGTCGGAATAAAGCTTAATGCTGCCGTCCGAAAGCTCGGCAAGCAGCGTCCTTTCGCCCGCGCGCTGCGGAGTGTTGTCAAAAGCCGTATAATTAGTGTATTTCTCCTCGGTGCGCTTTTGCTGCGGAACATAAATCGCAAAGTGGTAAATCGCAGTTCCGAGCACGACCAGCACGAGCACGGCAATCAACGCCAGCAGGGAGGGGCGGATATTCAGCTTTTCGGATATTTTACGCATAAATTATTTTTCCCCGTAAACTTCTTTATAGTTAAATTCAACTCGTTCGCCGTTTTGAATATGCACGGTTTTGCCCGTTGCAAGCGAAAAAATCGGGCGGTCGTGCTTAAGAGAGTCGGAATAAACGTCAACGATTTTGCAATCGGGAAATTCCTCATAAAGGCGGCGCACCTTTTCCTCGTCGCGGCAGTTCTCGCCTATAATTCTGCCCGTTTTTGCATTATGTCTTGTGCTGATTAGATTTTCAATTCCGAGCCGCCCTTTTGCCTCCTCAAGCAGAAAATCGGGCGAGGCGCTGATAACCACGAATTCCCGCTCCTTTTCCTCATACCACCAGGGGAAAACGCGCTTCTCAAATATATCCCAGAAGCCGCGCACCGCCTTTTCAAGCGGAATAAGGCGCACGAAGGTATAGCAGCGCTGCTTGAACTGAGTGAAGCCGATAACGCCGATTGCAGTCAGCAAGCCGCCGACGGCAACAATCGGAAGCGTAATCAACGTCCACGGATAGCGCAGAAAGCAGTATATAACGAATCTCGTGCCGCTGTCAACCGAAACGATGGTGTGGTCAAAATCGTAAATGTCCAGTTCTTTTTTCATTATATTATACGCTTGCGGCGTCAAAATTAAAGGTGATGTTTTTATCGCTTCCGAAGCTCGTCAGCTTAACGCCCGCGGCTTCAAGCATTCTGCGGCTTGCAACGTTGCCGGGCGTGCCCGCGTATTTGTTGCTCATATAGATAACCTCTTTTATGCCCGCCTGAATAATTGCCTTTGCACATTCGTTGCAGGGGAAAAGGGCAACGTAAATTCTTGAGCCCTTAACGCCGATTCCGTTTGAATTCAGAATTGCGTTCAGCTCTGCGTGAACGACGAAGGGATATTTCGTGTCGTTCTCATTTTCTGCGCTTCTCTCCCAGGGAAAGGTTTCGTCGCTGCAGCCTCTCGGAAAGCCGTTGTAGCCCACGCTTACGATGCGGTTATCGTCGTTAACGATGCAGGCGCCCACCTGCGTGTTGGGGTCCTTGCTTCTCATTGCGGAAAGCAGCGCAACTCCCATAAAATATTCATCCCAGGAAATATAATCCTCTCTTTTAGCCATAATAAATCTCCTCCACACAGTTGCCTTCCCCCTCGGGGGAAGGTGGCTGCGAAGCAGACGGATGAGGGGTTAAAGCTCTGTGCCGCGCTGTTGCAGCCCTCATCGGTTTTCGCTTCGCTCCGTTTTATTTCAGCGCTTCAACGAAATCTGCCAGCTCTTTGCAATCCGCATCCATAATTCTGCCCTCGTCAACAAGCCTGTTAATTGCGGGGTTAATCGGCAGCTTTGCAAGCACGGGGATATTGAGCTCGGCTGCGGTTTCATCAATCTTTGATTCGCCGAAAATGCTGTGCCTTTTGCCGCAGTCCGGGCATTCAAAATAGCTCATATTCTCAATAATTCCAAGCACGGGCACGTTCATAAGCTGCGCCATATTGAACGCCTTGCTCACAATCATTTTAACCAAATCCTGCGGGGTTGAAACGATAACGATGCCGTCAACGGGCAGGCTCTGGAAAACCGTCAGCGCAACGTCGCCCGTTCCGGGCGGCATATCGACGAAAAGATAATCAAGCTCGCCCCAGCGTACGTCGCTCCAGAACTGCTCAATCAGGCCGCTGATAACGGGGCCTCGCCAAACGACGGGGGAATTAACGTCCTCCAAAAGCAGGTTAACGCTCATAACCTTAACGCCGCCGTCCGCAACGGTCGGCAGCAGGCATTCGTCGTCCTGCATAGCTCTTGAATTAATGCCGAAGGATTTCGGCACGGAGGGACCCGTAACGTCCGCGTCAAGCACGCCGACCTTAAGCCCTGCCTTGGCGCACTGTGCCGCAAGCAGGCAGGAAACGAGACTTTTGCCGACTCCGCCCTTGCCGCTTACAACGCCTATAACCTTTTTGATATCTGAATATTTGTTCATCGGCTTCAGAAAGCTCTGAGGCTCGGTTCGGTCTCCGCAATTCTGGGAGCAGGTTGAACAATCGTGTGTGCATTCGCTCATAATATAGTCTCCTTTGATATTGTTTATTGATAACTTCTGATTACGGTTGCAACCTTGCCGAGCAGCACGAGCTCCTCAACGATAATCGGCTCGTAATCGTCATTTTCGGGCTGCAGGCGGAAATGCCCTTTTTCCTTGAAAAAGCGCTTAACGGTTGCCTCGTCGTCAAGCAGGGCAACGACGATATCGCCGTTTTCTGCCACGGGCGTTTTTTCAACAATCACCAAATCGCCGTCCAGAATATGGGCGTTAATCATAGAATCGCCCTTAACGTGCAGCGCAAAATAATCGCCGCTCCTGCCGAGCGCAACGGGAATATATTCCTCAATCTGCTCCGCCGCCAGAATAGGCACGCCTGCCGTAACCGTTCCCAGAAGCGGAACGGGCGTTGTTTTCAGATTGCTGCCCGCAATGCGTATCGTGCGCTTCAGCAGCGGGTCGCGCTCAATGTATCCCATTCTGTCCAGCGCGTCAAGGTGGTATTGCACCGTTGAGGTGGATTTAAGCCCGACCGCCTTGCCGATTTCACGCACGGAGGGCGCCATTCCTCTCTGAGCAATCGACTCCTTAATGAAGTTAAAAACCTTTTCCTGAGTTTTGCTGAGTTTGTCCATAGCCAAAGCCCCTTAATATAATTATAAATAATTCTAACATCTATAATTATAAATGTCAAACAAATGTACAGTTTTTTAACAAATAATTTGCAGGCAAAAGGCAACACTAAAAAAAGTGTTGACAAAAAAGTTTTTATATAATATAATCATTTTTGCTTGAAAAGCAGACGGATTATGGCTTTATAGCTCAGTTGGCTAGAGCATGCGGTTCATACCCGCAGTGTCACTGGTTCGAATCCAGTTAAAGCCACCAACGGTCGGCCCGGTGGTCAAGAGGTTAAGACACCGCCCTTTCACGGCGGTAACACGGGTTCAATTCCCGTCCGGGTCACCAAAAGAACAGGAACTCCAAATGGAGTTCCTGTTCTTTTCTTTATGGGACGGGAATTGAAACGACCTCCAAGAGCCAGCCGCAGGCGCAGCGATTGGGAGAAAGGTGCAGTGCACCTTTCGATAGCCGGAGAGGAAATTCCCGTCCGGGTCACCAAATGAAAACAGACACCCTTGCGGTGTCTGTTTTTATTTAGTCATTCAGTTTCGGAGGGACACCGCGCAAAAAACAGCGAAGCGAAATTTTGCGCGGAAAGGACGACGCGCGCAGAGCACGATTACAAAATGCGATAGCGTTTTGTTTGGTGCTTGAAGCGCAGGAGGACGCCCCGTCCCATAATTGGATCAATATATTAAAAACACTATGTAAACAAGATTAAAATTTAATCTTCCTGAATTTCAAGGGCGAAAGTCCTGTTTCTTTTTTGAAGAAATATATGAAGTTTGATGTGCTGTTGAAACCGCACTGATAAGCAATTTCGCTGACGGGTAGGTTTGAATTTATCAACAGTTCCTTTGCTTTGTCAAGGCGCACGGAAAGCAGGTAATCATAGGGTGAGAGCGTTGTGCTTTCTTTGAACACTTTTGAAAAATATGATGGGCTGAGATTCACCGCTTTTGCGATTTCA
>CAJOJV010000045.1:19566-25555 GCA_905234995.1 uncultured Eubacterium sp. | reverse complement strand
ATTGCAGAAAAGGAATCGGAAAAGCGAAAAAGCAATATCGTCAAGCTGAATGCTTAAAATTATAATAACCCATATCAAATAAGTTGATAAAAACAATAAAAAACCTCCGCCGAAAAAAGCGGAGGCTGTACTTTTTCTGCTTGCTGTGATATAATTAATCAAGCATTATATGGAGTTGAGAAGATGAAACGAGTAATTTTTGTTAAACCACAAATTGAAAATCCTAAATTAATATTTGATATATTTAAAAAGCATAATCCGGATAGCAGTTTTGTAAATCCGCATATATGTCTTGTATTCCCGTTTGAAAGTAATTTAGAAACAAGAATCATAGAATCAATCATTAATGATGTTTTGAGCAAATATATTAGTTTTACTATTCAACTAAGTGGTTTGTCTGTTAGTTATGAAAAAAGAAATAATTTTTTATTTTTAAATGTAATTGATGAATTGAATATATTAAAGCAAATGAGTAGTGATTTATATAACTGTTTAGGTAATAATGCAAAACTCAAAGGGCAATATACTCCACATATAACAATAGCTAAAAGTAAATCAGTTGAAGAAATCGATCAAGTAAATAAAGATACACAGACCTTATTACAACCAATTTATAATGCCACAATTTCAACTATCTATTGCAAAAAACTTATAAAAGATTCAAACGGCAATATAAAACTTGAAGACGAAATAGAGTTTGAATTACCTCATAACCACTAAAAACCTGATGTTTAAAGTGATAAAAACAACAAACCTCCGCCGCGGCGGAGGTTTTGCTTGTTAAGATAGTTTATTAAGTTGGTTTTCAAAGTATTCAATATAAGTTTCTATTTCACCTATTACTGCAAAGTTTTTGTATTCCTCATCAGATTGCTCATCGCAGAAAAGGTGAATAAGTGATAGTGCTTTCTGGTATTCTTTAATTGCTGCATCCGTCTTTCCGCTTTCAGAATAATGCTCTGCGATTTTTGCCATCATTTGAATTAGCGTATTAATGGATATCCATTTCTGTTTATCTGCAGCGTCAAATTTTGCCTTGCCGGTAACAACAAATGCCATTTCAGAAAGTTTCGTAAAATAGATTTCGGGAATCTGCTCTAATGCTTCAACAGCAAGGTCGGTTTCGCCTTTGTCACTATAAGCATAAGCTAAAAAACGCAGGGCATCATATCTAAGCTCGTTGCTTTTTGTAATCTGAATAACCTTTTTAGCAATAGGTATATTCTCTTCGTGAGAGCAAACGTAAAGCAGATTGCAAAGCAGGATATCATTATCAGGATATTTCTTTAATCCTTCACTAAGAATATCTCTTGCCTTTGCCGGATTGCTTTCCCTTAACTGCTGTGCTTTCATTCTTGTGTTTTCAATATCTTTTTCTTGTTCTTCAATGCTATAAGAAAACAGTTCGTCAGTAGTTACTTGGAATATCTGTGCAATTCGAGGCACCAAAGACACATCAGGGAGTGTAGTACCGCTTTCCCATTTACTAACGGCTTGATAAGAAACTCCAATAAGTTCAGCGAGCTGACCCTGTGTCATATTTTTCCTTGTACGTAATGCTTTTATGTTTTCTCCTAACTTAGATTCCATAGCAATTTCCTCCCAATCAGCATACCTTTATTATACAGTATTTTTGGAATTAGGCAATAACCTTGTATATGAGCCCGCTCAACCTGCAGTTGAGAAAAAGACAAATAATATGCTCAAAAGTTTCCGTTGTGGTCAAATTGTGGTCAAACGGGCGTTTTTGGGAGCAAATGTTACTGAAATGTGTCTGATATTAGATTGTATTAAATAATAGCTATATATGAGAAAACAAGGCTGACCACAAGCGGAAATGTTCCAAAAGTGGTCAGCCTTAAAATTAAACAAAGCCCTGAAATGTAGTCATTTCAAGGCTTTGTGGTACGCTGGAAGGGACTCGAACCCCCGACCTACTGGTTCGTAGCCAGTCACTCTATCCAGCTGAGCTACCGGCGCATATGCACTAAGCTATGGCTTAGTGCTCAAATACTATAACACAATAATATGCAAAATGCAAGTGTTTTTTAATTATTTAATTCCTCTGCGGGAATAAACCTTGCCGTGAGGTGAAGGTTCTTTTCAACCGTTATCTGATAGCTTGTGCTTGATGCAACAAGATTGCCCGTTTCGTTATTATACCATCCGCCGAACTGATAGCCGTCCGCAGGCGTAGCGTTAAGGGTGATTTTTGAGCCTTCCTCGTAAGTGCCGTCGCCGCTTATCGTTCCTGCACCGTCAATGTCAACTATAACTCGGTATTTCTCCTTAGCCTTGGTGGTGGTTTCCGTGGTTGTAGTTGTGGTTGTGGTTTCCTCGGTTGTGGTTTCCTTCTCGGTTGTGGCGGTTGTGGTTTCCTTTGCGGTTGTGCTTTCCGTTGTGGATTCCATCGTGATGCTTGTGCTTTCCGTTTCATTTTCAGCGCGCTTGTTGTGGATTGCGGAAGCGGCAATGCCTGCAATAAGTGCAACAAGAATTACGGAAAGAACGATAATGATTATAATGCTCTTTTTGTTATCCTCTCCGTCGCCGTCGTCATCATTTGAAGCGCCGTTATCGTTGGTAATAACGCCCTCCTCGGGGATTTGCTCGTCCTCATCAAAAAGGGGAGAGCCGCAGTTCTGGCAGATATATCTTCCGTCCTCGTTCAAAGAGCCGCAGTTTTTACATCTCATAATAAACACCTCTTTAAAATCCTGAATATTTTTTCCTAATTATAGCATAGTGCTTCCGAAATAACAATAAAATTAAGGCTAAAATTTATAATTTTATAAGGTTTATTTGGGATATTTCATTTTTTTGTATTGACTTTTCGGCGAATTTATAATAAATTAAAATAGTAACAATATGTTTGTACGTATTTCGTATTTTGAAAGGGGTACTAAATAATGAAGAAAACATTAAAAGCAATTCTTTGCCTTGTGCTTGTTGCAGCCTTTGTGTTCTCTCTTGCAGGGTGCGCAAAAATCAACTATGTAACAAACGGCACGATTAAGTCTATCAGAGAGGTTAAGGACGGCTCCTGGAAGACGGGCGGCGCTGATGCTGCAGGTGATGACGCAAGCGCAGAGGGCGATCCCGTTGTTCTTGAAAAGGACTTTGAGGCAGGCACCTACGGCGGCGTTGAATTCACTTCACTTGACGATGTTGCTAATTATTATAAGGAAGCTTATGATTATACAAAGAGCCTCACTGCTCAGTATATTGACGCAGACGGCAATACCGTAACCTTCTATAAGCTGCTTGGCGATGAGAGCATGAATATCGGCGACGTTATCATTGACGGCTCTGCAAACGCAGTTGTTAATAAGCTCGTTCCGGGTATTGTTTCAAATATGTTCAAGCCCACACCTTACGGTCTTGTTCCTTGCTATAACAGAAATCCTGACCTTGATAATAACTCAGAGGATGAGCATAAGAAGGCAGACCACGATTTCAGAACAACTGAATTCTCAGGCGAGGATATTCTTGCTGCAAACGTAACCGATAACGGCGACGGCACTATCACTCTTCAGATTCAGCCTAAGGCTGCTGAAATGAGCACCCGCGGCGATGACTCTCAGGGTCGTTTCTTTGAGGTTCTCGGCGACATTAGCGGCGTTGTTGCAAGCATTGACGCTGTTTCCTTCACAGAGGGCACTGCTGATGAAAACGTTAAGGTAACATACAAGGGCGGCGTTGGCACAATTAAGATTAACACCGCAACAAAGGAAATCGTTGAGGCTGATTACGATATGGAAACCGTTGTTAACGTAACACACGCTTCCATCGCAGTTATCAAGGATAAGAGCGCAACTCTGACGATTCAGTATGTTAACCATTATCCTGCTTCTGATGAATTCCTTATGAGTTCAAAGGGTCTCAAGAGAGCATAATTGTTTAATTACTTAAGGCTCGGCCTTGTGCCGAGCCTGTTTTTTTAGTATTTATTATTTCATTTTTAAGGAGATTGCTTATGAGCGAGCAAATGCCAAATATGAATTATGATGCCGATGAGGTTATCAAGGATTTCAAAGCGAAATTCAAATGGCCGAGCAGCAGCGAGGTTGAGGCTGTCGTTACTCCTCCGCACCTCGGTGTTAAAATAATTCTTTCAATCGTGTTAACAATCCTCGGCGGCGGCGCGCTGTATTATATGCTGCTGCCCGCGTTTAATATTCACGACGCACAGCTTTACACCTATATTATTCTTCTGGTTGCAATGTTCGTGCTTTTCTTCGGTCTGCTCTGCGGAGCAAACAAAAAAATTGAGCGCCGTGAGTACGTTAAGAAAAAGTCAATCGTGCCGATTGCGATTATCGTTGCAATTGTGCTCGTTATGTTTATCGGCTGGCTCATCGGCGCGCAGCTTTTCCGCGCAAAGACCTACAGTGAATTGATGACCGTCAGCGAAAGCAGCTTCAGCGAGGATTTTGCAGACGTAAAATATGATGAGGTTCCCCGCCTTGACAGCGCTACTGCCAAGGTGCTGGCAGACCAGCAAATCGGTAATCTTAAAGAATATAAGAGCCAGTTTGTGGTAACGTCAAATTCAACGCAGATTAACTATAAGGGTGCTCCCGTCCGCGTTGCATATCTTGAATATGCAAACGTTTTCAGATGGATTAACAACACAAAAAACGGCCTGCCTGCCTATATGGTTATTGATTTGGTAAGCCAGAAGGTTAATGTTGTTAACTGCGTTACCGAGTTCGGGGAGGGAATAAAGTATTCGCCCGCCGAATTGTTTAATGAAAAGCTTATCCGTCATCTGCGCTTTCAGTACCCCACGGCGCTACTTGATACGCCGAATTTTGAGATTGACGACAGCGCTCATCCGTATTGGATTACCCCCGTGCTTGATAAAACCATCGGGCTTTTCGGCGGCACGGACGTTAAGGGCGTAATAATTACTGACGCGCTGAACGGTGAAAGTAATTATTATGATATTGAAACCGTCAGGTCTGATGAAACTCTCAACTGGATTGACGTTGTTTACAGCGAAAATCTTGTTATTGAGCAGTATAATTATCACGGCAAGCTTGCAAACGGCTTCTGGAATTCAATTATTTTCCAGAACGACGTTAACGTTGTATCAAACGGCAGCGGAAATATTGCGCTTAATGACGACGTTTGGGTTTATACGGGCGTAACCTCAGAGGATTCAACCACCTCAAACTTCGGCTTCATCCTTTGCAATCAGCGCACAAAGGAAACCCGCTATTATGAAAACGGCGGCGCAACGGAATATTCGGCAATGGAATCCGCGCAGGATGCCGTTCAGAATTACGGCTATCACGCAACCTTCCCGATTTTGCTTGATATCGAGGGACAGCCGACTTACTTTATGTCCTTCTACGGCGATAAATATACTATTAAGGGCTATGCGCTCGTTAACCTTGCAGACAAAACCATAGTGGGCAGGGGCGTATACGATGAGGAAACCAGCGATATCAAAGCGCTCAACGCTGCAGTTGAAAACTATATCAACTCGCTTAAGGATAAGGGCATCGTAGGCAACGAGGCTAATGCCGATGATTATAAGGCGGATGAAAACGCCGCAAGCGTCGTTGATGATGTTGATACCGATACTCAGCAGCCCACGGTAACCGAAATCATGGGCAATGTTACGGATATCAAAACCTCGGTTAACGACGGCAACACCTATTATTATATTCAGCTTGACGGCGGCGCATATTATTATATCTCCGTTGCAGACTGTATGCAGGTGCTGCTCATTAACGTCGGCGATAACGTAACGGTAACGGCGGATGCTTCTTCGTCCGAAGCCTTCATCCCCGCAACGAACGTTGTTAAAAACTAAAATCATTATTTAAGGCTATCCCTCGGGATAGCCTTTTTTGTTATGCAAATTAGGCTTTGTCGGGGAGTTATAAGAATATACCGTAGGGAACGATGCCTCTCTTGCAGAGACGGCAGACCCCTCTGTCGCTTTGCGACATCTCCCCTAATAGGGGAGTCCCATCGT
>CAJOJV010000045.1:17044-19526 GCA_905234995.1 uncultured Eubacterium sp. | reverse complement strand
CAGGCATACATCATACGCGAAGCGTATATCATAGCAAAGCTATATCATTGTGCGTAGCACAACATCATTTCGCGCGCAGCGCGACAAGCTCCGATTTATGCACAAATTGCGAATAAATTAAAAATCTTTCAGGGAATATAGCGTTTTTGCGCTATATTTTTTTGCTTTCCTGGGTATTGGTGAGGGGCATTTTGCAAAAGCATTGCCCTTTTGATTATGGTTTTGGAGGTAATTATGGGCAGAAAAAAGAAAACTGCAGAGGAGGAAATCCGCGAAGGCTTAAAGCGCCTTGCTTTCGGAGAAATACAGGACGCGGTGCGCCTTCTTTATGCAGACGAGGGGGAAATACTTGAAATGCTGCCGCAGCTTAATCTTTATAACATCAGCGAGATTAAGCGCCCCAAGGGCGGCGGTATGGAGATTAAATTTTTTGACCGAATCCGCGCGCTTGAAAAGCTGCGTGAGCTGGACAGCTGCAAGCCAACTGAGCCGCTCGGCTTTTATAAAGCGCTGGAGGAGGGGGCGCGGCTTGCGGGCGGCACCTTTGATGAGGTGCTGAATGAATAGCTTTGCGCCGTTTTCAAAAAAGCAGCTTGCGGTTTTGAGCTGGTGGTGCAGCGAAAGCCCCGTAAATGATAAAAACGGTATTATCTGCGATGGCGCAATCCGCTCGGGAAAAACGCTCTGTATGAGCATTTCCTTTATTAGCTGGGCGTTTTACAGCTTCGGCGGCACATCCTTTGCCATCTGCGGAAAAACCATTGCGTCGCTCAGGCGCAACGTTGTCACCCCGCTTTTGCCACAGCTTACAGCCCTCGGTTTTAACTGCGACTATAAAATCAGCCAAAACCTTTTAGAGATTGAAAGGGCGGGAGTGAAAAACCGCTTCTGGCTCTTCGGCGGCAGGGATGAATCCTCCGCCTCTCTGATTCAGGGTATGACCCTGGGAGGAGTGCTGCTTGACGAGGTTGCACTTATGCCGCGTTCCTTCGTTGAGCAGGCGCTTGCACGCTGCTCTCTTGAAAATGCAAAATTCTGGTTTAACTGCAATCCGGAGCACCCTTTTCATTGGTTTTATAATGAATGGATTAAAAAGGCGAAGCAAAAGAATATGCTTTATCTCCATTTTAAAATGGAGGATAATCCCTCGCTTTCGCCTGCAGTTATCGCCAGATATAAGCGGCTTTACAGCGGAGCCTTTTATGAGCGCTTCGTTGAGGGCAGATGGGTTGCGGCTGACGGCTTGGTTTATCCGATGTTCAGCACTCAGCGCCATATCAAAAAGAGCAGCGGCGCATTCTCGCAATATTATATTTCCTGTGATTACGGCACGGTTAATCCCTTTTCCCTCGGACTGTGGGGTAAGTCGGAGGCTGATGGCGCCTGGTTTCGCTTTGATGAGTTTTATCATTCAAGCAGGGATTTGGGCGTGCAGCTGACAGATGAGGAATATTATCAGCGCCTTGAGGAGCTGGCGGGCGATTTGCCGATAACGGCTGTCATTATCGACCCCTCTGCCGCAAGCTTTATTGAAACAGTAAAGCGCCACGGCAAATTCAGGGTTATCAAGGCTGATAACGATGTTCTGCGCGGAATTAATCTCGTTTGCACCGCCCTAAAAAATGAAGAGATTTTTTTCTATCCCCACTGTGCAGATACAATCAGGGAATTCTCGGTTTACCGCTGGGATAATGATATAAGGCGGGATGCGCCCAAAAAAGAAAACGACCATGCAATGGATGATATCCGCTATTTTGTTTCAACCGTCCTTGGGCGTGAAAACAGTGGCGGCAGCTTTATCACCCTTGCAGTTGAAAGGATGTGAAAAATTGGGGCTGTTTAACAGAAAAAGGGCAGGCGAAGGCAGTGATAGCGTCGGCACCGCCTCGGTGCAGACGAGCGCCTATTCCGCTCACCCTTTTTGGCATATCAATTCCTATTACCCGCTTTCTGCGGATAACAGGATTTATTCACAGCTCAGAGAAAGCGTGCCGATTATTGACGCGGCGATTTCCAAAATCGTGCGCCTCGTTAACGACTTCTGGTTTGAAACGGGCGACGAGCAACTTGATGAGGAGATGAATTCCTTTTTTGAGCAAATCAGCGTCGGCGGTAATCAGACGGGTATTTTTGCTTTCACCTCAACCTATCTTTCGGAGCTTATTACCTATGGCTCGGCAGTCGGCGAAATGCTTGCGGATGATAATGCGTTTTATGCGCTTTATAACGGCGAGCTGCCTGCGCTTGAGGTTAAACGCGCGGCTAATAATTTTGACGTTGAGTTTTATAATTCGGGCAAAAGAATTGAAAATCAGGAGCTGATTTTGTTTTCCGCATTAAACCCGAAGCCCGGCAAAATCCTCGGCACAAGCCTGCTTGCAGGGTTGCCGTTCATTGCGGATATTCTGCTCACGGTTTATAACACGATAGGAGAAAACTGGCGCCACGCGGGAAATCTGCGCTATGCGGTAACCTATAAGCC
>CAJOJV010000045.1:0-17037 GCA_905234995.1 uncultured Eubacterium sp. | reverse complement strand
GGCGCACAGCGCGCAAAGGAAATTGCCTCAGCCTGGCAGCAGGCGATGAGCTGCAAGGATACGGTTAAGGATTTTGTTGCAGTGGGCGATGTCAGCGTTAAGGTTATCGGTGCGGATAACAATGTGCTTTCAAGTGAAATCCCCGTAAGGCAGCTTCTGGAGCAGCTCGTTGCAAAAACGGGGCTACCGCCGTATATGCTTGGGCTTTCATGGTCAACCACAGAGCGTATGAGCGCCCAGCAGGCAGACGTTTTAACAACCGAGCTTGAGGCTTACAGGCGCTTGCTTGAGCCCGTGCTGCTTAAAATTGCACAGAAATATTTGCAGATTAACGGCAGATATGTGCCCGTTAAGGTGCACTGGGAAACCATCACGCTTCAGGATGAAACGGAGCATGCAAGGGCTTGCCTTTATAATGCACAGGCTCAGAAAATTGCAAAGGAGATTGAGGAATGAAGGAAGGCATTGTTGAAAAGGGCTACACCCCCGAAAAAGGTGATTATGAAAAAATAATGCAGTTCACGCGCAAGGAGTTCAGCGAGGATGAGCTTTATGTTTTCAGAGTTATGCTCTGCAATAACGATATTGACAGGGATAATGAAAAATTCTCCGTTTCCGCGCTGAACGAGCTTGCAAAGCTTTTCATCGGCAAAACGGGTATTAAGGACCATTCGATGAAAGCCGATGACCAGACTGCAAGAATTTTTGACACTGCCGTGGAAAAAATCAGCGGTAGGAAAACCGCGGACGGCGAGCCGTTTTATGCGCTTTTTGCAAAGGCGTATATGGTCAGAAGCGAGGGTACGCAGGGGCTTATCAACGATATTGACGCGGGCATTAAAAAAGAGGTGTCCGTTTCCTGCTCCGTGTCCGAATGCATATGCTCAATCTGCGGTGAAAACAAAAGAAAAACAAATTGCCGCCACATCCCCGGCAGGGAATATGACGGCAGAAAATGCTTTAATATTTTAAGAGGCGCTGAGGATGCTTATGAATTCAGCTTCGTTGCCGTGCCTGCCCAGAGAGAGGCGGGCGTGGAAAAAGCTTTCAGCGCCAATGAAGGGAGTATTGATTTGCAGGATATTATTAAAAGTCTCGGCACCGAGCAGGAGCTTGTGCTCTCCGCTCAGAAGGCGAGTGAGCTCGGCGACTATATCAAAACGCTTGAGGAGCAGGCGGAGCTCGGCAGAGTATATAAGGAAAGCCTTGCAAAGCAAATCACCAAGCTTTGTGCAAAGGCAATTCCCTATATGGATTTGAAAACCTTTGCGGGAGTTGCAGCGGTTATGACAACCGATGAGCTGCTCAAATTCAAGGTTGCCTTTGAAAAGCAGAATGCTCAGAATAATAAGCCCGCGCCGCAGCTTGCAAAGGCAGAGCAGAATGCGGGCAACGGCTTGAATGAATTTATGATTTAGGAGGAAATTTTTAATGATTTACGATTATAAAGGCTTTAATGAAAACGTATTAACCTTTCCCGCAGTCGGCACTTTAGCGGCGGGCAATCCCGTTGCAATCAGTGCAGAGGGTGCGGCTGTCGCATCTGCAAACAGCGATTTCATCGGCATCTGCACAGGCGTTGCAGACGGCGTTGCAACCGTTCAGGTCAGCGGCTATGTTGAGGTAAAGGCAACGGGTATCGCCAATTACGGCTACAACGGCATTGCTTCAAACAGCACAAACGGCGTTAAGAAGTATGACAACGCAGTAAGAAAGGCTTACGTTATTAAGATTGATTCAACCAAGGGTACGGTTGGCTTTATTCTTTAATCAGGAGGTAGTGTTAATATGTCATTTGATACTTTAAAACTTGATAAGGGGCTTTACACTTCTTCAAAGGGCTTTACAGCCGCACTTGAGGAGGCAGACCCTTCCGAAAATTATATCGGCACCGAGCTTGAGGGGCTTGATGCATATCAGCGCCAGCTCAAGAGATTTGATATTAAGGTTTCAGGCAAGAATTCAGACAGCATTTCCAAGTTCTTCCAGACAACCGATTCCGCTGCGCTTTTCCCGGAATATGTTTCCCGCGCGGTGCTTCAGGGTATTGAGGAAGAGGATAAGCTTTCAAAGATTCTTGCAACCACAACAAATATTGATTCGCTTGATTATCGCTCAATTTCAAGCATTCCGAACAGTGATTATGAGCTTGCAACGGTAGGCGAGGGCGCATATATTCCGCAGACGGTTATTAAGTCAAACGATAAGCTCACCCGCCTTCATAAGAGGGGCAGAACGCTCGTTGCATCCTATGAGGCAATCAAGTTCCAGAAGCTTGATTTATTCACAATCACGTTAAAGCGTATCGGCTCATACATTGCTCAGAGCCAGTTTAAGGATGCGCTTGAAGCGCTCACAGACGGCATCACCTCAACGGAGCTTGCAAATGATTCCCTCACTTATTCCGATATGGTCGGCATCTGGGAGGCAATGGAGCCTTACCGCCTCAGCACGATTATTGCGGGCACTGCAGAAATTGCCGCAATGCTTGGCATTTCCGAATTTAAGGATTCACACGCAGGGCTTGATTTCCACGGCACGGGCAAAATGGTTACGCCCTTCGGTGCGGAAATCCTCAGCTATCCCGGCATTTCAGGCGAATGCATCGTTGGTTTGGATAATGGCTATGCGCTTGAAAAGGTGCAGGCAGGCGAGGTGCTCACGGAATATGACAAGCTGATTGACCGTCAGCTTGAAAGGGCAACCATTTCAACAATCTGCGGCTTCACAAGGCTGTATGATGATGCCGTTAAGGTTTTCGAATATCCCGAAGGCGAATAATTTAAACTGATGAAAGGGGTGTGAAGCCTTGATTAGCAGAGAAAAAGCATTAAGCCTTCTCAGCACGCTCCGCAGCCTTGATGAAAGCTTTGAAACGGATTCGGCTGAATTAATTGATTACGCCCTCGAATGGGTTGAGGGAATAGCGCTCAATAGTGAAGCGGAGAATAATTCCCTTGCCTTCCTTGCAGCGGCAAAGCTCAATTATCTGCTTGCCCTGCGCGAGGCGGGGGTTAACCCCGTTTCCTCCTTCAGAGCGGGCGATGTTTCAATCGGCGAGGATTGTGCAAAGGCGCTTGCGGCAGCGAAAGCCGTGCTGGATTCAGCCTTGTGTGACTGTGAAGCTCTTGTTAATCTTAAAAGCGGTTTTGCATTTATCGGTGTTTAAATGAACAAGGCTAATCTGATAAAAAATGAATTAATTAAGGTCGGCAAGGAGGTTTTCCTTGCCGACGGCTCCTGGGTTTCAACTCCGTTTTTTGCGGTCATTCAGCAGAAGTGGAAGGAAACGAAAACCAATTTTGAGCCGAAAATAACCGAAATCGGCGAGGTCAGCGCTGATTATTTTGTTTACGTCGGACCTTATGACCACGATATTGAAGCTCTCTCGGATAACGCCCTTCTGCTTTTCGGCGATGAAAAGTATATTTTCAAAAAGAAGGAAAGGGTCGTTATCGGCGGGGTAACTCAGTATTATTGGGGCATTTTAAGGCGCGTATGGGGTGAGGATGATGATTAAGCTTTTCAGCGTCAGCAGCGATTTAATTCTTAAATTCAGGCAGAATTCTTTTTTTGATGAATTTTTGTTTTATAACGCTTATCCGAGAACGGTTAAGCCCACGCGGCTTTCCCATCCCGCAATTGCGGTAAAGCTCAGTAATCTTGATTTTGAGGAGGCGTCAATCGGCTCTCAGGTAATGGCGGGCAGCGTCTCGGTTTCTGCGGATATTTTTATTCCGCCGTCGCATAAAAATCTGCTTTCCGTTGATGAAATCATTTCGCAAATCTGCAAAAGCGCTGCGGGTATGAGGATAGTCAGCCTCTCCTGCGAAAAGCCTTATAACGATAATTATGCGGATTGCTTCGTGCAGAAAATCATCATCACCTTTAATGACGAAATTTGCTTTGAGGAGCAGGAATAATGGAACAGGACAATTTAAATATCGGCGATTATGCTGAGGTAAGCAGGCTTTCCGATTATCTGCAGCTTGATTCCCGCCGATACGACGGCACCTTCGGGGGTGAGGGATAATGCAGCTTCTCAATATGAGATATAAGGATTACGTGTTTCCCTCAAATCCTGCCGAAATTGAGGTTGTCAACAGCAAAAGCATTTCCGAAAGTGCTCTGCTCAGCGGAGATTTCAATGCCTGTGAAAACGCAAGAAACGCAGCCGTTATAAAAGCAAGCGGTGTCTTTTACGGCAGCGAGGCTGACAAGGAAATACTCAGCCTTTCAGGGCTTTTTAACGAAAGCGGCGAGGGCTGGCTGTTTCTGCCCGGCGGGCGTTGCTATAAGGCGTATTTCAAAAGCTTCACCTTCAGCGAAAGCGCGGATAAAAGCAGCGTTTCATATAAGCTCGTTTTCCTTGAAAAATCAGCTGGGCGCAAGGAAGCCTACGATTTCGGCTACACCTTTGCAAGGGAAGGAGAAAACGCCTTTGATATTGCAAAGCGCTGCGGAATAAGCATTGAAGCGCTGATGGATTGCAACTGCATTAAAACTCCTTTTGATATTGAAGAGGGGGACAGAATTTGGCTGAATTAATTTTTAAGCTCTATGACAAAAGCGGAAAATGCACCGTGCTCGAAAAGGTGCTTTCCTATGAGCTGACTTCGGAAGTATCTGCCGCGTGTGACGGCTTGCGCCTTAACTATATATCGGATTGCGCCTGCCCTGAATTCGTCAGGGTTGAAGCGTATTCGGCGGAGCAGAGAATATTTAACGGCTTCGCGGATAAGCAGTGCATTTCGCTTTTAAGGGAGGGTGAAACGGTATTCGTTTATGCAAGAAGCTCTGCCGCCGTGCTCGTTGATAATGAGGCGCTTCCGTGCCAGTATCACCATCCCTCCGCAAAGCAGCTCTGGTTTCACAACGCGCGTGAATTCGGCTTTGAATGTGCGCTGCCTGAGCTTGCCTGCAAGGAGGATTATTACGTTTCAAAGGGCACGAGCTGCTTCGGCGCAATCAATAACTTTTTCAAAATGCTTTACCCCGCGGGGATTTACGTGGACGTTAATAACGTTATCCGCGCGTTTGAAAAAAGCGCTGCTCTCAAAACGCTCGACGGCTGCAAAATCGCTTCGGCAAAATACGTGATAAACCGCAGCAATCCGATATCGCAGGTGGATTACAAAATCACCGCATCGGATAAATATTGCTATCATCTCAAAAGCCGCAGTGCCGAAAACAACGGTATTTCAAGACGCAGGCTGATTAATCTTTCCGCGCTTCCGCTCTGGCAAAGGGAGGCGGCGGCAAGGCAGAGCATTTCAAAAGCGCTTGAGGAGCTTTACGTGCTTGAGCTGGAGCTTGAGGGCACTGCAGATTTTATGCTTTATGACAGAGTGCACGTCAGCCTTAAAGGGCTTTGCGAAAACGCGGAGCTATTAGTTTATGAGCTTGTGAAAAGCAAGGGCAAAAACGGCGAAAAAACTATTGTAAAGCTCCGCGCGGAGCAGGACGGAGGGCTGATTAATTATGTGGCTTAGCAAAAGGCAGAGTGCCCAGAGCACCGCTTATGCGGAGGAGGGCACGCTCACAATCAACAGCTCCGCGCTCACGGAAACGTCGGCAACTATGCGGTCAAGAAACGCTGCGGATTACTCGCCTTACGGCTACACCTCCCGCACGCCCGTAGGCGAAGCCGTGCTGCTCATTAACGGCGCCTGCCGTGCGGGCGTGCGAATGGCGGAAAAGCAAATCGCACAGGGGGAAATTGAAATTGAATCCCTCGGCGGGGCAAAAATCCGCCTTTGTAACGACGGCAGTATCAGGCTGAACGGCGTGGTCATCACTGCCGACGGAAGGATTATAAACATTGAGGGGGATACATTATGATTAAGTATAATGCAGAGCTTGTCCGTAACGGCGACTACGTTCCTGCCGCAGACGGCAGCCTTGCGCTTGATGATTACGTCAACGTTATTCTTCAGGATATTGCAAGGGCTGTCAGCACGGGCAGGGGCAGCTTTTATCCCGATAAGGATTTCGGCGGCTTCGTTGCGCAGGGCGTTCAGGCTGTGCCGACGGCGCTTTATGCCGCCGCCCGCGCAAGGCAGGCGCTTTATAACCTCGGCGGGATATACGTTGAGGGCGTTGAGGTTAATGAAAACACCCTCGTTCTCAAACTTATTATTGATAAAGAAAAAAGGCAGGTGGAAATCACGCTTTGAAAGAAACCTATAATGAAATTTTGAATAATATGCGCAACGCTTACTTTGAGGAGTGCGGGCTTGAGGTTGCCCCTGCTTCCGATTTGGAGCTTCGCTTCAAGGCGGTTGCGAGCGAAATTTTTTCAGCATATTCCTATGCGCAGTTCGTGCTCAGGCAGGGATTCCCGCAAACGGCAACGGGCGAATATCTTGATAAGCACGCGCAGCTGAGGGGCATTGAAAGAAAAACCGCTTCCTGCGCTGAGGGCGAGCTCGTTTTCAGCCTTTCGGAGGCGCTTGAGGCGGACGTTGCAATTCCCGAGGGAACAATCTGCGCGTCGGAAAAAAGGCCCTTCGTTCAGTTTGCAACGACCGTTGCTGCGGTTATAACTGCTGGAGAAACCTCGGTTACGGTTCCCGCCCGGTCTATTTCGGGAGGAGCGCAGTTTAATGCGTCTGCGGGTGAAATAACCGTGCTCGTTAACCCGCCCGAATACGTTGCCGCGGTAACTAATCCCGCAAAAATGACGGGCGGCTTTGATGAGGAAAACGATAAATCGCTCAGGGAACGCCTGATTTCCTCTTATTCGGGAAAACGCTTTGCGGTAAACGAAAGCAGCATTCGCGAGTTTATTCTTAACGAAAGTAACGTGCTTGACGCGAGAGTGTATAACAACGGCAGCCTGTCCGTTATGGTGTGCCTTAAGCTGAAAAGCGGCGTATCGCTTGAAAGTATGAGAAGAACTATTGAATACCGCCTCGGCATTTTTTCAATTTGCAGAATACCGATTGAGCTTTGTGAGGCTGAGCCGTTCAGCTTTATTCTGAATGCTTCAATAAAAGCAGATAAGGGCTATGATGAAAATGAGATAGGCGCGCTTGCAGAGGAAATGCTTGCAAACGCAGTTTCCTCAATGCACATCGGGCAGAATATAAACAAGACGGAGCTTGAGGCAATGCTTTACGGTATTGAGGGCGTGCTGCTTGCAGAGGTTTGCGTTGCAGACGAAAACGCGATGCCGTTTTCATGCCCGTCAAATTCATATCTCGTGCCTGAAAATATTACGGTGGAAGTCTATGAATAATCAGATTTTTTCACGCCTTTGCAGTCTTATGCAGGGGCTTGGCTTTACGGCGCAGGAGGAGGAAATAACCACTGCGGAAATGCGCGCTTACGCCGCAGGGCTTTCAATGATTGACGAGCTGCTTGAAAAGGCGTTTCGCAATTCGTTTATAGATACTGCGGATGAATACGGCATATCAATGCTGCTTTCACTTCTTGAGCTGCAGAGTTACGAAACGCTGCAGCAGGACCGCGAGAACATAATCAGAAGAATGAGCGAGGGCTTTGAGCTGATGCAGCTCGGGCAAATTCTGGGCAGCTTTTTCCTGCTTTATTATACATTTGATGCAAATGGGGAAAAATACAGATTTCACATCAGCGATCTTGGCTACACAAGGGAGAGCTTCCGCAATCTGCGCAAGCTGCTCGATATCGTTATGCCCGTTTATGAAAGAATATACAGCTCGGGAAATTATCAAACCTTCGCGCAGCTTGATTCGGTCGGCTTGCGTTGGCATGAAATTGATGAGGCGCGCCTGCCGTTTTATGCCTGGAATACTATTGCAGGTAATAATTATGATTAAGAATTTTAAGGAGGTTCGGCTATGAGCTCTTCAAACAGAACAGAAACAATCGGCTTAAACAGCTGGCTCGGAAGCGACAGACCCGAGCGTGCGGATTTCAATTCCGATAATGAAATTATTGACAGCGCCTTTGCAGAGCATTTTGAGGATGATTGCCATATTTCAGATGAGGAGAGGGCGAAGTGGAACAGTCCCTATTTTACAGACACGTATTTCGGCGACGCCTCGCAAACGCGCACGATTCAGACGGCTTGCCCGTTCACGCCAAGCTGGGGTATTGTTTTCAGGGTTGGCGCAATGCCTGCCACAACCGATTTCTCAAACAGCAAGAATTTAAACCATTTTGCAATTGCTTCGCAAAACGGCAGCATGGCGGGCATCAGCCTTTCGGGCACTTCGTTGACCGTAAGGCAGTCAGGCTCTGCGCTTTCGGCAAATGAATATGCCGCGATGAACAGCCTTGGCGAAGCCTATTGCTATATTCTTTTCAGATAATTAAAAAAAACTAATATTGCCAACTCACCCTTGACAAATTTGCATTAACTGTATATAATAATGTAACAAATAAATAAAACCCAACAAAAACTGGGAAGCAGAAAAAGATTTTTTATTTCCGTTTCAGAGAGTCGGCGGCAGGTGAAAGCCGGCACGGAGTAATTAATGCATAGCTCTCTGCGGAGTTGCTGTTCTGAATAGAAATCAATAGGGGCAGCCGCGTAACTGCGTTATCGGTTAAGGCATTGGTTGATGCTAAAGGGCAAAGCAATTTGCTGAAATAGGGTGGTACCGTGCAGTAATTCTGCGCCCCTATAATTTTTAGGGGCGTATTTTTTATGCCCTGAAATTTACAAACGTATTTGGAAGGAGTTTTTATTATGTTGGAAGGCTACAAAAAGTATATCCCGTTTAAGCCGATTAATATTCCGGACAGAACCTGGCCGGATAAGGTTATCACAAGGGCGCCGATCTGGTGCTCCGTTGACTTGCGTGACGGTAATCAGGCGCTCGTTGACCCGATGAACCTTCAGGAAAAGTTAGAGCTTTTTGACACTCTGCTCAAAATCGGCGTAAAGGAAATTGAGGTCGGCTTCCCGTCCGCCTCGGAAACCGAATATGAAATTTTAAGAACGCTTATTGACGGCGGCTATATTCCCGATGACGTAACGATTCAGGTGCTCGTTCAGGCAAGGCCTCATCTTATCAAGAAAACCTTTGAGGCAATCAAGGGCGCAAAAAACGTTATCGTGCATTTTTATAATTCAACCTCAACGCTTCAGCGCAAGGTCGTGTTTAAAACCGATATGCAGGGCGTTATTGATATCGCCGTTAAGGGCGCAAAGCTCATTAAGGAGTTAACGGATAAGGAGCTTGCGGAAAATCCGGATATGAATATCCGTTATGAGTATTCTCCCGAGTCCTTCACGGGCACTGAAATTGATAATGCAATCGAAATCTGCGAAAGGGTTATGGAGGTTATGGAGGCAACTCCCGAAAATCCGATTATCCTTAATCTGCCGTCAACCGTTGAATGCTCAACTCCTAACGGCTATGCAGACCAGATTGAGTATTTCTGCCGCCATATGAAAAACAGGGATGCCGCAATTATCTCGCTTCACCCGCATAATGACAGGGGAGAGGGCGTTGCAGCAACTGAGCTTGCATTAATGGCAGGCGCAGACCGTGTTGAGGGCACGCTTTTCGGAAACGGCGAGCGTACAGGCAATGTTGATATGGTAACTCTTGCGCTTAATATGTGGACTCAGGGCGTTGATCCCCAGCTTGATTTCCATAATATCAACGAGATAAAAGAGGTTTACGAGCGCACAACTAAGATGACCGTGCCTCCGCGTCAGCCATATGCGGGCGAGCTCGTTTTCACCGCGTTCTCAGGCTCTCATCAGGACGCTATCAACAAGGGCAAAATCTATATGGAGGAAACCGATTCCGATTACTGGGAGATTCCTTATCTCCCGATTGACCCCGCAGACGTGGGCAGGGAATACGAACCCGTTATCCGAATCAATTCGCAAAGCGGAAAGGGCGGCGCGGCGTTCATCCTTTCGAATAATTACGGCATTAAGATGCCTAAGGCAATGCATCCCGAATTCGGAGCGGTCGTTCAGAAGGCGTGCGAGGAAAAGGGTACGGAGCTTTCCGCCGCAGAGGTTTTCGGTCTGTTCCAGAAGGAATACCGCAATGTGGCAGGTCCTTATAAGCTTCGCAACTACAAGGTTTATGAGGAAAAGGAAGAGGATGAGGAGCTTTCAAAGGTTAAGTTTGAAGGCACAATCACCTATAAGGGCGGCGATCCGATTGAAATCAAGGGTGAAAGCAACGGTCCCATCGGGGCGTTCTTCACGGCAATTCAGGCAATCGGTATTACAGGCTATGAATTTATAGATTACAGTGAGCATGCTATCGCAGTCGGCTCTGATTCAAAGGCGATTTCATATATTCATCTTAAGAATCCGCAGGGGAAGGACGTTTTCGGTATAGGCGTTTCTCATAACATCAGCTATGCTTCAATGAAGGGCATTATCTGCGCGGTTAACCGCGATCAGCCAGACACGTTCCGTGACGACACTATGCCCGGCATTTTTGAAAAATAAACCTCAGGCTCAAAATCTGATTACTATGCGTATAATAATTCCTGCAAATCTCAAAATAATATTACAACCATGTACAAATGGGGTCGTACCCCATTTGTACATATAAACATTAAAAAAGGAGAGCCGTTATGCCAAGGAATATCAGACAGCGTTCCGAGGAAAACATATATCATATTGTTTTGAAAAGCATTAATTCACAGCGAATTTTTAATGAAGACAGCGATTTTGAATATTTCATCAATTCATTTTATAACAGCTGCAAGGATTATGATGTGAAGATATATGCATATTGTGTTATGAGCAACCATATTCATTTGCTGCTAAGGTTCAGAGATAATAATTTGGCAAATCTCTTTAAGGCCTTTGGCGCAAAATACGTTCCTAAGTATAACTATCATCATCAAAGAACGGGCCCCCTTTTTAACGGAAGATATTACAGCAAGCCTGTTAATGATGATAAATATTTGCTGGCGGCTTTAAGGTATATTCATTTCAATCCCGTCAGGGCGGGAGTTTGCAAGGCTCCGGAGGAGTACAGGTGGAGCAGTTATGCGGAGTATATGAGCTGCAGGTCTGTCTTTACCGATATTTCTTATATAATGGATATAATTGACGGAAAGCAGTTTGAAGAATTGCACAACGGCAATAATAATTCTATTGAGGATTTTATTATTGATTATAGAATTAATCCTAATTCGGCAGGAAATCTGAAAAATGTTGGAGATCGTTTAACCGAGCAATATTCTGTTGAGGAAATAGTTGAAGCTATGAAAGCGGCAGGAATTTCAAAATCAGTGATTTCACAGATGTTGCAGATTGACCGAAGAAGCATATAATACAGATTGTATAATACCAATTCAAAAATATTACAACAATGTACAAATGGGGTCGTACCCCATTTGTACAAAAGGAGATTAAGATTATGAAGAATTTTAAGATTACGGTTTTGAAGGGCGACGGCATCGGTCCCGAAATTGTTGACGAAACCCTGAAGGTGCTTGATGCAGCGGGTGAAAAATTCGGCTTTCAGTTTGATTATAACTATCAGCTGCTCGGCGGCATCGCAATTGATGAAACGGGCGTGCCCTTCCCGAAGGAAACGGAGGATGCCTGCAAGGCTTCGGATGCCGTGCTGCTCGGTGCTGTAGGCGGCCCCAAGTGGGATACTCAGCCGGGAAACAATCGCCCTGAGGCGGGCTTGCTTGCAATTCGCGGCGCTCTCGGCTTATTCGCAAACCTGCGCCCCGCAAAGATTTTCGCTCCGCTTAAATCAGCTTCTCCGATTAAGGAGGAGATTATCGGCGACGGACTTGATATCCTCATCGTCCGCGAGCTCACCGGCGGCATCTATTTCGGCGACCGCGGCACCTATGAGGAAAACGGCGTTGTCAGCGCTTATGACACGGAGCGTTACACCGTGCCTGAAATTAAGCGCATCGTTAAGGCGGGCTTTGAATATGCGATGAAGCGCGGCAAGCGCCTCACCTGCGTTGATAAGGCAAACGTGCTTGATTCCTCAAGGCTCTGGCGCAAGGTTGCAGAGGAGGTTCACGCGGATTATCCCGAGGTTGAGCTTTCATATATGTATGTTGATAACTGCGCTATGCAGCTTGTTCGTAACCCCGGGCAGTTTGACACAATCGTAACCTCAAATATCTTCGGTGATATTCTTTCGGATGAGGCTTCAATGATCAGCGGCTCAATCGGCATGCTTGCTTCCGCTTCGCTTGCAGAGGGAACCTTCGGGCTTTATGAGCCAATCCACGGCTCGGCTCCCGATATTGCGGGTCAGCAGAAGGCTAATCCGCTTGCAACGATTCTTTCCGGCGCTATGATGCTGCGCTACACCTTTGGCGAGGGAGAAGCGGCAGACGCTATTGAGGCTGCGGTTGACACCGCGCTCACCAAGGCGCGCACTCCCGATATAAAGGCGGAAGGCTTACCGATTGTAACAACCTCCGAAATGGGAGATTTGGTCGTTTCACTTTTATAAGAACAGCAAAAAGGAGTTGTCATCAGACAACTCCTTTTCATGTAGGGGGATATTATCCGCCCTCTTTTTATTCATCCTCAAGCGATTCCAACAGCTTGTATAAAATCCTGTAAAGCAGCATCGCTTCCTCCTGCGTTAAGTTTACGCAGGCGCCCATCTTAACGGGAACCTCAACCGCCTTTTCCTTAAGCGCTTCGCCGGCGTCCGTGATAGCCACAATCAGGCTTCTTTCGTCCTCTGCTGAGCGGCTGCGGGTAATGTAGCCCTTCGCCTCAAGCTTCTTTAAAACGGGCGTCAGCGTTCCCGAATCAAGCCTCAGATATTTGCCGAGCTCCTTAACGTTCAGCTCTTTTTTATCCCAGAAAACCATCATCGCAATGTATTGCGTGTAGGTTAAATCAAGCTCGTCAAGGAAGGGCTTATATCTGCGAACAACCTCCTTTGCCGCTGCATAAAGCGGAAAGCAAAGCTGATTTTCAAGCTTCAGCGCGTCATAGTTTTTTTCATCTGCCATAGTGAATTCTCCATTACAGTTCTTTGAGTTTGTAACAAATTAATTGTACACAATTTAACCCTTCTTGTCAATAAAAAACGGAGGATTTCATCCCCCGTTAATTCATTTCTCAATCAAATCGTTTTCCCTGAGCATTGCAACGAATTTGCTAACGTCCGCCGTCGCCTTTTCCTCAGTAACCTCGTATTCGGCGAGCAGCCTTGCAACGATTTCCTGCTCGGTGGTTTCCTCCTTAAGGCAATCCCAGATAAAGGAACCCGTTTCATTCAGGGTTATCATTCCGTTAAATTCAAGCGCGGTTTTGCCGACGGGCACAACGATTTCATTGCCCGCAATATTTCTCTTTGCAAAGCCGTTTTTTATTTTCATCTCTCCATCATCTCCATAAATAATATTATCAAATGCGCCCCGATAATTCAATTAACAATATGTAAATTAAAGGTTAAGATTATTCCTTTTCCTCTGCAGCAGGCTCCGTATTATCCTCAACTCCGCCGTAAAGTTTGATGTCCGTGCGCTTCTTGCTTTCAATCGGCTTGTCAAGAATTATGTCAATAACGTGCTGGTATTTTTCAATTTTAAAGTCCGGAAATTGGCTCTTCATCCTTGCAAGCACGCTGTTGTTATCCGTCATTGAAGCTGCAAGCTTTTTTACATATTTGGAATTCGAAATGTTGCTTTTGATGCTTTCAATCTGCTCTTCGGTTAAATCAACGCCTTTCTGCGTGGATTCAATAATGCTGCTTTGCAGGTTCTGCATCTGCCTGATTCCGCCCTTCAGGTTTTCAACCGTTGCGGCAAAATCAATAATCAGAATACTGTAAAGCGCAAAGCAAAGCGAATAAAGCAGAACGTTCGGCATAATATCAATCAGCTTGAAAACGAGCGGCTGCAGCAGCTTAACTATAAGCGTAGCCCCCGCGCCGAAAATCAGCAGCCCGTTAAGATAAACTCTGCCGTTGATGTTGAATCTGCGGGTGGAATAATCCCACCACATCGCGTGAAAGCATTTTTCCATCACAAAATGGGTGATGTATTCCAGCGTTCCGCAAAGCAGCAGGCCGCAGATGAAAACTAAAAATATATTGTTCACCCTGCCGTAAAGCACGGCGGTGCACAGCACTGCGCCCGTGCCGTAAATAGGGCAGAGGGGACCGAAAAGGAAGCCCCTCTTAACAACTCTTTTATCCCTGAAAAGATAAAGCAGGGTCTCCATAACCCAGCCCGCAAAACTGTAAAGCATAAATGTGAAAAAATAGCTGCAAATTGTGTGAATCATATCATTTAAGCCTCTTGTTTATCTCTTCGTAAATCTCGTCAAATCTGCCGGACTTGCCCATAATATCCTCGGTGGCGCAATGCTTGTCCGCTGCGGTTAAAATCCATCCGCCAAGCGTTTTCGGCGGCATAAGGTGCAGCGGCCACATATGGGCAAGAATCATATCCTCCTGCTCCGCCGTCAGCTCGCCGATGTGCTCCCTGATGTTCGCCACCGCCGCCTTGGGGTGATACCAGGCGTGCATCTCCTCGTGCTTCTCCGTGTGCCAGTCGTAAAGATAAAAATCGTGCAGCAGGGAAGCGCGCACGATTTCCCGCGGCTCCTTGCCGAGCCTGTTGCACATTTTCAGCACGGTGAATGAAACGTAAACGCTGTGAAAATGCGTGCTTATCGTGCCGTGGTGGTTGTATTGCTTCATACCCTCCACAAGCTCGTTTTTCAGCAAATCCCCGGTCAGCGCAAGGTATTGCTCAACCGCCGCCGAATCCTTTTCAGAAATCATATTTTACACTCCAAAACAAATGTAAAGCTATTATATTCCTTTTCTCGCTTTTCGCAAACCTTTAGCCCCATAGTTTATATATTTTTAACATTTATATAAAAAGCCTTCCCTTGAGAGGAAGGGGGGGGAGCACTTGTGGTGGATGAGGTGTATTGCCCTGTTCGAGCCTCTTCAAAAAAGAAAAGAACAGCCGAATGGCTGTTCTTTCTTTTTGGAGCGGATGACGAGTCTCGAACTCGCTACCTCCAGTTTGGGAAACTGGTGCTCTACCGGGTGAGCTACATCCGCATATTGATAATATATCAAATTTTTTCACAGCCGTCAAGCAAAAAACGCCAGACAGGGGACGGTTCTCTGTCCGGTGAAAACGGGACGGCGCGGAACCGACCCCCTACAATAATCAAACATAAAAGAACAGCGGCTCGGATTTCTCCGAGCCGCCTTTGTGCTTTTACAGCTTAAAATTCATCGTCATCATCGTGGTCATCAAGCGATGATGTTGTGATTGAATTAAGCAGGTTAAAGCTTTCAATTTCAGCATATGGTGCTTCATACTCTTTTTTTCTTCTGTTCACAATAAAATCTCCTGTTATTCAAACTAAAGTTATCGTTGTTTCAATCAAGCGGAAACGCCCTTGTAATACGATACGCAGGGAGTTCCGTATGCTACGGCGTCAATAGTGTAATTGTTGCCGCCGTATGTGTAGGTGTAAGTAAACTTAACATATGCGCGGGTGTTAACAACTCTTGGCGTCGTGTTGCTGGTTGATAATGAGTATGAATACTGATTGCTGTAATAAAGCTTGCTCTTGGCAGCCATTTTAACGATGCTGTTCGTGCCCACGTTATCAAGCGTAAATTCATCCGAGGAAACGGTTGCCGTCGTGCGCAGCGTGCCGAATTCGGTTTCGCTTATGCTGCAGTTTTGTGTGAATGCCGAATACGTGGTCCACTTGTTGCCGTAAATATTGTCGTCAATCGTGTCCGTCTGGGTTCCCGTCATAACGATGAAGGAATATGCAAACGGCAGCTTGTGGTCGTAGAAGAACAGGGTTTCATCATCCGTTGAGGCCTCAACCACGCCTCCGTTAGCGGAGCCGTTCAGGTCAACGAGATACGGGCCGTTTTCGGTTGCCTGATACATCGTGTAGAATTCAAGGCTGCGGCAAGCATTGAAGGTGTAGGAATTAACGTTTTCATCGCAGTAAACAACGGGGATGTATTTGCCCTCGTCGTTAACAACAATTGCATAAGCGCCCTCAACCTCGGTTGTAACCGTAAGCTTCTGGTCGTATGCAACGCCGCTTGCAACGGTCGCGCCGTCAAGCGTGAAGGTGTAGCTGTCGCTCGCGGTTCTGTTGTTCAGCGCCTTGTTCGGGGTGAGCGTAATCGTGTCCGTATTATAAAGCGCCTTCAGCTCGCCGATTGTGGTGCTAACCGAGGTTTCGGAATTCGCAATCATATTGCCGCCGATTCTCCAGCCGCTTACGTCATAGGAAAGAGTGTTGGGCACATTATAGCTTGCGCCGCCGATTGTAACGGTGTTGAGCGCATTGCTTGAAATGCTGAGCGTTGTGTTATCGCTGATATTAAGCACATAAGCCGTGTAGCCCTGCATATTCAGAATTGCAACCTGGCTTGAGGGAACAAGCTTCGTAACGTAAACGTTAACGGTTGCGTCTTCCTGAACGAATGCCGTGAAGGTTGCGTATTTCTGAGAGAACTCTCTCGTCTTCTCGGTTGCGCCCGTGCCCGTAACGAGCTCCCATTTAAGGATGCCCATATTCTCAGCCGTGATGCCCGTGCTGCCCGCGGCAAGCGCTGCAATCGCGCCATCGTTTGTAACGGGGTTAAGGTCAAGCGTTGAGCCGTAAGCCCTGCCGCTGTAGGTCTGCGTGTATGCAGGCTCTGCGGAAGCAACGTTATCCTCAACCGTATATACGTTAAAGGTTATGTCATAAGTGTTGGCGTCGCCCTCGTTGGCGCTGTTGATGCCCGTCAGCATTGCGATAACGCCGTTATCAACGATTGCCTGAACCTTTCCTGCCTCGTCAAGCGCAAGCATCGTTTCGCTGCTGGTTGACTGAGGAGCTGTCTTAACCGCATTATAGGTCGTGAGGCCTGCGTTAATATCCGTTTTATCCGAATACTTGGTTAAATCAAGCGTTTTATAAACTATGCCAAGCTCGTTATAAACCGTTGCGTCGGCTGAAATATCGGTTGTGCTGTAATCATCGTCAACGTTATTGTGGTCAACGATATGGCTGTTGTTTGAATTGCACTGGAAATAGAATTTATCCCCGTCCGCATAAGTGTATTTCAGCGGATGTGCGGAATT
>CAJOJV010000044.1 GCA_905234995.1 uncultured Eubacterium sp. | reverse complement strand
AAGGCGGCAACGCTCTGCACGATAATCGTGCTGACGGCGATTCTGACGGGCGTTGGCGTGTTTGACAAAATTGCCCGCCACGCCGGCGCAGGCACTATCGTGCCCATCACAGGATTTGCAAATGCAGTAGTATCCCCCGCCCTTGAATTCAAGCACGAGGGAATGATACTGGGCACGGCGGCGCAGATGTTTACCATTGCGGGACCCGTAATAGTTTACGGAACGGCAACGAGCTTTATTTATGGGCTGATAATTTATATATTCAAGCTATATTAAAAACGGGCTGTCAATTGACAGCCCGTTAGCTAATTATGGATTGGTGCAAGCACCGGAAGAATTGAATTTATAAGTTTTACTTCCGATTCTCTTTGAAGTATTTGCAAGCATTGCGCCAGAGGATTCAAAGTAGTACCACTTGCCACCGCTCTTGAGCCAACCCGTTTGCATAGCTCCAGATGACTGGAAATAATACCATGTGCTACCTATCTTTTGCCAGCCAGTTACCATTGCTCCCGATGATTTGAAATAGTACCATGTACCATTAATCTTTTGCCAGCCTTTCTGCATAGCTCCAGAGTTATTCATAAAGTACCAAATCGATCCAATCTTTGCCCATCCCGTTATCATAGTACCGCTTTTGCTCATGTAATACCAATTGCCATTGCTCTTAATCCATCCTGTTTGCATAACTCCGTCTGAATTTGTATAATACCATTTGTTGTTATCTTTAATCCAACCCGTTCTCATAGCTCCGTTTGAGTTAAAGAAATAAGTCTTTCCGTCAATAGTTTGTTTACCTGTTAATGCGATACCATTTTTATAGTAGTATTTGAAGCCGTTCATCGATATCCAACCGTCGATAATAGTATCAATTTCCTTCAAATTGTAATAGATTGCAGTGTTTTCGTTTATTAGAATTGGGAATGTCTGTATTTCATTTTTCATTTCTTCGTCATAATAAACGGAATCCATAGAAACATTTTTATCGCTTCTGATATGAATATAGTTTTCAATAACAGAATCACTTGGTTTATTATACTGATAACCTGTATCTACCGTGCGTTCGTGAAATCCTGCAATCATTCCATCAAACATACATATTTCATATAAATATACCAGTGTTCCTGTATCAATTCCCCACTGCTTTTGAGCGTTAGATTTAATTGTTTTAAGATTATTCAGCGGATATCTATATGAATTAATCCAGTCAACAGCGTTTTCATAGCTTCCTCCGCCTAATTTCATATAGTTTTTAATTTGATTAAATAATCCTTGATTAAAATATATATCTGCAAAATTCAAGCATTCCCTGATTTCGTGTTCATAAATCCTTAAATACATCTCATAGCACGAAGAAACTTCGCTTGATGTTCCGTAATTATAAGCAGCTTCAAGTGCTTTTTTACATGCATTTTCTATTTTTATATAGATATATAGCCTATATTGCTGATTGCTGTTTACGGTAGTTGCAAAAAACGAATCGCATAAATAAGAGGTTATTTCTATTATAAGTTTTATTTCCGCAAGCGGAAAAACTATTTTAAAACCTCTAACAATAATATCTTTTACGATTTTTTCTGCAACCTTTTCAACAAGCGTTAAACCATATTCACCCATTTTTTCTGCAACAATTTTGTCAACATATTGCTGCGGAGTCATTGATAATGATTGAATAACATCATCCAGTGCTTTCCTGAAATTATCATTATCAGCATATGATTTCATTATCGTTAATGCAGCTTCCAGTTCTTTTCCTTGCTCATGCACTAATATATATTGACTTAATAAATCTATACATTCTGTCGCGTCTTTGCAGCCGCTTGCAATAGAATTAACAATTTCATATGTTAGTTGATATGAGCTCATCTTTGAACCCATAAGCTCTTCAACATAATCATAAAAAAGCCCGAAATTACTACCGCCATTACTAATATCCTTTGTTAAATCAAACCCTTGCCCAATGAAATAGTTTATCATACTATTTTGCAGTTTTTTAAACTGTTTTTCCATATACGAATCAAAATCAGGCAATGAATATGTATTAGCAATTAAATCATATAATACCGCATCATAGTATTCTTGTATGCTTTGGTCGGTCGTTTTTCCGTTAAATAAATGAGAACTGCTTTGAACAAACGCATTTGCAAGTTTATTAACATCCCATGCGTCATCCATTAAAGGACCTACTGGACCTTCTGTGGACATAATATATCCATAATAATTTGATATACTCGAATAAGCATAATCATTAATAGACAAATCTTCATTAGGATTTTCAACAAGCATCAAGTCATATAAGGCAATCGAAGTACCACCGCGAGTTGATGAATTATCCATTGCAAGAATTCTTAAGCTTTCAACACCATTCACATTTACAGAAATATCTAATCTATAATTTTCATTGGTTACTTGGTATGATTTAATTAATTCTTCTCCGTTATAAAAGTAGATAGTTGTATCAAAGCTAGTTGTATTATAACTTTTTATTAAGTCTATTTTTCCAGTTAAATAACAATATTTGTTAGACAAATCATAAGTAGATTCTACCCAACTAATCTCATTTTGATAATTCCAGCGAGCTAGCCAGACTTCAAATCCATCACTAAACTTTTCTCCATTTAGGCCAATGTTACCATATCTGCAATACTCGTTATTTGAATCTAAACTTGGATATCCTTGCTCATCTAAATCATATATATAGCTGTCTCCCATATTGCCTTCGTATCTGTTCCACGAAAGCCGCTGCAAATCCGCAACACAACCTTCGAATAATGGATTATTAAATGTCGGTATAAATGTACAAGGGTTATTATAACTATATGGCGAATAATTTTTCGAATGTGATACAAAATCATTAATCAACTCAATATACTTATAAAGCGCACTAAAATATTTTGAATCTGATAAATCAGAAACAAAATATTGCGGAGCATAATTAAAAAAGTATTCATCATAGTTTTCATCGCGCAAATGGTTATCATCAATTGCTGTAATACCATATCCGCAAGTAGAAACACACCAATTTCTGGTTTCAAAATCAATCAATAACAAGCAGCCATCATTACTATCATTTTGTCCGTAACCGTTATTATCATAATAGTTATCTGCGTACTCTTTCATACTCTTATTACCTATGGAATTTTCTAAAACAATAACAATATCAAAACTTAGCAAAGCTGAATAATTCTCTTGAAGTTCAATTAAATAATCGTACTGTTTTTTTGATAATACTTTTGCATTATCAACTAATAAATCGTTTTTTGCAAAAGCAGTCAAATCATGGCAAGTGGTTATAGTGATAAGCATTACTATTGACAAAACTAAACTAATAACCTTTTTCATAGAATCACTCCAAATATAAGATAGTATAGTTTATTTTAACATTTTCTTGAATTTATATCAACCAAAATTTTTAAAGGGTGCGCTTTAGGGACAGTAATATTCATCAAAGGCTTTGCGAAGGCGATTGTGTCCCTTGTTCCGGAGTTTACGGCACGGCAACTTCATTTATTTACGGGTTGAAAAAGCATTCAAAAAGGCTGTTGCTTTTTGCGGCAGCCCTAAAACTTTTATTCACTTCTTAATGCTTCAACGGGCTCTTTTCTTGAGGCGATTCCGGAGGGGATTAAGCCGCCGATAACCGTCAGCACCACGCTGAGGATTACGAGGATAATTGCGTCCTTTATCGGGAATGCGGCGGAAACGATTACTGATTCCAGATAATGGTGCAAAGCCGCGTTAATCGGTATCAGCAGCAGCGCCGTTATGCCGACGCCCAAAAGCCCCGAGGCAAGACCGATTATGAAGGTTTCCGCATTGAACACGTGTGAAATATCGCGCTTTGACGCGCCGATTGCGCGGAGTATGCCGATTTCCTTTTTGCGCTCAAGCACGGAGATATAGGTGATAATTCCAATCATAATTGAGCTTACGACGAGCGACACGCCCACGAAGCCCATCAGCACGTAGGACACCGCCTTGATGATGCTTGAAACGGAGGACATAATTACACCGACGTAATCCGTGTAAATAATCTTATCCTTTTCGTCAACGCTTTCGTTATACGCCTTAATACATTCGATAATCGCTTCCTTTTCATCAAAGCTGTCTGCATAAATTGAAATTGAGGTTGGTGAATCATAGCTGATTACGCCGAGCTTTTCAAGATTGCCCTCAAGCGTTTTATCGGGAATAAGCGCCTTCATTGCGGGCACGAGCCTTGCAAGCAGGCTATCCTTTTCATCCGCAAAGAACTTGCCCGTCAGCACGTCAAGCTCGGGATTTTCGCTCTGGTCCTTAACTATTTCACTATCGGCGGAATAGCTGATAACGTAATCCGAAAGGGCTTTCGTGTAGCCCACTGCGGGGATATTCGGGATTGCAACGTTATCGTTTTTAACCTGAATAATGCCCGAGATTTTGAGCGGGATGCTTTTTTCCGCAATAACGGCATCCATATCCTTTTGGCTTGAGCCGAGATAATCATACCAGCCGTCGCTGTTTTTTGCATACTGGTCGCACGCGGGAACGAGATAAAATTCGCTTTTGCAGATATCCTCATACTTCCAGCTTTCAACCTGCTCGACGACGGTTTCGCCCGCCTGCACCTTATTCACGATATCGTTATACTGCGAAGCAGGCAGAAGCCCCATCATATAAAGATAGGTGGACATAACCTCGCCGTTAACGTCAAGCGCAAGCACGACCTCGTTATACTCGCTCGGCCACTCGCCGTAAACGAGCTCATACTGGTCTGACACGGCATCGCTGATTCCCGTGCCGTCAGGACGTGAGGGTAGCTGAATAAAGCAGTTTACAAAATTGCCGATGCTGCCCGAGGAATTCATCATATTCATAACGTCCTCAACGTTAAAGAGGTCGTTATTCATCATAATTTTTGCGGCGGCGTTATCGTTAACGAAGGTGGTGCCGTCCGTATTTATAAGCACTCCCTCGCTGTCATATGCAAAGATATCAAAGCCCGCGTTATACGAATAAACCACGCCGTTTTTGCCGAGATACTGATTAATCGGCGAGGAGGGATTATCAAGATAATCCTTGAATTTATTCATACTGTTTTGCTTCATACTGCCGCTCATTGCGCTTGCCTGCTGCACCATTGCAGTGTTTGAATAAACCTTGCCGTCGTTATGCGGCTCTTTTTCTGTCATCGTCTGCATCGGCATATTTGCCATAAGCGAGGTGATATCAAACGCCTGCTTATCAACGGTGAGCGGATAGGAATCCATTGCATCCTGCTGGATATCATCAATATAATTATTAATGCCCGTTGAGAGGGAGAGAATCAGCGCAATGCCGATTATGCCGATTGAGCCTGCGAGGGAGGTTAAAACCGTTCTCGTCCTTTTAGTTAGCAGGTTTGAAAAGGAAAGCGAAAGCGCAGTGAAAAAGCCCATTGAATGGCGCTTTTCGTTAATGCCCGCGCCTGCGTTTTTCTCAGGCTCATAGGGATTACTGTCGTCAATAATCTCGCCATCGCGCAGTCTGACGATGCGGGTTGAATATTTCTCGGCAAGCTCGGGGTTATGGGTTACCATAATAACGAGCCTGTCCTTGGCAATTTCCTTTAAAAGCTCCATAACCTGCAGCGAGGTCTGCGTGTCAAGCGCGCCCGTGGGCTCGTCTGCAAGAAGGATTTTCGGGTCGTTAACAAGCGCCCTTGCAATGGCAACGCGCTGCATCTGACCGCCCGAAAGCTCCGAGGGCTTATTCTTTATCAAATCCCCGAGCCCGACTGATTCAAGCGCCTTTATTGCGCGCTCCCGCCTTTCGTGCTTGCTGACGCCCGAGAGGGTCAGCGCAAGCTCAACATTTGCCAGCACGGACTGATGAGGAATAAGATTATACGACTGAAAAACGAAGCCGACGGAATGATTGCGGTAGGTATCCCACGCTCTGTCGTCATACGCCTTGGTGGTTTTTCCGTCAATCAGCAGCTCGCCGCCCGAGTAGCGGTCAAGCCCGCCGATGATATTGAGCAGCGTGGTTTTACCCCCGCCCGACGGACCGAGGATTGAAACGAATTCGTTATCGCGAAACGCGATTGAAACGCCCTTCAGCGCCTCTACGACGCTGTGGCTGGTGTAATACTTTTTTTGTATATCCTTTAAAACGAGCATAACATCACCTTATGTTATATTTATTATTCCGATTAGCTGAGCTATACCATAATCGGGAATTTAATTATCTGTCCCGCCTTTTGGCAAAAATGAACAAGGCATAGATTATTATTGCCGAAAACTGTGAATAAAGCGAGAAGGTTAGCAAATTGCGACTGATCTCATTTCTCAGAAGATTTGCGCTGGCTATCATAACAAAAATCGGCACGAGCAAAAACAGGATAAAAACGATAATCTTTATTGCAAGGTTGTTAATTCGACGCTGCAGAAGATAGAATATTTTGAAGAAGAAATAATCAATCCAGAAAGCGACGAGCATCCACAGCATATAGGCGCCCGTGCTGTTTTCCTCTTCGCCGTAAATCAGAGCTGTTGCAATAATATACGCAAAGGAAGCGAGCACCGACAAAAGAATTTTTATCAATATGCGCTTTGCCTTTTTCCACCCGTGCAGCTCGGAGGTGGGAGTATAGCCGATGAGCCTTTTCCTTTTGCTCTTGCCCAGCGCCTCGGTTGAATAAACTCTGTTATAGGCTTTCAGCTTTCTATCGGAAGGAGAATTATATTTAACCCTGCAATCAAAAACGAATTTATAAAGCGCCGAATAAACGGAGTCCTCAACGCCGTCATATTTATAAAGCGAATATGCCTCAAACAGAGCGTTGACCATATTCATATCAACGTTATTATTTATTAAGAAATTCAACAGGCTGTCAATAAACAGCTTTTCCGTACAAACCGTGTTTGCAGGCGGGGTTATAAAAAACTCAAACCATTCCCCATAACCTGCACGGCGGTGATATAGCCCGCTGACGCCCTCCATTGCAGCGCTTACGTTTTGATATACGAGCGCCTCATCCTCATAATCAAAGGAATAAATATGCCTTAAAAACTCTTCGTGCTGCTCGTTAATTTCCTGAGGCTGAGCGTCCTCCTCATCGGTGCTCAGCGGCTCCGAAGCAGCTTCGCTCCCTTGCCCGTCTGCAGCATAATCATCATATTCGGCAGCAAACCTTTTTGCGCGCTTAGCATATTGCAGCGCCTGCTGATACGCGGCGTGAAGCTCCTGAAATTCCTTCGGATGCTCCTCGGGATGCACCTCTGCCGCAAGCCTTGCATAAGCCTTTTTTATTTCCTTTACGTCAGTCGTGGGCTCAATGCCAAGGATTTTCCAGATATTCATTCCTCATCCTCATCATAATTATCATCCCGGCTGCTGAAATCAAAGCCTTCAAACGGATTGGCAAGGCTTCTTTCAACCTCGCTCAAAAAGGCATCGAGACCTGCCCTTGCGTTTCTTATTACGTTAGGCCTCTGCTTTTCAAGCACGGCTGAAAAGGCGTTTGCCCTGCTCTGAATATAATCCCTCAAATCGCCCATGGTTTCCTCATAGAGAGCCTCTGCCCTTGCAAGCAGCAGTTGGTTTTCCTCCATGTCGCGCGGATGGATTTTAATTTTATCAAGCTCCTTCAGGCGCTTTTTGATTTCCTCCTTGCTCATTCTGTTTGAAGAGTTTATAATCAGCTTGCTTTCGCGGTATTCCGTTGAGGGAATATAAACGTCAACCTGAATAATTCCGTTAATATCGTAGGTAAAGCGAATTTCAATCTGCACCTGCCCCGCAGGTCCTTTCGGAATAGGAAGCTCCAGCTTACCGAGCAGAAGGTTCTGGTCAAGATATGGCTTTTCGCCCTGAGCAATTTCAACTGCAATTTTCTCCTGATTATCCTGAGTGTTGCAAAAGGTGCGAACAACGCTTGCAGGCAGGGTTGAATTGCGGTCAATCATCGGGCAATAAAGGGCTCTGTTGGCATTAGTGCGATTATGAACGCCCGTTCCGAGCGTGAAAGGGCAAATATCCGTGAGAATAACGTTTTTAATACCCTCAACGCGCTCCTTAATTGCGGCTGCGATTGCCGCGCCCTTTGCAACGGCAGTGTCCGCCGAGGAGGAAAGCATAACCTCCCTGTTAAACAAATCCCTGATGAAGCGGCGCGTTACCGTCATCTGAGAGGAACCGCCGACCATTATAACCTCATCAATTTCGTCAAGGTCCGTCATTGCATCGCGTATTGCGCGAACTATGGGCGCTTCAACTCGCTTGAATAGCGGCTGAGAAATGCCGTATAACGTGTCGTTATCCAGCACGAGCGTTTTCATTTCGCCCCTGATATTAACCGCCATTGCCGCCTTATCCCGAGTTGAAAGCGCAATTTTGCAAAGCTCAGCCTGCTTAATAAGAACGGCAAGCTGTTCGGCTGATAAATCGTCTGCGTTAATACCGTTTTGCGCGCAGAAATGCTCCGCAATCAGCCTGTTAAAATCATCGCCGCCAAGACGGTTATCGCCCGCAACGGCTTCAATTTCAATGATATTATCAAAAATATTAACGATTGAAACATCCAGCGTGCCGCCGCCGAAATCAAAAACGAGGATGGTTTTATCCTCAAAGGCTTTATAATTGCAGAAAAGCGCCGCAGCGCTCGGCTCGTTTACAATTCTTTCAACCCTGAGCCCTGCAAGCTCGCCCGCAAGCTTTGTTGCATTTCTGCCGTTATCGTCAAAATAAGCGGGAACGCTGATAACAGCCTCCTCAACCGGCTCGCCGAGAAACAGCTCTGCATCCTCCTTAAGCCTTCTTAAAAGGAAGGAGGAAATCTCTGCGGGGGAATAGCTTTTCGGACCGAAGCGAATTTCGTTGCCGTAAGGCATAAAGCGCTTAAAGGATGCCGCCGTTTTTTCAGGATGGGAAATCAGGCGCTCCTTTGCGATTTTGCCCGTAATTATATTGCCCTTATCGTCAATTCCTACGACGGACGGCGTTAAATATTCGCCAAGCGAATTCGGAATTAAAACGGGCTGACCGTTTTGCCAGACGGAAACGAGGCTGTTTGTTGTTCCCAAATCTATTCCTATTATTGCCATAAAATCACCTTATGCTACAAGTATTCTTCCAATTAATTGAGTTGATTATATCCAAATCAGTCCTAATCTTTTATTAGCAACTGTTTAATGGGGATATTATACCACAATACCACGCATTACTCAACACCAAAACAGCTGACGGAATTTGAATTCAGCAATTAAAAAAGCGCTGTTCAAGGGGCAGCCCAACTAAACAGCGTTTACTTATTATCATTTAAGCCTAAAATATAATCTGCCGAGACTTTATAGTACCTGCACAGAGTTATTAGATGTTCTATCGGCAGGCTGCGTTTGCCGTTTTCATACATTCCGTATGCCTGCCCCGTAATATTCAGAATCCCTGCAACATCCTCCTGCCTTAAATCGTGGTCAATGCGCAGGTCATATAATCTCTTTTTATAATCCATTTTCATTCCAGCTTTATTATTTGATAAATATAACGCATTTATCATACAACAAATTGTTTCATATCTTCTTGACATCAAACAAATTGTTTGATAAGATAATCACAGAAAATTATTTTTTTATAATAAATGTAAGGAGTTGAAAATAATGAAAAGGATTTTGTCTGTTTTACTTGCAACGGTAATGCTGGCAAGCATTACTGCGGGGCTTGATTTTTCTGCCATTGCGGCAAGTGTTTATGAAGGCTTTACTTATACTTTTAATCCCGTAAATTATAAAGAAATAATCATTAAAGAGTACAACGGCGAAGAAACAGACGTTGTAATTCCGAGCGAAATTGAAGGAAAGCCTGTCATAAAAATAGACGACAGCGCTTTTAAAAATAACATCAATATAACGAGTGCTACCATTCCAAGCGGTATAAAAGACATTGAAAGCCGCGCATTTTACTACTGCAGTAATTTGGAAAGCGTGAGTATACCCGACACCGTAACAGAAATCGGCGACTCAGCATTTTATAACTGCGAAGCATTAACGGATATTACATTGCCCGAAGGCATTCGGTATATATATTCTCACACCTTTGCAGGCTGCTCGAAGTTGAAAAGCATAACCATTCCGAACAGTGTATGGTGCATCAACCCATACGCTTTTTCAGGATGCTCAGAACTTGAAAACGTTACCTTGGGAAACAGTCTGGAAAAAATAGAATTTGACGCATTTTTAAACTGTGCAAGTCTGACGGAAATTTCTATACCGAACAGTATTAAGCAAATCGGAGGTGATGCATTTAACAATTGCACCGCTCTTAAAAAAATTCTTATTCCTGACAGTGTTGAAACAATAGGTTCTTATGCATTTTTAAACTGTACCGATTTGACGGATATTTCTATCGGAAGCGGAGTTGAAAGCATAGGTGTGGATGCTTTCAAAAACACCGGCTATTTTAATGATAAAAACAACTGGAAAAGCAATGCGCTTTATATTGACAACGCATTAATCAGCGTTAATGCCGAGGCTGAGGGTCGCTTTGCGATTATGCCGGGAACATCGGTAATTGCTGAGCGCGGAATGTACGATTGCAAAAGAATTACAAGCGTTGAACTGCCGAACAGTTTAAAGTATTACGGCAACTACTCAATGCACGGTTGCAGCGGATTAACAGTTATTGAAATTCCTGACGGAGCAAAACGCCTCGGAAATGATGCATTCAGCAGTTGCACATCATTGGAGAAATTAACTATTCCCGCAAGCGTTAAATACATTGGCATGGATTTAATTTATAATTGCCCCAATCTTACAGATATTTATTACCTCGGCACATCATATCAGTGGGATATGATTGAAGGTGACTCAAATCTGATGTTCTTATCAGGCGCGTATGAGAATATTTGGGTGCATTTTGCAGATGACCCCGATGAGCCTGAGCTTTCAGGCTGGTTTGAATTTGAAGGCGATTTTTATTACTTTGACGAAAACGGCGAACTTGCCGAGGGATGGCAGTATATTGACGGCAATTGGTATTACTTTGATGAAGAAGAATTCAATATGCAGACGGATTGGCTTTATAATGGCGGCAAGTGGTATTTTCTCAATGAGAACGGCATTATGCAAAAGGGCTGGCTGCAAAGCGGCGGCAAATGGTATTTCCTTTCAGGCTCAGGCGCAATGGCAACAGGCTGGGTTAAAACGGGCGGCAAGTGGTACTATATGAACAAATCGGGAGCAATGCAGACGGGCTGGCTCAAGGACGGAGGCAACTGGTATTACCTGAATTCAAACGGCGCTATGGCTACTGGCTGGCTTAAAACAGGCGGCAAGTGGTATTACCTTGAAAGCAGCGGCAAAATGTGCACTTCAGACCTTTCCTACAAGGGCAAGGTTTACAAATTCAACAAATCAGGCGTTTGTCTTAATCCGTAAGATATCAAAAAAACGAGAAACGGGCGGATAATATCCGCCCTGCAAGGTATAAACAAAACGGGGTTGTCTGAAAAGACAGCCCCGTTTTTTGCACCGTTATTCAAATTTTGCCTTGAGCTTTTTGAAGGTATCCTCGCTGATAACGTGCTCAATACGGCACGCCTCCTCCTCAGCGATTTCAGGCTCAACGCCTATGGATATAAGCTTTTCCTTAAAGAAAAGATGGCGCTCATAAATCCTGTTTGCAATTTCCTTGCCCGCATCCGTTAACAGCAGATGCCCGTGCTCGTCAACGTCAACGAAGCCGCCGTCACGCAGAAGC
>CAJOJV010000043.1 GCA_905234995.1 uncultured Eubacterium sp. | reverse complement strand
ATACACGCCTGCGATGTGCCGCCTTGACTACGATATGAGCGAGGCGGGCGGCGCAAGCGAATTTATCAGAGAATACACCCTCGCAAGCGGCGGACCGTACTGCGACTGCGGATATAAAAAGAAGGTGTAAAAATGTTACTTACAATAGTACTTGCATTAGTATTTATTGCATCAATTTGCCTGATGCTGTATTCAGCCGTGGCGCTGGTGCAGAATAAAAAGCTTTTCGGCTCTGCGCCGAAGGACGTGCAATCGGCAATTCAGGACAAGCCCGAACGCTTTAAGGGCGCAAGGCTGCTTGGCTGGAAGCTGATTATCATAAGCATCGTTGCAATATGCGCGGCGTTCTTTTTTGCGGGCTATAACGGCATACAAATCGGCTTTACGTTTTGGCAGTTCTTTGCAAGATTTCTTACGATGTTTTATCTTTATAAGGCGTTTGATATGGTTTGCTTTGACTGGCTGCTGCTTACGAAATCGCATTTCTTTCAGCGTTACTTCCCGGAAATTGAGGGCTGCGAAAGCCTTGAAAAATACGGCTTTAATCTGAAATCGCAAATTGCAAAAATAATTGCATTTCCGTTTGTATCGCTGCTTGCGGCGTGGATATGCACGCTGTTTAAATAATAACTGAAAGGATAAACCAATGGCACTTATTGAATTCAAAAACGTAACGAAACAGTATTTTACGGGGCTTCACGTTATCAATGCGCTTGACGAAGCGAGCTTTGAAATTAACGAGGGCGAGTTCGTAGTCGTGCTCGGTCCATCGGGCGCGGGCAAATCAACGATGCTCAATCTCCTCGGCGGCATGGAAAAAGCCACGAGCGGCGATATTATCGTTGACGGCAACAACATCGCTAAATATAATGACAAAAAGCTGACGAAATACAGGGCTGACGAGGTCGGCTTTGTGTTCCAGTTCTACAACCTCATCCCGACCCTGACGACGCTTGAAAACATCGAGCTTGTAAACGACATCTGCTCCAATCCCGTTAAGGCGACCGAGGTGCTTGAAAGCGTGGGACTGCTTGACCACAAATACCAGTTCCCATCGCAGCTTTCGGGCGGCGAGCAGCAGAGGGTTTCCATCGCAAGAGCAATCGCAAAGAACCCAAAGGTGCTGCTCTGCGACGAGCCTACGGGCGCGCTTGACTCGGACACGGGCGTTCAGATTTTGACAATGCTGCAAAACCTGAGCCGCGAGCAGAAAAAGACCGTTATTATCGTAACGCACAACTCCTCAATCGCCGAGGCGGCGGACAAGGTTATCCGCGTTAAAAACGGCAAAATCAGAGAGGTTGTTATCAACGATTCGCCTAAAGCGATAAGCGAAGTTCAATGGTAAAGCGAGCGAGGTGGATTAAATGTTGAGAACAAAAATGCTTCAGGATATGAAGCAAAACAAGCTGCAGTTTCTCTCAATTCTGCTTATGGCGTTTATCGGCGTGTTCATCTTCACGGGCGTCGGCGGCGAGTGGTCGGGCGTGGAGACTTCGCGCAGGGATTACTACGAGCAGACTAACCTTGCAGATGGCTGGATTTGGGGCGAAGGCTTCAGCGAGGACGACGTTAACAAGGTTAAATCTATTGACGGCGTAACGGGCGCGCAGAGGCGCTTTTACGCCGAGGTCAAGGGCGTTGACGAGGACAGCCCCGATATATATTTCTACGGGCTTGACAGCAACGAAATCTGCAAGCCCTACGTTGTGGAGGGCGCTGCTTTTGACTGCAACGCCACGGGCAAAATGTGGCTTGACTATAACTTTGCACAGGCGAAAAGCCTTAAGGTAGGCGACAGCTACACAATGGATTTTGAGGGTACGGAGTTCACGCTCGAAATTGCCGGACTCATCCATTCAAGCGAGCTGCAGTATTATTCCAACAAAAACGACCTGTGGCCCGATTATCATCATATCGGCTTTGTCTATGCGCCGATTTCCTCCGTGCCGATTAAGGAATACCTGATTAATTACATTGAAAAAAGCGATAAAAGCGTTGCCGAGCTCGTTGACGAATTCGGCAAGGATAACGATGAGCTGCTCAAATACAAGGATACGTTAAGCGGCTTTTCAAAGGAGTTCATCGTAAAGCAGCTCAAAAAGGCGGATGCTGCCGAGTTTGCGGATATGATTCCGTACACGCAGATTACGCTGACAACCTCGACGGACGCCGCTTCGCTTTCGGATAAAATTGACGAAACGCTCAAGGGCAATTATGCCGTATACACAACGAGAACCGAAACCTCGGGAATACAGATGCTGACGACGGAGATGGAGCAGCATAAGATGGTCGGCTCGCTGATGCCTATACTCTTCCTTGCCATTGCAATCCTCGCAATCGTAACGAGTATGAACCGCCTCGTAAACACGCAGCGCACGCAGATAGGCACGCTCAAGGCACTCGGCTTCAGCAACGGCGCAATCCTGCGCCACTACATCGGCTACGGCTTTTACACAAGCTTAATCGGCTCCGCGCTCGGGCTGATAGTAGGACCGCTGACGATACCGCATCTGTTCTATCCCTCAATGTCCTCGTATTTTGTGCTCCCGCAGTGGAAATCGGGCTGGGATAAATCCTTCTTCTTCGTTGCAATCGGCACGGTTGCAGTCTGCACGCTCACAACGTTTTTAAGCACGGCGGGCTTACTAAGGGAAAGCCCCGCGCAGACTCTTAGACCGAAACCGCCGAAGAAATACAGGCTATCCAAATTTGAAAAATCAAACGCGTGGAGCAGGCTCGGCTTCAATTTCCGCTGGAGCTACCGCACCGTAACGCGCGGCAAAATGAAAACGGTTATGGGCATTGCCGGAACGGTCGGCTGTATGGCGCTGCTCGTCTGCGCCTTCTCCTCGCTTGATTCAATGCAGGATATGGAAAGGTGGATGTACGGCGAAATTCAGGTGCAGCAGGTGCGCTATATGCTTGACGGCGAGGCTACGCTTGCCGACGCGCAGCAGATTCAATCGGACGTTGACGGCGAAATTATTATGGCTGACGCTATCGAGGTCAGGGCAAACGGCGTAAAGAAAACCGCCAACCTGACTGCGGTTGACGGCGAGGGCTGCTTCTTTATTACGGACGGCAGCAGAACGCAGATTACGCCCGACGATAACACAATTGCCCTGTCGCAGAAAATGGCAAGCCTGCTCGGCGTAACAGTCGGCGATGAAATCGAGTGGCATATTTACACCTCGGATAAATGGGTTAAGTCAAAGATTACATTGATTAACCGCACGCCGATGACGCAGGGCATCACGCTCACGAGAAATACGCTTGAAGGCTACGGCTACGAGTTCAAGCCCACCTACGTTGACTCGCCCCATCTGAACGAGGGCTACGAAAACGCGCACATCACAAATTCTCTTACGCAGAAGGATATGCACGGCTTCTGGGATAACTATATGGAAAGTATGAACCTGATGATAAGCGTTCTGATTTTCTTTGCGTGCATCCTGTCCGTCGTCGTGCTCTACAACCTCGGCTCGCTGACCTTCACGGAGCGCGAAAGGGATAACGCAACGCTCAAGGTGCTCGGTTTCGGCACGAATAAGATACTGAACACAAATATTGTGCAAAACATTTTGTATTCAATAATCGGCGTCATCCTCGGCGTTCCGCTCGGGCTGAGCTTCACCTACTTTATGCTGAACTTCGCAGGTGATGAATTTGATATGATGATTTCGGTATCGCCGCGTACGCTGATAATCAGCTCGGCAATCACACTCGGTGTATCAATTCTTGTCAGCTTCCTGTTCAGAAGAAAGATAAACAAACTCAATATGGTTGAAGCCCTCAAAGGCGTGGAATAATAATTAAGGCAGCGGAAGTCCGTTGCCTTTGCTTTTGCGTTGTGGTATAATTAAACATATAAATCATTATTTGCGAGGATGCTATGAACAGACAAGAGGTTACGCAATACATTCAAAATGAGTTTGGAGTTGAGGAAGAACATCTGTGGATGACCTTTCCCGATTATATCGTTTTTCGCAATCAGAAAAACGAAAAGTGGTTTGCGATAATAATGGATATTGACAGAAGCAAGCTCGGGCTTGACGGTGATGGCAGAGTGGATATCATTGATTTGAAATGTGATCCCATTCTGATTGGCTCGTTGCTTCGCAATAAGGGCTATCTGCCCGCCTATCATATGAGCAAAAAGAGCTGGCTCACCGTTCTGCTCGACGGCAGCGTGGGCGATGAAGAGCTCAAAGACTTAATACATTTGAGTTATGAAATAATTGAACAGAAAAAGTAAAAGGCAAATCGGAATTTGTCAGGCTGCGCCCACAACGGAATACTCAGCATTATGGATGCGTACATAGCTAAATACGGCTCTGCTCCCGACGCGGTCATCAGCGGCTTTCATCTTATGGTAAAGCGCGAATACACGGACGGTGAACTCAGCGAGGTAAGGCAAATTGCAAACGAGCTGCGCAAATACCCGTCAAGGTTTTACACCTGCCACTGCACGGGAATTACAGCGTATGAGGAAATGAAAAGCATTATGGGTGAGCAGCTGCAGTACATACATTCCGGCGATGAAATATATTAAAAAACAAAGGCGACGGTTCATTCCTCCGTTGCCTTTGCTTTTGCATTATGGTATAATGATACAGACAAACCAGCATTACGGAGAAGTTTATTATGGAACTCAAAATAATAGATTACGACTTAACAGTCTGCAAGGTTGCGTCGGTTGAAGATATTGATTTGAATAAGGACTTCTTTTTTGTCGGTAAAACCGACGAGGAGATATCGCTTGTATGCGCAACGGAGGAAACTCCGTCAAAAACCGTAGCGCGCGAAGACGGCTGGAAAGCCTTTCGCATTCAGGGCGTGCTTGACTTTTCGTTTATCGGTATTCTTTCAAAAATATCAACGATTCTTGCCGATAATCAGATAGGCATCTTTGCCGTTTCAACCTACAACACGGATTATATTCTTGTTAAAAACGAAAGCTTCGATAAGGCAATAGCCGTACTGAAAAACAACGGATATGAAATAGATTAATAATATGAGTATTAAAAGCAATTACAACCATACGATATATGCAAGCTATATCGGCTATATTACGCAGGCAATCGTCAATAATTTTACGCCGCTGTTATTTTTGACGTTCTCCCGTCAGTTCGGGCTTACGCTTGATAAAATAGCGCTGATAACCACGGTCAATTTTGGCGTGCAGCTAATTGTGGATTTTCTTTCTGCAAAGGCGATTGACCGTATCGGATACAGAATTTCCGTTATCCTTGCACATATATTCTCCGCACTCGGACTTTGCGGACTTGCCGTCATTCCCGATTTGATGAAAAACAGCTATGCCGGCATTCTCGTCTGCGTCGTATTGTATGCCATCGGCGGCGGTATTATTGAGGTGATGATTAGTCCGATAGTGGAAGCCTGTCCAACGGAGAGGAAGGAAGCGGCGATGAGCCTGCTTCACTCGTTTTACTGCTGGGGACACGTCGGCGTCGTAATCGTTTCAACGCTGTTTTTCAGATTTGTCGGTATAGGGCATTGGCGCATTATGGCAGTGCTCTGGGCGGTTATCCCGATATTAAACGCCGTCTATTTTTCGCAGGTGCCTATATATTCCATCACGCAAAATGAGAAACCGACGCCGATAAAAAGCCTTATCAGAAATAAACTCTTCTGGCTGTTTATTGTGTTTATGATTTGTGCAGGCGCTTCTGAGCAGGCTATGAGCCAGTGGGCTTCCGCCTTTGCTGAGGCAGGACTCGGCGTATCAAAAACGGTGGGCGATCTGGCAGGACCCTGCACCTTCGCTATACTTATGGGAACGTCAAGAGCGCTTTACGGAAAATTCAGCCACAGCCTTCAACTGAAAAAAGCGATGGTGCTTTGCGCGATTTTGTGTATAGCCTCTTATCTGCTTGCAACGCTTACCAAAAGCCCTGTCGCCGGGCTTATGGGCTGCGCGGTATGCGGCTTTTCGGTGGGTATCTTCTGGCCGGGCACGTTCAGCCTCGCCTCTTCACGCCTGAAAGGCGCAGGCACGGCGATGTTTGCATTTATGGCGCTTGCGGGCGATATAGGCTGCTCGGCAGGACCGACGCTCGTCGGCTTCATATCCAAAGCGGCAAATGACAATCTGAAAACAGGACTGCTTACGGCAATCATTTTCCCGATACTAATATTAATCGGAACATCATTTTTGAATAACAGGACGAGTAAAAAAATATGACAGATATAAAACTTGTTCCGCTGACTCCCGACGACAGGGAGCGGTTTGTAACCGATAATCAGGAGGCGTTCAACTTCGGCGCGCTTGAGGAGTTCGGGCGAAGGGACGAACACTTTGAAGAGGACGGCGAAATTATATCGTTGAATTCTATAATGAACACCATCCAGACCCGCACGGTCACAACGATGCCGAGGATGAATTTTTCAGATTTGAAAAGGTTATGAAATAGAATAATCGGAATTTGTCGGGCAGAGCCCGACAAATCCCAATTTACTGAGGTGTGATTATGCAGATGGATTTAAAAAAACATCAAGGTTATCGGCAGCTTTCAGAAGGCGGTGAATGCGCTGTATTTCATTATTTCGCTATTACGCTTCTTTGAAAAGTGTTATTGAGAGTTGTTTGCCGATATGGTATAATAAGCAAAACGGAGTTTTCGGGAGGTAATCACAGTGAATGAATTTAACGAATACGTTCGTGAGGCTTTTTCCGCAGCCGGTGATATCGTCATAAAATCCATGATGGGCGGATATCTTGTGTATTTCAACGGCAAGCTGATAGGCGACGTTTGCGGTAACGAACTGTTTTTGAAGAGAACGCCGACGTCGGACAGGCTGCTTGCGGATTCCGAGCTGCGTTATCCGTATGAAGGCTCGAAGACGCTGATGCACGTGTTTGACAGCTTTGAAGATGCGGCGCTTGTTTCGGATCTTCTGGAGGGTATGTATGCAGAGCTTCCGGAAAAGAAACCCAAAAAAGCCGGAAGAGAAAGGCGAATCGGAAAAGGTGAAAAATAATTTTTAATAATACTCTTGAAATAACCGAGAGGATATGCTACAATCAATTATATTGCACGCAACTAAATTGTGCAAAATCATATAATCTATGAGAGAGTTATGAAAACAGGCACCTTAAAGCTTTATCATACAAGCAGTATTGAATTAAAAAATCCAGACGTGAATTACGGAAGAAGAAACGCGGATTTAGGCGGTGGGTTTTATCTTTCGGATAATCCCGAATTCTCAGAAAAATGGGCAAGCGACCGAAAGCCGATCGTGAATGAATATAGGCTTGATTTAACAGGGCTTACCGTCAAACGCTTTTCGCCTGATACGGAGTGGTTTGATTATATTTCAAAAAACCGTGCGGGATATTCAGACGCTTTTGTCGACACGGACGTTATTATCGGACCCATAGCTAACGACACGCTTTATGATACGTACGGCATCATCACAAGCGGACTCGTTAGCAGCGAGGATTCGTTAAAGCTGCTTTCGGTGGGCAAGAGCTATATTCAGTTTAACGTCAAAACCGAAAGGGCTGCCTCTCACCTCAAGTGGGAAGGCGCAAGGCAATTAAGCCGGGCGGAAATCGAAGCGTCTCAAAAAGCAGTGAGAGCGGAAGAAAAAGAATTCAGAGAAGCGTTCTGGTCTGCACTCAGGGGGCTGGATAATTTTGCGGAAATTGAAAGCATACTCAGTTAAAACAAGGAGGTATCGTAATGAACAGTCAGGATAAAAAAGCTTTTTTAGGATTTCAGCAGGGCGAATTAAACGCCGTCGCTATGTACCGTAGGTTTGCGGAGATAACAAAAAATCCCGAGTGGAAAAAGCTGTATCTTGAAGCGGCAAAGGATGAGGGTCGCCACGCGGCAATACTCGGCAGATACACGGGAGAAGCCCTGAAGCCGAACGAAGCTCAGGCAAAGCTCCTTGGAGCGTTTTACAAAATTATGCCCAAAAAGCTCGTCCATCTCGGCATATCAAAGGGCGAGTATTACGGCGGCAACGGCTATAAGCCCTACGTTAAAGACGAGTACCCGGAGATGCAGGGTATGATGAAAGACGAATACAAGCACGGCAATATTTTCAAATCGCTTGCAAAAAAATAAATAGCTTTCGGAGGTATAAAAATGAAATTTGCAGTAAGGTATTACACAAAAACCGGCAACACAAAAAGGCTTGCCGAGTCTGTTGCAGAGGCTCTCGGCGTGGAAGCGCTCCCCATCAGCGAGCCCGTTAACGAAGCCGTTGATTATCTCTTCCTCGGTAATTCGTACTATGCGTTCAACATTGACCCCGAGGTAAAGCGCTTTATCCGCTCGCTTGATAAAAGCCTCGTTGGCAAAATCGTTAACTTCGGCTCAGCGGCTATGCTCAATTCCACCTATAAGAAGGTTAAAGCCGAAGCGGACAAAATCGGAATTCCTATGGAAGAAAAAGAATTCCACTGCAAGGGCGAGTTCAAAGGCGTTCATAAGGGCAGACCGAATGAGGAAGATGCGAAAGCCGCTGCTGAATTTGCAAAAGGCTTCATCAAATAAAAATCTGTTATATATGAAGGTTGAATAAACGGGCGCTGAGCAATCCGTTACCTTTATTCTTTCGTTATATAATCAGTTTAAAGAATCGTTAACCGATGAGGTAAAGTATAATGATTAAAAAAACAACCGGGCTTAAACGAGTTCGGTTGCTTTGCTTCGTCAAAATGCGCCGTTGAGAATTGCCTTTTATTATGGTATACTGAAATTTGCAAATAGGTTTATAGCGGGGTGGTAAAGATAAAAAACGGCATAATAGTATATCAGGATGAGCGTTACGTTCTCGGGCAGGGGGACGGGCTTCCCTTTATCAGAATAAACGGCGATGCCTATAAGCTGACCTGCCACCCCTATGAGCCGTGCCTTTATATCACCGATATGAACGGCGAGCTTACCGCTGTGCACAATGCGTTTGACCCTTCAGGCGTGCTGCAGGCGTTTTCCGAGGGGATGACGGTTACGTCAATTACGGGAACGGAATATGACGCAAAGGATTTCTGCAGAATGGTTGAATACGCTGCGGGTATGATAAACGTTCAGATTGATGAAGCTGAAAGGGTGTTCTGCGGGCGTGAAAAAAAGCAGAAGCCCGCTCCGCAGGAGAAGAAGGAAAAAATCGCCGCGGCAGCAGAAGCGCCCCGCCCCGAGCTCGGCAGGATTATTGAAAAGGACCCCGCTTATGATTTGATATCCGAATATCCCGATTGCGTGATAGATTGGTGCCTCGTGAAGAACGAGGAAGTAAAGGGGCGCAACGCGCATCGGTTCGCGCTTCTTTGGGCGAGCAGAAAGCTTTTCGTTGATGATAACGGCGAGGTAATCTGGCACTTTGACGTCGGCAAAGCCGATGCGAAGCAAATCAATGCGGCGGAGCTTTTTGCGCCCGTTGAAAAGGGCGAGAAGCTCAATTACCGCAAGGCGTTCCTTTGCCCGCCCTATACGGTCAGTTATACTGATGCGGATTTTGATAAAATCAACGCCGCGTTGTTCCCAAACGGAACGGACGGGCTTGAGGCTTTTGAATGGACGACTGATTGGTCGGAATACTTTGATGAAGGTCACGAGTGGTGGGGCATGCTCTGCCTTACGGTTTATGATAAATCCCTTGACCGCTTCGCGGTAATTATGGCTTCGGCAACGGATTAGAAGGATTGCGGCAGATTGGGATGTGTCGGGCAAAGCGCGAAGTGGTCAGTGGCCAGTGTCCAGTGGTCAGTTATTGGTTGCTTCGCTCCGATTATAATCGGGTGCGGTACTCCCCTTGACAGAGGGGTGAGCCGTCTGCGGCTGAGCAAGACCCGCCCTAAATATGCCGCAGGCATACATCATACGCGAAGCGTACATCATTGTGCGTAGCACAACATCATTTCGCGCGCAGCGCGATAAACTTTTTGGAGGAAAAATTATGAGCAAAAAATTAGTAGCATACTTTTCGGCAAGCGGCGTGACCGCAGAGAAGGCAAGGGCGCTCGTCGAGGCAGCAGGCGCTGACGTTTATGAAATCAAGCCCGAAACGCCTTATACTCCCGCAGATTTAAAATGGACAAATCCGCTGGCGCGCTGCAACAGGGAATGGCTAAAGAAGGTGAAGCCCGCCCTTGCGGATACAAACGCAAATATTGCAGATTATGACACTATCTTTTTAGTCTTCCCGATTTGGTATTACACCGCGCCGCTTATTATCAAAAGCTTCCTTTCCGCTTATGATTTCAGCGGCAAGAAAATCGTGCTGTTCGCCACCTCGGGCGGAAGCGATTTGAAAAAAGCCCTGCCGCATATTAAGGCGGAGGTTCCGGCTGCAGAGGTTGTTGAGGGCGGTATGCTCAACGGCGTAGTAAACTTTGATGAATTTATAAATTTCTGAGAACCGTTTTCTTTGTGATATAATGAATTTGGCAAATTGGGATGTGTCGGGCAAAGCGCGAAGTGGTCAGTGGTCAGTGTCCAGTGGTCAGTTATTGGTTGCTTCGCTCCGATTATAATCGGGTGCGGTACTCCCCTTGACAGAGGGGTGAGCCGTCTGCGGCTGAGCATGACCCGCCCTAAATATGCCGCAGGCATACATCATACGCGAAGCGTACATCATTGCGAAGCTACATCATTGTGCGTAGCACAACATCATTTCGCGTGCAGCGCGACAAATTTGGAGGAAATATGGATATTGAATACGTGCACGAGCCGGATGATTTGCAGTGCGGGCAGGCGGTGCTTGCAATGCTGACGGGCATTCCCGTCGCGCAGGTTGCGGATGAGCTTGATAACTCTCGGGAAACTACCTTGAAGGAGATGAAGGGCTTTCTGCGTGCTCACGGCTTTTGGATTTCGGATGAGCGCAGGCAGGCTGAGGGCAGGGAGGAGCTGCCTTTGCTTTGCCTGTTAAGCCTTGAAACGCCGCGCTGCTGGCACTGGTCGCTTTATTGCGGCGGGGTGTTTTATGACCCGGAGCACGGCGTTATGGAGGATTTCCCCGAATGCGCGCGAAGATATTACTTTGAGATAAAAAGATGACAGGGGAGATGACAGGGGACGGTCCCCTGTCATCTTTTATATGCAGTATGTGAAAATGCCGATGAAGTGCAGCGCGCTTCCGAGCAGAATGAAAAGATGAAAAACGCTGTGCATATATCTCACCTTAACTCCCTTTGCAAAGAAGATTATTCCGAGCGTATAGGCAAGCCCGCCCGAAACGAGCCAGATAATCATACCCCAGCCGTAAACCTTATAAAGCGGATAAAGCACGAGCAGAGCCGCCCAGCCCAAGCCGAAATAGCCTATCATTGAAATCACTGCGTATCTTTTGTGGTCAATCGCAGTGAAGGTCACGCACACTGCCGTGCCCGCAATCAGCAGGCCGAGCACTGTGTAAAACAGCACCCACGAATATTCCCTGATGCCCGTAAACAGCACGGGGATATACGTGCCGAATATCAGCGCGAATATCGAGCAGTGGTCAAGCACCTGCATAACCTTTTTCGGCTTTTCGGGAATCAGCCCGTGATAAACGCTTGAAATCGTGTAAAGAAAAATCATCATCAGCCCGTAAACGATTCCTCCCGCGAGCCCCCACCAGTTTCTGTGAACGGATGAAAAAACCGTGCACAGCACAAGTACGATAACGCCGAAGCCCCCGCCGACGATGTGCGAGGTCATATTAAAAATTTCCTCTCCCCTTGTGTAATCGGGGAGCTTTCTGTCTGTAAGTTTTGTTCTGGTCATTGCTTTAACCTCCTTGCTTTATCTTGCTGACAGCCCGAATTATAGGTGCGGCGCGCAGATATTAAAACCCATTATCAGTAGAATTATATCTATTATTAGTAGAAAATATATTGACAATCAATTCTACTTATAGTAGAATAAAGAAAAAAACCGACGAGGACTGGAAATATGGCAGATAAACCGCAGAATATGATAATTGCGGAAAACCTTGCGCTTTACAGAAAGCTGCACGGCTTAACGCAATCCGAGCTTGCAGAGGCAATCGGCTATTCAAATAAATCCGTTTCAAAATGGGAACGGGGAGAGGGCACGCCCGATATAATTATGCTTATTGCACTTTCGGATATTTACGGAATAACCGTTTCCGAATTAATCGGGCAAACCGAAAAATGCAAGGAAACGAGAGAAAAAATCAAAGCCCTTGAAAAGGACAGAAGGGCGTACGACCGCGCAAAGAAAAAAGCCCTCGAAAGGGCAAAGAAAAATAAGAAGAAATTATGATTATTCAAAATCAAAAGGCAACGGAAGGGGCACACTTCATAAAGGCGAGGTACTATAACGAAGGTTAGTCCTAAAATCGCATTTTTTCCGTCATAACTGTATTAAAATAGGGCGACAGCCCAAATGGACATTTGTGCTTTGTTCTGACAAAAAATCTACAGATTTTAGGATGCAACGCAGTTTTGACAAAGTAGTTTTGATTCATAAAGGCATTATAAAATCCCCTGCATACTTGCGTATTGGGGTATATTCCGTAAGGAGGGTATACCCCAAGCGGTCATTTTGACAGTATAGCTTAGCTATGCTGTTTTTTCTATTTCCGTGTCTTCTGTTACGAATTGCGGTCTGTGGATTTCTCCGTTCAAATACTTGGTTGCAAATTCATCGGGCGTCATTGTGTCAATAATTCCGATACCATTGTAATAGATATCAAGACGCTGATGCCTTTTGCCGTTTATCTTTTCGGGTTTTGAAACAACGATTTTGTCAATAAATTCGTGTACCAATTCATTTGTTAATTCCGTTGGCTCACTTAATTTCTTAACCTTGTCAATAAACTGCTGAACGTTTTCGGTTTTATCCGTTTCTGCTTTGAGTTCTGCTTCCATAGCAGGTACAGTTTGCTTTAGTTCGCACTGTTCATTTTCAAGCGATAAGGATAGGGCTGCGTACCGTTCGTCAGTGAGCTTGCCTGTTGCGTTATCTTCATATAGTTTTTGAATAAGCATATCAATTTCTTCAATACGGCACTTGCTTTTTTGAAGTTCTTTTTGCTTTGAAGCTAATTCCTTTTTCTTTTGATAACGCTGTTCGCTGAGAACGCCTCTGGCAAAATCCTCTTCGTAATCTGTGATATACTCGCAAACCTTTCGTATATCTTGCAACACAGCTTGATAGATAACTTTTTCTCGGATAAAGTGCATTGAGCAATCTGTTGAGTCTTTCCTGAAGCTTGAACAAACAAAGCTCGGTGTTTCATGCTTTCTGTTGGCAACATAATACATTTTCGCTCCGCAGTCAGCACAATACATTAAGCCGGAAAACATACTGATTGCACCTTTACGGTTTGGTCGCCGCTTGTTCTTTCTCAGCTTTTGAACAAGCAGAAATTCCTCCTCGCTGATAATAGCAGGATGTGTGTTTTTGAATATTACCCATTCATCCTTTGGATTAACAACCAGTTTCTTGTTCTTAAATGACTTTCTTTTAGTGCGAAAGTTTACGGTATCCCCGATATACTCCTGTCGCTCTAATATCTTTCCTACACTTGTTGCACACCAGTTGTATGGTTTAGAAGGAAATTGACCTCCTATTCTGTCATGTGTAGCCCAGTACTCAACGGGTGTCATAATCTTTTCTTCTCTGAGAAACTTGGCAATTTGCGTAGGTCCGTAGCCTTCAATGCACAATTTGAAGATGCGTTTAACCACCTCTGCGGCTTCTTCATCAATTATCCACTTGTCGCCATCCTCCGGACTTTTCATATATCCGTATGGCGGATTGGTTGTTACGGGCTTGCCTGACATACCCTTGTTCCTGAAAACATTGCGTACCTTCTGGCTTGTGTTTTTAGCGTGCCACTCGTTGAATAAATCCTGCATAGGAACAAGGTCGCTTATTCCTTTTGCGGTATCAATATTATCCATAATGGCAATATACCTAATACCAAGATCGTCAAAGGTTTCTTCAAGCAGTTCACCAACGATGAGTCTGTTTCTGCCGAGTCGGGAGTGGTCTTTAACGATTAAGGTTTCAACCTTGCCTTGCTCTGCTAGCTCCATAATTTCCATAAAGGCGGGGCGTGCAAAATTAGTTCCGCTCCAACCGTCATCTACAAACACTCTGCAATTAGTGAAACCGTTTTCTTTTGCATATTTTTCAAGAATAGCTTTTTGATTTTTTATACTGCCTGATTCGCCGTCTCTTTCATCGTCATTAGATAAACGGCAATACAAAGCAGTTATTCGGTCTGTTTTGTTATTCATATAACTCCTTTCCCAGCCGAATATGTTTAATTGTAGGTTATACACATCATAACATATTTCGACAATCAATTCAACACTTTAAAGTGTGATTTAAATATATTCTATTTTTATTCCCAATAATCGGACTATCTTTTCCAATATGGTTTCATTTGCTTGACTGTTAAAATGGGATTGAACCGAAATCATATTACCGTCAATTTCGGTGGTGTATGAAGGAAACAAAAGATTATCTTCATACCAAGCCTTGAGCTCATCATAATTCATTTTATCGAGCTTATCAAAAATCTCATTCATGATAGCGTTGAAATTCTCGCTGACTTTTTCTTCGAGCAATATATCAATTCCATCATTTATGTTTTCGGTTTTATCTTGCTTCTCTGCCATCGATATTCCTCCTCCTTCTTCTTTGATTTCGTTGTTGAACGACAAAGCGTTGCTGTTTTGCCTGTTCCTCTTTAGCAATATCCTCTTTGATTTTCGGGCTGTCCTCAATGATGTGCTTTGCGGTTTTGTTATCCTTTCGTATTGAGGTAATCACGGTTGTAATATCATCGCGCTTGGATTTATATTTTTCTTTTTCGGCAGGGTTGTCCGTGCGGTTCATCCTTGCACGGATACGGTTGCGTTCTTTCTCAAGCATTTTGATTTGCTCTGTATTCGTTTCAATGAACTGCTGCACATCATCAGCGGTTTTGAAATCGTGTTTGCATATCAGTCGGATGTTTTCAGAGTAGCGGTCAATCCTTCTCCACGCTTCACGCATTTCAGGGGATAACGGTTTGTGCTGATTCTTTTTCGGTAAGTAACCCAAAAGATAACAGTAGTACAGATACAAGGCTTTTAGTCCCGTAATTTTTCGTGTACGCTGAAAGCTGCCTTTAAAAGTTGTTTGCTTCGGGCGAATGTATTTTGGTTGTGCATCAGTCATAAAGCTTCGGTAATTATGATAGTTTTCAAAGCGGTTATGTTCATCAATGCGTTCCAGAATTCTGCGATGGTTATATTCATCACCGAGTCTGAACATGCGCGTTGCTTTCTTATTACCAATGAGTTTAATAGTCCAGTATGTTCTGTTTTTATTAAGCTTGACTTCGTAACCTTGCTTGCGCATCACTTGGTGAAAGGTTTTCACATCCACGCTATTTTCAATAGCAAAATCAATCGCTTCTCTCATCAGGCTATACCTCGTAGGCTCGCCTCGCTTTTCTGCTTCATAAATTGCTCTCGGTGTCCTGACCGAGGGATTCTTAATTACGGAGAGATTATGTTCCAAACAAATGCGATCTGAAGTATCTCTCAAGCGCTGAATTTCCTTTTTGTCATAGTTGTATTTCTTGCCGTCAATATATGAAACGGAATTAATACAGAAATGATTGTGTAAATGCTCACGGTCAAGGTGAGTGGAAACGATTACCTGAAACCTGTCTCCCCACATTTCCTTTGCAAGCTGCACACCAATTCTGTGACATTGTTCTGGCGTAACCTCGTCAGGCTTAAAGCTTTGGTATCCATGCCAAGCAATATATCCGTCTGTCTTGCGAAACTGCTTTTTGGTCATTATCATTTGCTTCAAGGCAATTTCCTTCAAACAGTTGATAGCGGTAACATATTGCTTGTCCGCTGTCTTGTCATCTCTGGTTACATAGATAAACAGATTAGACAAGTCGCTCGGATCATCTTTCACTTCAATCGTTTTATCGGGATTTTCAACGTATTTGATTAAATCGTTCAGACTTCCTTCAATATGCCATAGCGAAGTGGTCGCCATTATGCCACCTCCCAAGGAAGCGTACTCTCTGACTGATAGGTCATTATCCAATCCTCTAACTGCTCGCAAGCCATAAGAATATTTGTATTATCCTCGGCGTTATCCTTAATGACATTGTGGATAGCATACAACTCGTTCATTAAATCCCAAAATCTTTTATCAGGTATTGGCTTAGGAATTGACCAACTAAGCATCCTCCGAACATACTCTGACTTATTACAGCCGCTGCGTTTGCTGGCGGCGTTTAATCGTTCAATATCTTCGTCATACATTGAAAGCGTTACCTTTTTTCTTTTCTTGCATAATTTTTACTCCGTTCTTCAAAGGGTTTTAGGGAGTTTTCCCTAACTTGTGGATTTGTCCGTACAAATCCGATGCTCGCTACAGTCTGTAACATACTTTTCAGCCTGTAAAACATACCTAACTTTTCTTCGGCAGGTGGTTATCTTGGGTAGCGTTTCGGGATAACATTTGCCTTCGTTTTTCGCTGTAAGGTGCGGTTAAGCGGAAGCAAAATCTACCCTTGTTAATCTCAAATTCGAGCATACCGTTACCCGAATCATCCACCAATTTGCACTCGTCAGGGTAATCATTAGAGAACTTCATCAACCTGTTTTTAAGGTCGGTATTGTAGGTCCTGATGTTGATTACAGGGCTTTGTTCATCAAAAAATATCTCCGTAATCTTGTCCTTTTTCTTCATTCCGGTTAACATTTTTATCAACTCCTTTTCAAAATATTTCTCCCTACTATTTGGAGATTTGGTGTATAAAATATAGCCGTTATTTGAAAAACTCCCTCCACTTGTTTGCTCACTTACGGGCGAAAAGTATACCTTTCATAATAGAAAAAGGCACCGATATTTTTTTAATATCGATGCCTTTATTACGCTATTCAGTTTGTATAATTGGGTAAAAGAAAACACCATACATGCGTATGATGTTCGCTTATATTATTCACTTATCAATACCAAAAAAGGGTATAGTATGCCCATTACAGCGTAATGATTTTTCTATTCGTCATCTTAAAATTAATCTGTAAATTATCATTATATACGAGCCTATATTCAATATTATTCTAACAATAATCTGGCTCGCTTAGGCACACTATTCGTCCTCGACACCCGTGTGAAGCTCACTAATGTGAACAGGGAATTCACCAACCTGCAAGTTGCACAAGTGAAGCAAGACAAATCCAAATACGGTTTAAAATGGCAGATTTGCCTTATCTCTTTGTTAAAAATACTCGGAATACGGAAAGTATTCCTGCGTTTTTTGCCTTGACCTAAACCAAATCTGCTCATTTTAAACTGCCTTGCACCTGAAATGTTTGGAGTTTAGATGAAATTTGATTTTTGAGGTCGCAGCTTTGCTGGCGCAAAGCAAGAACGAAAATGCCAAATTTCGCTAAAGCACTTCATTTCAGGCGATTTGGATTTGTCTTACTTCACTTCTTGCATACCACGGGAGTTTCACCCACCAAGGTTCGCTGTTACTTGGTCGCACATAGTACGGATAATTCGCCGCGGCTGTCATCGCCTACGCAGGTTGCAATCCTACTCTCTATATAACCTTTATCGCTCCTTACTTCTCACAAGAAGTCTATCTTGGCGTGGTTATAGTCAGGGCTTGTGCTCTCGCACACCGCTTTGAATCAGTTGATGAACTGGTATTCAGTTTTCGTATCTACCATATTAGCAGATACAATTTCATGTGTCAAGAGAAAATTAGAATATTTGTTCGTATAATTTTTACACGGTTTAAGGTAGCGTTCAAATGACAATAGCGTCGTCGTTTTTAACAACTATTCTCTATATATTAGGACAGTAAAATGGTGCTTGTAAACCGTTTACTATACCTAATTATTGTAAATTGCCGCTCTTTCATCTGCTTCACAAATCAGAATTTGTCGTATTTAGCGGATAATGATGCTTTAATATAATTTTGAACAATTCTATTTAACGTCTCCTCAATACTGCTTTCGCTGTCCATTAAGCACCATTCAAAAATGATCCCCTTAACAATGGTGCAGATGTCAGCTGATACCTGATGTGCGTTACAATCGGCGCTTAGTATTCCTTTGTCTATTGCCTCCTGTATTTCCTTTTCACAGCGGTGCATTACCGTACCCGTTTCAAACGCGCCGTCCGTCACGCCCATATAGGCGGAAAGGGCGGTGTTGCCCGTTGAGTAAAAGCCCTTCATAAATTCCTTGCCCATTGAGAGATATTTATTGATAAGGTGCATATACAGCTCGCAGATTCTTTCGGCAATACTATCAAGCGGCGTTTTCAGCTCTATTTCATCAAAGGAAATAATACGCACAAAGTGCATTAATAAATCGTCCTTGTTTTTGAAATAATGATAAAAGGTACCCGTCGCAACATCGGCTTTTTCGCAAACCGTTCGCACCTTTAAATCGCTTGTGCCGTCTGTTTTAATAATTTCAAGCGTTGCCGCAATAATTTTTTCCTTGTTGTCAGATGAAGTGTTTCCCTTTGGTCGTCCGCATTTTTTCGGCATAATATCCTCCAAATAAAACCTGTTCTATTTTTTCTATTGACATTGTAGCACAAAACGGATATAATAGCAATATAGAACCTGTTCTAATTACAACATTCGGAGATGATACTATGAAAATTGTTTATTGGTCTGACTACGCTTGCCCCTATTGCTACATTGCGGAGCAGCGATTAAAAAGAGTGATTAAGGATTTAGGTGCAGAAGATAAAATCGAGCTGGAGATGAAAAGCTTTCAGCTTGATCCTGAAGCAAAAAACGAATATGTAGGTTCTACGGTTGTTCGCTTTGCAAGAAAATACGGTTTACCGATGGAGCTTGCCGAAAAGCAGATTGAGCAGATTTCACAGCTTGGAAGAGAAGAAGGCATCGATTTTCGCTATGCCGATACCCGTTTTACGAACACAATGGATGCTCACCGCTTAACCAAATATGCGCAGATTAAAAAGGGAAACAAGTTTGCAGAAAAGCTGATTGAAAGTCTTTTTGACGCGTACTTTACAAAGAATCTTGAGTTATCGGATAAAAAGGTGCTCAAGGCTTGCGGTATTGCAAGCGGGTTAACCGAAGAAGAAATTGACAGCGTTCTGAATAGCGAGGATTTTAAAGACGAGGTTATCCTTGATGAGCGTGAGGCAATGCGCTACGGTATCAGCGCCGTGCCGTTCTTCTTAGTAGGAAAAGCCTTTACAATGCCGGGCGCACAGCCTTATGAGATGATGAAAAACGCACTGAAAAAGGCGCTTGATGAGGAAAATGCTGAAACCCAGACAACAGGTAAGGGTATTTCCTGCGGTCCTGATGGTTGCAGAATCAGGTGATAAGATGATTTACTGTATTCCCGTAAGAGGCGTTTTTAAAACGAATTGTTATCTTTATGCAGATGAAAAAACACGCCACGCCCTTTTAATTGACCCCGGTGCGCAGGCAAACGAGCTGCTGAAGCTGATAAAGGATAATCATTTTATCGTAGAAAAAATACTGCTCACGCACGGTCATTTTGACCATATCGGAGCAGTTAATAGGCTTTGCAAGGAATTAGGCGTTCACGTTTATGCACATAAAAATTCAGACGATTATCTGATGAATCCCGTTAAAAACCTGTCTGCCTACTATGATCCGATAACCGTCAGCAACGCCAAATACCTATACGACGGTGATGTGATTGCGCTCGAAGCAAATCACTCTATGGCGCTAAAAGTAATTGAAACGCCCGGTCACACCGAGGACAGTATTGTGCTTCACAGTGAAAAAGATAAGGTTGCCTTTGTCGGCGATACTATTTTTCAGGGCAGCATCGGCAATTACACCTATCCGGGCGGCAACAGAAACGATTTGATTAGAAGTATCAAAAACAAAATTTTCGCCTTACCGGACGATACCATGTTACTCTCGGGACATTCAGCACAGACAACGGTCATTGCTGAAAAGCAGAACATTTAGAAAAGCATAAAGAAAGATTGTAATATTATAAAATACCGATTTGCTGAGTTCATTATACCACAATAAGCACAAAAAGTACACCGCCGAATAATCGGCGGTGTTAATTTTAATAAGTCGAGGCGCTTGAACTTGTGAATTTCCACTTGCTGTTCTTCTTAATCAGCGTAAAATGAAGCTGCAGACGCCAGGTGTGCTTTCCTCCGCCGAAAACAGCAGCGGTCACTTTGCTTCTGCCTGTGAGCGTGGCGGTATCGCCGTTTACCGTGACATCAAGAGATTCCGTCTTTTCGTCATAGTAATTCAGCGTGCCGTTCATAATGCTGTCAATATAAACGGATTTGCTCTGCTTCATTCCAGTCATATGCAGAAGGTAAAAACTGTCGTCGTGGACGCGCTCCAGCTCTGTTCTGTCTTTATTTACCATTGCTCTGTACATGTCACGGTACAGGGTTTCTATTTTTTCTTTATCGGATAAAGTTTGTTGCAACTCTGTTTTCCTCCTGATGCGGCAGCTCAACGCCTGCTTTTTCTCCGGCTTCTTTTAGTTTCAGCATCCACGCCATATTACGAGCAAGGCAGCGCATAATCTGTAAGCCCTCTGCATCCTGCATTACCTCGTCAGGCGTATTGCCGTGTACCATATTCCAATAGCGTGAAGATATAATCGGCATCTGCTGGTGGAGAAAGTATTTGTTCATCTGGTCAAGCGCGGAGGTTGTTCCTGCTCGTCTTGCGGAAACGATTGCCGCCGCAGGCTTAAAACGAAACGGATGCGGATCCTGCTTTGAAGCGGAAAAGAACACTCTGTCCATAAAGCTCATAAGGCTTCCGTTCATTCCTGAAAAATACACGGGTGAGCCGAAAATGAAACCGTCAAAGTCCTTTGCTTTTTCGTTAAACCCATTGACCTTATCATTGAAAACGCAATGCTTAAGTTTGGTACATTGATAGCATGCAATGCAGCCTGAAACCGGCTGTTTTCCAAGCTGATAAATCTCGCTTTCAACGCCTTCCTCTTTCAGTGTTTTTGCTATTACGGAAAGCGCCGTATAGGTACAGCCGTTTTTGTTCGGGCTACCGTTGACTAATAATACCTTCATTATTTTTCAAACTCCTTTGCAACGTCGCCCAGTAAAGCTCTGATCGGCAGGTGCTGCGGACATACCTTTTCGCACTTACCACATTTTATACACTCACTTGCTTTGCCGTTATTGGCGGTATATACAACATTATAGTAATAATCCTGATTCCAGTTATGAAATACCGTTTTCGTATTGTAGCATGAGAATAAGTCAGGAATGCGGATTGCTTTCGGACATTCGTTTTCCTCAATGCAGTAACGGCAGGCGGTGCACGGAATCATATTCAGATTGTTGAACACCTCACATACACCGTCAATCGCTTTCTTTTCTTCCTCCGTTAAATGCTGAAAATCCTTCATATAGGAAATGTTATCTTCCAGCTGTTCCATATTGCTCATACCGGAAAGCACCATCTCAATGCCGTCAAAGTCTGCGGCAAAGCGGATGGCATAAGAAGCGTTACTGCCGCCGTGAAGCTCATCAAAGATTTTCTGCGCTTCATCGGGAAGGTTGACAAGGCTACCGCCCTTTACAGGCTCCATTACGATAACGCTCTTGCCGTATTCCCTGCAGAGTTCATAGCATTTTCTGCTCTGTACGGCTGCGTCGTTATAATCCACTAGGTAAAGCCGTTTTCGATGAATTTATCCACCATTGCAGAAAACTGCGCAGTATCAATTTTTCCGTCCTTCATCGGCAGGCGCATACAGCCGAAGCCGAATTTTTTATCTGATAGTTTCATTTTTTCTTTTTCCTTTCGATAGGGATAAAACAGTATAGCCGATAACGGCAAACAAACCGCCGATTATGATATATTTTAAAAGGAAAAGCGCAAGTCCGCCCTTTGTATCAAAGAATACGAACTGATTTATCAGTAGCATATATTTGTATATTCCTTCATGAATGAAAGTGATTAGTCCTGCAATAAATACGGCGCAAAGCACCAAAATACATACGGTCTTTTTTGTTTTCATCGACTTTTTGAGCATTATATCAAGATGAAAGCCGATGTGGATATTCATCAGTGCAAAGCCCCAGTATGCACCGAGCAGATGAACCGTTCTGCCAAGCGAGGACAGGCTGCTCAGACCGAGGAAGGTAAACACATATTTTGAAATCGGCAAAGCGCTTGCCATCATCAGTAGCATGATAGCCAGAAGCAGAATATCAACGGTGATTTTCAGCGCCTTTTCGGTTGAGTGTTTCCCTTTAAATAGTGCCTTTGTGTAATTTCTTACAAGAATATGATGCACAATAAACAGCACAAAAAAGGCAATACCTGTTATCTCGTGCAGCAGTTCTCCTGCCAAACTGTATGACATCTGCAAAAGCAGCAGTGCAGTCATTAAAACATCAACGGCTATCTGTGCTTTTCGTTTGCTATTTGATTTCATCAAGCCACTCCTCAACCTCCGCAAGCACTTTGTCTTGCTCATTCTGAGTGGTGGTGCCCGCAATCGCAAGAACATCATCACTAACCGTCGCATCCGGAATTGTCTTGGCAATATTCCCAGCCGTTCCTGCGTCGCCGCTGCCTGCGTGCGTACAGAAGGCATAAACCGTCTTGCCGCTGAAATCGTTATTTTCAAGGAAGGAGTAAACAATCATCGGAAGGTCGCCCCACCAAATAGGATAGCCGAGATATACTGTATCATAAGGCGAAAGGTCAATGCTTCCCTTGTATTCGGGACGAACATTATCCTTTTGCTCCTGCTTTGCGTAGTCGGTCAAGTCGTCATAGGACAAATCGTAGCGATTATCCGTCGGTTCTATTTCAAAAAGGTCTGCGCCAGTTTTGTCTGCTATTATTTCAGCAACGATTTTAGTGTTGCCTTTCTCTATTGTGCCGACGCCGTACTGTTCTCCTGCACGGGAGAAGTAAATAACAACGGCTTTGTGTTCGCTTGACGGTTCGGTTTCTACTTCGGGAGCGCTGGTTGTCGATGCAGTCTGCATCGTATCAGATGTCGTTGTTTCTGCTTCGCTACCTGTTTTAGCACAGGCGGAAAAAGCAAACAACAAAGTCAGTATTAAAAGAACAGAAACTATCTTTTTCATATAAGATTCTCCTTCGCCCATTTGGCAACGGCTTTTTCGGATTTAGCGGCGTCAGCGCCGTGAACGGCAAGCCCGGTTCCTACGGTTGCGCCTTTGCAATACTTTCTGAGAGCTGCAGGCGCTCCTGCAAGTCCGCTTCCCTCATGCGTCATAATCGGGAATACATTTTTGCCCGTAAAATCAAGTTTTTCAAGTTGTGTAAAGATCGCCATCGGGTAGGTACCCCACCAGCACGGACCTGCAACAACAATGTTGTCATATTCGCTGATATCGTCAAGGTATTCCTTCAGCTCGGGGCGTGCGTTCTGATTCAGCTCAGCCTTTGCCTCATCAATGCAGGTCATATATGATTTATCATATTCCTTGACGGTGTCAACCTCAAACAAATCAGCTCCGACAGCGTCACGGATAAATTCCGCAACGATTTCCGTATTGCCTTTGGCAATTGTTTTCAGAGAACCGTTCCAATAGTTTTCGCCTTTTCTTGAATAATAGATAACTAAAGTTTTCATTTTGATTTCATCCTTTCGTTTTTTCTGATTTCATTATATAAAAAAAGCAAAACGCAATCAATCTGCGTTTCGCCTGTTATTGATAAGTTTTACTTATACAAACTGTGCTTTTAAGATATCAGCAAATTCTTCGGTGTAGTATCCCGAATTGTCTGCTTTCCAGAAAGCAAAGTATTTTCTTTTGACGCTCTTGCCGTTTCGCATCAGCGGAATCATTTTAACGGAATCGTCAAAGTATTCTCCTTTTTGCGAAAGCTCCGTAGGAATAACGCCTTTACCTGAGGCGACCGCCATTCGCGCTTCCTGCAGGTTCTCCGCAAATACAAAGCCGCCTTTAAACCCAAGCGTTTCCCTGTAATATTCTGCTTCAATTTCCTGTTGCTCCTTTGCGGCAACAAGAATGCAGGGCGTGTTTTTCAGATCATTAAGTTCTATGCTTTCAAGGGCGGAAAGCGGATTGTGCTTTGCCACCTGAATATAGGTCTCTGTTTCGCAAATTTCAAAATTGACATATTCGTCTGAAAGCGCACGGCGCTGGTCATTAAATACAAGGTCGGCTTCTCCGTCGCGAACGGCATAGAATAGCTCTTCGTGATTTCCGGGGAAGGCGCTGATATTCACCTTAGGATATTTTTGTGAGAATTCCGATACTGCATTTTGAAATTCATAAATGCCGTAACCTCTGTAATAGCCGACCTTCAGCGTCGCGGCGTTATTCTTATCAAGCCGTTGAGTTTCCGTAATCAGCCGCTGAATATCGCTTGTAATAATCAGGCTTTTTTCATAGAAATGCCTGCCCGCTTCCGTCAATGAGAAGGAGCGTCCGCGGCGTTCAAGCAGTTCAACACCGAGCTCATTTTCCAACACCTTGAGCTGCTGTGATACGGCGGACTGTGAAATATGGCATTCCTCTGCAGCCCTGCTGAAGCTGCCGAGCCTGACTACCGCCTGAAAATATTTAATCTGCGTTAAAAGCATAATATCACCCGATTCATTACTTCTACTTATTTTAACAGATTGTATTCCATAAGTAAAGGTAAAGGAAATACTTTAACAAATCAGAATTTGTCATTCACTATGTTTGTAAGTGCTATTGCTGTCATTGCGGTGATCCATAATAAAAATCACGATTTATGCTTTTCTAAAATCAAAATCACACTTATCTGCTCCTCTGCCAATGGTGACATTTCGTTGATATTCAATGCCGGTCAAGTTGCCGTAAATGCAATCATCACTGTAACAGAAAGTTGCCGTCAACTCCTTGCAGCCCAGGAGTGTACAATATTTATCATAAGGGCATTGAAGCACATCTACACGCAATCGCTTGTTATCGGCTTCATAGAACTTTGTTTTAAATCCGGCTTCTTCGTTAAAAGAAACAGAGAGCATCTTGTAAAATGCCTTGAGAAACAAAGAACGCATAAAAGTCGGCTTTGTCAGGCGGCGCAAACGCTTCATATCCGGCTCTACTCCAATGCGAATTGCTTCCATTAGTAAATCAATCGCCTGTTCACTTGGAATATGCTGTATCATCTGCCTATACAGTGCAGCACGGGGGAAAATCATCTTGTCTGTGTGGACTTTCTCCTTTTTAGGCAAGCCGGCATACTCCCTGCAAAGCGCATTACATTTTTTTACCGCTTCATCAACAATGGATACTTCTCCAAGCTGCTCTTTCAAAGTGTCCAGAACATATTTATATCCGTTATTCTTTTCATAGTATTTTGCTGTGAGCATACTATTACTCTCCTATAAATCTCGATTTGTCGGGTATATTATACCACAATGCAAAAGAAAAGTACAACCGCCGAACAATCGGCGGCTGTGTTGTTTTATGCGGGGAAGGTAATTCGTTTTGTTGTTGGTTCTTCCTCCTGCTTTCGTGCAATCAGATTGCCCATTGTATCGGCTACCTGTTGCTGCATTTTGTCCGTTACATGCATATAGGTATTCATCGTGAAGCCGGCGTCGGTGTGACCGAGCATGTGTGATACGGTTTTGACATCCACACCCGCTTCAAGCGACAGCGTTGCGAAGGAGTGGCGCAGGTCGTGGAAGCGGATTTCGGGAATTCCTGCTCGTTTCTGTATTCTGTGTAGGAGCCTTGTAACCGCTTTTGCGTCACGGTATCCCATTGTTACCGGCGACGGGAACATCAGGTCCGTTACAAACCGCTGTCTCGCTCTCATTTTCAGCAGTTCATTGACGCAGTCATCGCAGATGGTAATTGTCCTGATGGACGCTTCCGTTTTCGGCGTGTTAATAACCAGTTCGCCGTCTATGCGCTGCACCTGTTTGTTCACTCTGATGCTGTTGTTTTCTGTATCAAGGTCGTCCCAGGTCAGTGCAAGTATCTCACCGATTCTCATTCCTGTCAGCAGTTCAAGATAGAAGAATTCGTAGCAACCGGAACGCTTTGTTTCGTCGAGAAAGGCTTTGAGTTCATTTGCTTTCATCGTCTGCATTTCCTTTTTCGGCTCTCTCGGCAGTTTTACCTTGGCGACGGGGTTTCTTTCGAGCAGCCCTTCGTCAACGGCTTTCTGTAAACAGCACTGCAGGGCAATTTTGATTCCCTGTACTGTTTTCAGCGCCAGCCCCGTGCCGTATTTCTCGGTACATTTATGCCTGCCGTTTGTGTACATTTCCGTTAGGAATTGCTGACATACAACCGTTGAGATTTGCTTCAGCGTATACTGACCGATTTTGGGAACGATATACTTTTCGCAGTAGTTTTTATGCGCGAACTACCTCGTCATTATTTGATTGTTTATATCATTATATGCAGTCCAATATATACCTTTATATTTCACATATTATCACCAAAAACATTATAATTAGCATTTGCTAACTTATCAATTAAAATCTATTGACATTAAAGAAAAATGAGCTATAATATAACAGAGTTAGCAATTGCTAACCGGCTAAAAATACGGAGGTCGATTATGAAAGAAAATAAACCTAAAAAACAAAATGATGTTTCGTATCTTCTCAGTTATGCAGGAAATCACAGGGGACTTACCTTTCTCGGACTGTTTTTTTCAGCAGTTGCTATGATACTCGGTATGGCACCATATATTTGCATTTGGCTTGTTGTAAGAGATTTAATTGC